>NZ_CP060039.1:1594351-1913221 GCF_014211915.1 Burkholderia cenocepacia | reverse complement strand
CCTTCGAACAGGCGGCCGCAGCCGCACGAGAACAGCGTGTCGCCGCAGAACACGTGCGGCACCGCGTTGCCCTGCCCGGCCGCGCCTTGACCGGCCGCCTGAAAGTAAGCAATGTGGCCGCGTGTATGGCCCGGCACGTCGAGCACGTCGAACGCGACGGCCGGCGCGTCGAGCGTCACGCGATCGCCGCCCGACAGCGGCCGCGTGACCACGCCGATCGCTTCGGCCGCGGGGCCGTAAACGGTGAGCGGAACATCGGCCGGTTGGCTATGCTGCAGCGCCTCGACACCGCCGACGTGGTCGGCGTGGTGGTGCGTGAGTAAAATAGCGGTCAACCGCCAGCCTCGTTCGGCAAGAACCCGGCGTACGGGCGCGGCTTCACCCGGGTCGACGGCGATCGCATCGCGGCCGTCCGAGACGAGCCAGATATAGTTGTCTTCGAATGCCGGAACCGGCACGTATTCCAGCTCGTTCATAGGCGCGCAATCATCGTTATGTCTGACCGTCAAATTATAGACTGGCCCGCCTGGACCGACTCGCCGCCCGGCCGTTACGTGCTGGGCTGGGAGCAGGCACAGCTCGACCGGATCGTATCCGACGTCTTCGGCTTCCACGCGCTGCAGCTCGGCCTGCCGCAGCTCGACGCACTGCGCGAGAACCGCATGCCGTATCGCGGCCTCGTGCTCGACCCGGCGAGCGGCGCGAGCGCGCCGTATCAGTATCCGTGGGCGCGCGAAGCACACACGGCAGCCCACGCGCCCGCCGATCGCAGCACGACGTGGTGCGACCTGCTCGACCTGCCGTTCGAGTCGCAGAGCGTCGACCTGATCGTGATGCCGCACACGCTCGAATTCACGTCCGACCCGCACCGTTTGCTGCGCGAGGCCGAGCGCGTGCTGATGCCGGAAGGCCAGCTCGTGATCACCGGCTTCAATTCGCTGAGCCTGTGGGGCATGCGGCAGTCGTTCGGGCGCATGGCGAACCGCCCGTTCGTGCCGGCCACGCGCGACCAGATCGCGTTCATCCGGCTCAAGGACTGGATCAAGCTGCTCGGTTTCGACCTCGAACGCGGCCGCTTCGGCTGCTACCGGCCGCCGCTCGCCACCGACCAGTGGCTGGCCCGCTACGGCTTCATGGAGGCTGCCGGCGACCGCTGGTGGCCGATCTTCGGCGCCGTCTACATGGTGACGGCCGTCAAGCGCGTGCGCGGCATGCGCCTCGTCGGCCCGATCAAGATGAAGAAGCCCGTGCTCGCACCGGGCCTGACGCCGGCGGCCTCCCCGACCACTCACCAAGAACGTTCATGACAACCGACACCATCGACATCTATACCGACGGCGCCTGCAAGGGCAACCCCGGCCCCGGCGGCTGGGGCGCCCTGCTGCGCTACGGCAGTCAAGAAAAGGAACTGTTCGGCGGCGAGCCGAACACGACCAACAACCGCATGGAGCTGATGGGCGTGATCGCCGCGCTCGAAGCGCTGAAGCGGCCGTGCCGGGTGATCGTGCATACCGACTCGCAATACGTGCAGAAAGGCATCAGCGAGTGGATCCACGGGTGGAAGAAGAAAGGCTGGGTCACCGCGGCGAAGACGCCCGTGAAGAATGCCGACCTGTGGAAGCGGCTCGACACGCTCGTCGCCCGGCACGAGATCGAGTGGCGCTGGGTCAAGGGTCACGCGGGCCATCCCGAAAACGAGCGCGCGGACGCGCTCGCGAACCGCGGCGTCGAATCGCTGGCCGCCTGAACCCCGGCCGCCCTCTCCTGTTTTCGTTGCTTTTCCCGATATGCGCCAGATCATTCTCGATACCGAAACCACCGGCCTGAACGCCCGCACGGGCGACCGCCTCATCGAAATCGGCTGCGTCGAACTGCTGAACCGGCGGCTCACCGGCAACAACCTGCACTTCTACGTGAACCCCGAGCGCGACAGCGATCCGGGCGCACTGGCGGTGCACGGCCTCACGACCGAATTCTTGAGCGACAAGCCGAAATTCGCGGAAGTCGCCCACCAGATCCTCGACTTCGTGAAGGACGCCGAGCTGATCATCCACAACGCGCCGTTCGACCTCGGCTTCCTCGACGCCGAATTCGCGCGGCTCGGCCTGCCGCCGTTCACCGAGCATTGCGGCGGCGTGATCGACACGCTGGTGCAGGCCAAGCAGATGTTCCCCGGCAAGCGCAACTCGCTCGACGCGCTGTGCGACCGCTTCGGCATCAGCAACGCGCATCGGACGCTGCACGGCGCACTGCTCGACTCGGAGCTGCTCGCCGAGGTCTATCTCGCGATGACGCGCGGCCAGGACAGCCTCGTGATCGACATGCTCGACGACGCGGGCGCCGACGGCGGCGCGGCGAACGGCAAACGCGTGTCGCTCGCCGCGCTCGACCTGGCCGTGGTGACTGCAAGCGAAGACGAGCTGGCCGCGCACCAGGCTCAGCTCGACGAGCTCGACAAGTCGGTCAAGGGCACATGCGTGTGGCGCCAGCCCGCCGACACGGATACCGCCGAAGCAGCCTGATGCACGCGGCACGCGGCACGCGCCGCGGCCGCGCCGCTCAGGCGCGCGGCTGCAGCGCGATGACGGCCATTCCGCCGAGCGCGAGCACCGCGCCGGCCACGTCCCAGCGGGTCAGCGCGACACCGTCGACCACCCGCAGCCAGATCAACGCCACCGCGATATAGACGCCGCCGTACGCGGCATACGTGCGCCCCGCCGCGCTCGGGTGCAGCGTGAGCAGCCACGCGAACAGCGCCAGCGACAGCGCGGCGGGCACCAGCAGCCAGGCCGGGCGCCCGGCCTTCAGCACGAGCCACGGCAGGTAGCAGCCGACGATTTCGGCCAGCGCGGTAGCGGCGAACAGCGCCGCAATCCTCATCAGTTCGGTCATCCGGTTCCTCGCGAATTCAGCCCCGTCGCGGCGGGCGGCACGGCCGCGCCGCGCGCCGCCGATCATACCCGAGCGGGCTCCCCGGGATGCCCCACCAGACGGGCGATTCCGGGCAATTTGCACGATCGTCAGTCATCGTGCTATCATGTCGCCTGTTTCAACATTCAATCTCTGTCTTTTCGATTTTGAGAGAAGTCCGTCCGCACGTTGCGGCCCGGTGCCTCGATCGAAATTGCATCCACAGGAAAGCCCGCCCGACAGGCCCGCTTTTCTCGTTTCGCTGCCCCTCCGGGGCGTTGCCGGCACGCCGGACCCATCGTCCGCACCGGCATCCGCCGCCTGCATCACGCGGCCCATTCTTCATGAGCGCACTGTCGCGACGGCCCATCGGGCCCGCGTCGAAGCAGCCCCTTGGCCCTTTGCTGCCCCCTGTGCAGTAAGTGCTTAATGGTCTGCCCCGACGCGCAGCACACGACACCGCGCTCGCCGGCAAACCGTGTCGGACGGCCCGCCCGTTCCGGCGCTGTCAAAGGAGTGCATGACCTTGACCGCAACACACGTCAGCCCGACCGCTGTCTCTTCCCCGCTTCGTCGTCCGGCGAGGCCCCGCTCGCCGCGGACGACATCACCGTCGTCGACCAGAGCCTGCTCAAGCGCGCCGTCAGCGCAATGGCCATCGGCAATGCGATGGAATGGTTCGACTTCGGCGTCTACAGCTATATCGCCGTCACGCTCGGCAAGGTGTTCTTCCCGTCCAGCAGCCCGTCCGCGCAGTTGCTGGCCACCTTCGGCACGTTCGCGGCCGCGTTCCTCGTGCGCCCGCTCGGCGGCATGGTGTTCGGCCCGCTCGGCGATCGCATCGGCCGCCAGCGCGTACTCGCCGCCACGATGATCATGATGGCCGTCGGCACCTTCGCGATCGGCCTGATCCCGAGCTATGCGTCGATCGGCATCATGGCCCCGATCCTGCTGCTCGTCGCCCGCCTCGTGCAGGGCTTCTCGACCGGCGGCGAGTACGGCGGCGCCGCCACCTTCATCGCCGAGTTCTCGACCGACAAGCGCCGCGGCTTCATGGGCAGCTTCCTGGAGTTCGGCACGCTGATCGGCTATGTGCTGGGCGCGGGCGTCGTCGCACTGCTCACCGCGTCGCTGTCGCAGGAAGCGCTGCTGTCGTGGGGCTGGCGCGTGCCGTTCCTCATCGCCGGGCCGCTCGGCCTGATCGGTCTGTACATCCGGATGAAGCTCGAGGAAACGCCCGCGTTCAAGCGCCAGGCCGAAGAACGCGAAGCGCAGGACAAGGCCGTGCCGAAGGCGCGCTTTCGCGAGACGCTGCTGCGTAACTGGCGTGCGCTGCTGCTGTGCGTCGGCCTCGTGCTGATCTTCAACGTGACCGACTACATGGTGCTGTCGTACCTGCCGAGCTTCATGTCGTCGACGCTGCACTTCGACGAATCGCACAGCCTCGTGCTGGTGCTGATCGTGATGGTGCTGATGATGCCGATGACGCTGTACGCCGGCCGCCTGTCGGACAAGGTCGGCCGCAAGCCGGTGATGCTCGCCGGCTGCGTCGGCCTGCTGGTGCTGTCGATCCCGTCGCTGATGCTGATCCACACGGGCACCACGGCGTCGGTGTTCGGCGGCCTGCTGATCCTCGGCGTGCTGCTGTCGTGCTTCACCGGCGTGATGCCGTCGGCGCTGCCCGCGCTGTTCCCGACCGAGATCCGCTACGGCGCGCTCGCGATCGGCTTCAACGTGTCGGTGTCGCTGTTCGGCGGCACGACGCCGCTGGTGACCGCGTGGCTCGTCGACGTGACGCACAACCTGATGATGCCCGCGTACTACATGATGGGCGCCGCGCTGATCGGCATCGTGTCGGTCGTCGCGCTCGCCGAAACCGCGCGCCAGCCGCTGAAGGGCTCGCCGCCGGCCGTCGCGACGCGCCGCGAAGCGCACCAGCTCGCGCGCCAGTTGCGCGAGGACGACGACGAATCGGAAGTCTACGGCGTCGCGACTCCCGCCCGCGCGTAAGCGCCGCGCAATGAAAAAGCCCCGGCCGAAGCCGGGGCCCGATCGAACCCGATCCGCCCGACCGGCTTGCGCCGGCCGGGCTTTTTCATTCAGTCGGCGCGAACGCCTTCATGCCTGCGCTTCGCAGTGACGGCAGAAGATCAGCGCGCGCGACCGCGACACGGCAGCCTGCGCACCGCGCGCCGCGACGATCATCCCGACCTGGCCGAGATTGAAATCGCGCTCGACCATCAGCTGCGTCAGCCCGGCAAGCGCCAACACGACGGACGGGTGGTACAGGCTCGATTCGATCAGGGCTTTCATCATCGGCTCCATCTGGCAATGCGTGATTTGATGGAGTGGATTCTAGGGATCGGTCGCCTCCGGATAAACAGCGCGAATGCGAAGTCACTTGTCAGCCGCCGAGAACAATCGGCAGCGGCTTGCCGGACAAGCGCGAGCGGCGGCCGACAGCGGTGCGCGACAGTCCGGCGCCCCGCTTCGAAACCTAGACGAGCGGCGTTTCGACGAAAGCCGGCAACGCTTCCGCCCGCGCGGAATGCGCGGCGAGCGCCGGATAACGGGCCGGATCGATCCGCGCCAGCACCGGGTAATCGGCCGCCATGAACTGCGTGAAGCGCCACGCCACCGCGACCGTCACGTCCGACTGCAGCAATCGCCCGCCGCCGAACCAGCCGTTGGCGGCCGCGACCAGCGGCTCCAGCGCGCCGTATGCGCCTTCGAGCTGGCTCAGCACGCGATCGACCCACGGCTCGTGCTGCTTGTCCGACGGACGCAGCGCCTGCTCGTAGACGACCTGCACGGTTTTCTCGGCGGCGGCCAGCGCGAAGCCGATCGGCACCAGCGCGCGCAGCCGGGCCTCGCCGGCGTCGGGCAGCAGGCGCCGCTCAGGTGCTGCCAGGTGGTCGAGATAGTCGACGATCAGCGACGAATCGAGCAGCGTCGCGCCGCCGTCGGTCACGAGCGTCGGCGCCTTGACGACCGGGTTGAGCGTCCTGAACCGCTCGATATGACGAAACACCGAGATCGACTCGTGTTCGAACGGCAGGTCGAGCAGCTTCGCCGAAATGGCGACGCGGCGCACGAACGGGGAATCCAGCATGCCGATCAGCTTCATCGCGAACGCTCCGCTTCGAGGGAATGGGACTGACGACTGTAGCAGCGGCGCGCGGCAGCGCCTAGCGTGACCCTGCGCTTGACGCGCGTCAGCCGGCCGTACATCGGGCTCCCGCTGCCCGGCCGCTATGACCATAATGGAGGTTCACGCTCCTTCCGCCCCAGGGTCCGCCATGTGGTATGCCGTCGTCGAGCAGCAGCGGGAATGGATGCGCGCATGGCGCGCGGCGACGCGATACGCGTTCGACGCATGGCCCGCGGCGTCGCTGCCGCACGCCGCGTCATCGTGCTACGACGACCTGTTCGAACCGCTGCTCGGGCCCCAGGCCGCGCCGCCGGGCTTCGACCTCGCGTGGCCCGCCGTCAGCGAGCAGATCGTCGCGCACACGCCGTTTTGCGACTTGCGGCGCTTCGCGCACGCCGATGCGCACCGCACGGTGCTGCTGTGCGCGCCGCTCGTCGGACATGCGGCCGTGATGATGCGGGAAACCGCCGAAACGCTGCTCGCCGATGGCGACGTCTGCGTGACCGACTGGCGCAATGCGCGCGACGTGCCGCTTGCGGCAGGCCGTTTTGGACTCGACGAATACGTCGCGATGCTCGACGGCTTCGTCGGCACCCTCCAGCACGACGAGCGGCCGCTGCACGTCGTCGCCGTTTGCCAGGCGACCGTACCGGCGCTCGGCGCCCTGGCGCTGCGCGCCGCGCGCGGCCTCGCGCCGCCCGCGAGTATCACGCTGATCGGCGGCCCGATCGATGCCCGCCTGAACCCGAGCCCGCTCGGCACCGCGGCCGCGGCCCATTCGCTCGACTGGTGCCGGCGCCATCTGATCGACATCGTGCCGCCCGG
This sequence comes from Burkholderia cenocepacia, assembly GCF_014211915.1. Lineage (NCBI taxonomy): Bacteria > Pseudomonadati > Pseudomonadota > Betaproteobacteria > Burkholderiales > Burkholderiaceae > Burkholderia > Burkholderia cenocepacia. The sequence goes on along the minus strand of NZ_CP060039.1, from coordinate 1,906,335 downwards.
CTTCGCCGGGCATGGCCGCCACGTGTTCCCGACCTATCTGCAACAGGGCGAGATCGCGCTCCTGTATCCGCAACGCTTCCTGACGCTGATCGAGACCTACGCGCTGGCAGCTTCCCGCTTCGACATGACCGGGCTCGCCGACGCCCGGCGGGCACTGCGCGAATACACGGCGCTGCTCGACATGCCGGCCGACTATTTCCTCGACACGGTCGACGTCGTGTTTCAGCGCATGCTGCTCGCGACCGGCGCGTGGCATGTGGACGGCCGGCGCGTCGAACCGGCCGCGCTGCGCGATGTCGCGCTGCTGACCGTCGAAGGCGCCTGCGACGGGGTCACGGGCGCCGGGCAGACGCATGCGGCGCTCGCACTGTGCAGCGGCCTCTCGGCCCACGAGCGCCATCGCGTCGATATCGACGATTGCGATCACTACGGGCTGTTTACGGGGCCACGCTGGCACGGCAACGTCCATCCGGCGCTGCAGCGCGTGTTCGCGCTCGCGGAAGCCGGCCGACCGCGCCCGCGCCGGAACCGGCAAACCTGACGCCGCATCACGGGCGCGCCGCGTCGAGCAGCGCGCGCACCTCGTCGTCGCTCGTCTGCGCGAAGTGCGCGTAGAACTGGCTGATCCCGAAGAACCGCGCCGGCTGCGACACCGTGACGAACGCGTCGGCCAGGCCGTCGAACGCATGCGCGGCGCCCGCCGGCGCGACCGGCACGGCCGCGACGATGCGCGCCGGGTGACGCTCGCGCAGCACCTGCAGCGCGACGCGCATCGATGCGCCGGTCGCGACGCCGTCGTCGACCACGATCGCGATGCGCCCGTCCACCGCCAGCGGCGGCACCGCGCCGCGATACAGCGCCTCGCGACGATGCAGTTCGGCCGTCTCGCGCGCGATCACGTCGGCGAGTTGCGCATCGGATACGTCCATGTCGCGGATCACCGAACGTTGCAAATGCGTCCCGCCGCCCGTCGCGATCGCGCCCATCGCGAGCTCGGGGTCGAACGGAACGCCGAGCTTGCGCACGACCAGCACGTCGAGCGGCGCGCGCAGCGCACGGGCGACCGGATACGCGACGGGCACCCCGCCGCGCGGCAACGCGAGCACGACGACATCGCTTCGCCCCGCGTATTCGCGCAACGCATCGGCCAGCTGGCGACCGGCATCGGCGCGATCGGCAAAACTGCTTTCGATCACGATCGACTCCCTGCCATTGCGCCCATGCGCGAAAGCCGCGCCAGCGCCTGTCAACGAGGATGGTTCATCGGTCGCGCCGATGCAAGCAGGGTCACACCGGCGCGCAATGCGCCGCAGGAAGGGGTCAGAGGCCGCCGGCCTGCCGGTATAGCCGCCAGAACGATTGCGCGTAGGACTGCGCGAGTTCGGGCGCGCGCCGGAATACGTTGACCGTGTCGGCCTGCTCGGCCGCGCCGTCGGACAGCGTCGTCAGCGCGACGCTGTCGTCGACGATCACGAAACGCGACGCGGGGCCGCCATGCCGCGAATCGATCGCGACATCGATACCCGCGGATTTCAGATAGCCGGCGCCGCTGTACCTGCCCGCACGCGGCGGGCGCACCAGCACCACGCGCACCTCGATCCCGCGTGCTCGGGCCGCGCGCAGCGCGCTCGCGACAGCCGGCGGCACCTGCGTATAGCCGGCCAGCAGCACGCGGCGCCGCGCCTGTTCGATCAGATCGACGGTCGCGTCGGCCGCCGCGTTGTCATACGAAAAGTACGTGCCGACCGATGCGGCGTCGGACAGAATCTGGCTGGCGTGGACGCTCGTCGCGCAGCAGAACGCGGCGAGGAAGAAGGCGGCTGGTCTCATGGCGGGCGCCATTGTAGCGACGCCAATTCGCGTGGCAAGGGGCGGCTGCGGCGCTGCTGCGCCGGCGCAACACACAGTGCCGAACCGGTACCCGGACGCTGTGTTTCGAGCCGGGTTTCAGCCCGTCGATCAGCTGGGCGCGACGCGTGCGAGCCAGCTCGTCACGCCGTCGACGGAACGGAAATCCGCGAGGCTGCGCGCCGGCAACGCGGGATACGCGCCGCCGGCCATCTCGGCCAGCGCGCGCCCGGGACCGAGTTCGAGAAACGCGGTGGCGCCCGCCTCCACGCATGCGGCAAGACAACTCGCCCACTCGACCGGCTCCGCGATCTGCCGCGCGAGCTTGTCGAGGCCCGTGTCGACATCGAGCACCGACGCGCCGTCGATCCCCGAGAACAGCCGCGTGCCCGGCAGCGGCCGGCGCACGCGCGTCGCGGCCAGCGTCGCGCGGAAGGCCGGCACGGCCGCCGCGAGCCGGCGCGTGTGCGACGCGATCCGCACGCAGACGGGCGCGACGCGCAGCGCGCCGGCATGCGTCGCGTCGCCGGCCACCGCATCGACATCGGCGTGCCGCCCCGCGACCACGAACGCATCGCCCGGGTTCGCGATCGCGATGGCCGCGTCGCGACCGTCGCACAGCTGCGCCAGTTGCGAACGCGTCAGGCCGCGCACGAACACCATCCGCTCGTCGCCGCCGCTTGCGGCATCCATCGCGCGTGCACGCGCATCGGCCAGGTCGAGCGCGTCGTGCGGGTCGATCATCCCCGCGACGCTCCACGAGCCGACCTCGCCGACGCTGTAGCCGGCGACGCAGCGCCGGCGCGGCCACACCGCATCGAGCAGCGCGGCCGCCGCGAGCGCCTGGACCGTGCAGAGGATCTGCGCGGCCCGGTTTTCCCGCAGCGCGTCGGGGCCGGCCTGCCGGACCCAGGCGCGTGGATCGTCGCCGAGCAGCCGGCCCGCATGCGCGAACAATGCGTCGGCTTGCGGCGCCGAGCCGGTCAGGTCGAACATGTCGGCGCGCTGCGCGCCTTGCCCCGAGCACAGGATGGCGAGCGTCATCGTGCGTGCCCTTCGGCTTCGAGCGCATCGACGAACACGCTCATCGCGAGCAGGTCGGCCGCCCCGCCCGGGCTCAGCCGGCGTGCGACGAACGCCCGATGCGCGGCCGCCGCGCGCAGCCGCCAGTCTGGCGCCCGCACGCCGCCGCGCGCGACGAAGGCACGGGCGGTCGCGCGGGCGAAATCGAGGCCGGGCTGCCCGCCCCGGTGCAGCAGATTCGTGTCGTCGAGCGCGGCGATCAGCGCGAAGCACGCGGCGACCCGCGCGGCTTCCGGATCGTCCGGCAAGTCGCGCCGGGCGCGGCGCAGCGCGGGCAAGCCGATCGCGTACACGGTCGGAAAGCCGTCGGCCGCCTCGCGACGCGCACCGCCCACACCGTAGCGGCGGCTGGCGCGCTCGCCGTGGCTGTCCGGCAAACGCGGGCCGCCGAGGATCTCGACGCCCCAGCGGCACGATACGAACGCACCGAGCGTCGTTCCGGCCGACACCGCGCCCGGCAGCGCGCGCCGGCCGGCAGCCGCACACAGCAGCCCGAGCCCGAAGATCGCGCCGCGATGCGTATTGACGCCGCCGGTCGCGGCGAGCATCGCGTGCTCGGCACGCAGGCCGATCTTGCGCAGTACGGCCATGTCCGCGTCGCGTGCGCCCGCATCGGCGAGTTCCGCGAAGTACGGCCGCAGCACGGCGGCGCTGCGCGCGAACGTCGCGGCATCCATATCCGTATGACTGCCGGTGTCGACGTGACTGACGAGGCCCGGCTTCGGATAGGTGTCGATCTCGAGCACGAGGCTGCGCTCGGCCAGCGCCGCGATGCGTTCGGCATCGGACGGCGCCGCTACGCGGCAGGCAGCCCGTGCGTTCATCGCGGGCCTCCGGTGAAGGCATCGGCGCGCATCAATTCGACCGCAATCGCGGTCTTCACCGCGACTTCGGGCAAGCGCGCGTGCAGTTCGCGCCAGTTGACGCCTGCACCGTCGTCGCGCAGCAGCTCGCCGTCGATGCGCATCGGCGCGCGCGCGTCGATCGCCGCGAGACCGTCGAGCAACGGTGCAAGCAACGCAGCGTCCGGTAGCGGCAACACGATGTCGAGATCGGACGATGCGCTCAGGTAGGGCTCGCCCGTCAGCGCCTGCCACGCGAGGCTGCCGAACACGCGGCCCTGCACGCCGCAGCGCGCGCCGAGTGCATCGAGTTCGCGCAATGGCGCATGCCACGCGGCGGGCGCGGCGGCGAGCACGTCCGTCAAGGTCGGCAGCGGGCCGACCGTCGCGAGCGCGTCGGCGGCCACGTTCAGCGCGATGCGCCGCTTGCCCGCCGACGGCGGCAGCGGCAGACCGAGCGGCACGCGGCCGGCATCGGCTTCATCCGGCGATGCGCGACGCACGATCAGCGGCCAGCCACGTTCGGCCCATGCACGCACGAGCGGATCACCCGCGAGCGCCGGGTCGCGGGCGAATGCCGCGCCCCACCCGCCCGCCGTCAGCGTGACGAGCGTGTGGCGGCGCAGCGGCAGCTCAGCGTGCGGCACGCGCGAGTGCCTCGACGCGGGCGGCGACGTCGGTCGCGACCGGCCGGCCGCGCGCCGCGCGCCGGTCGATGCGCTCGGCCGGCTTGCCGAGCCATTCGCCGACCTGCGCGTCGAGCGCCCGGGACGGATCGAGCACGGCGTCGACGGCGCCCATCTTCACGAGGTTGTCGAGCCCCGGCGCGAACACCGGTGTCGAACGCGCCATCTCCTTCAGCACGTCGATCGGCAGCTTGGTCACGCGCGACATCGACGGCAGGTCCATCACCTCCGGCTCGGCGCCCGGCACCGCGAGCAGCGTGCGCGTCGCGAGCGCGGTCGCGATGAACGCGCCGGCGGCCGTGTGGCCGTACAGCACGCCGATCGTCCGGTGTCCGGCGAGATCCGCGTGCATCAGGCATTTGGCGAGATGCGACAGCCCTTCGTTCAGGCCCAGCAGTTCGTCGCGCTTGCTCATCCGCTGGCTGTCGCTGTCGACCAGCACGAGGATCGGCGTGTCGCCGCCGCGCGCGACCGTGTCGAGCACGCGCGACGCGAGCATCAGCGCCTCGTCGATGCCGAACGGCAGGCGGTCGGCCACGCCGATCACGTCGACGCGCATGCCGGCCAGTTCCGCGTGGCCCGTCAGAAGGCCGCCATTGCGCACAATCGAATGGCCCGCGGGAAACAGCGAGTTCAGTACTTCATCGAGCGTCATGCTGCCTCCCGCCGGGCCGCCCCAAAGGGCGTAGCGGGGAATTCGCGGAGCATCGCTCCGCGCCCGCGTAGCCGGCCGGCTTTGCAAAGCCGGCCGTGGACGGCAGGCACCCTCTCGGGGGAGCCGTGCATGGGACCGGAGTAAGCGCTGAAGCGCCAACTCCGGTCGACAGCGAACGAAGTGAGCGTGGGGGTCGTTTCATTTCTGCTCCTGTAACTGGTCGGCGAGCTTCGCGAATTCGTCGTCGGGCATGCCCGGAATCGCTTCCGGCGCGTCGGCCCCGAGCGCACGCCACACGTCGAGCGCATCCTGGCAGCCGCCGAACCGCTCGATCCGTGCTTCGAGACGCGCCTGTTCCTCACGCAGCATCGCCGCATCGAACGTGGGCGCGCGGCCGATCAGGTCGAGCGCGGCCGCGCGAAACGCGTCCGGCGTATCGGCCACGTAACGATCGGCGCCGCCGATCAAGCGCCGATGCTTGCCGCCCATCGTGCGCCAGATCAGCGCGCGATCCTTCGAGTCGAATTCCTCGACGCCGCGATTGGTCTCGATCACTTCAGGCCCCGACACGCTGATGCGCCCCTGCTCCGACACCGCGAGCGCCGAACAGCACGCGGCGAGCAACCCGCCGCCGCCGTAGCAGCCCGCGCGCCCGCCGATCAGCCCGATCACCGGCACGCCGGCCGCCCGCGCTTCGACGAGCGCACGCATGATCTCGGCGATCGCGAGCTCGCCCGCATTCGCTTCCTGCAACCGCACGCCGCCCGTGTCGAACAGAATCAGCACCGGCTTGCCGACGTCACGCGCGGCGCGCAGCAACCCGGTGAGTTTCGCGCCGTGCACCTCGCCGAACGCGCCGCCCATGAAACGGCCCTCCTGCGCGGCGACGAACACCGGCTTGCCATCGAGCCGGCCGTGCCCGACCACCATCCCGTCGTCGAACTGCTGCGGCAGCGCGAACAGCGGCAGGTGCGGGCTCGTCACGCGCTCGGCCGGCCCGAGGAATTCCGTGAAGCTGCCCGCGTCGAGCAACCCGTCGATGCGTTGCCGCGCCGACGCTTCGTACCAGCTCGCCGCATTCGCGACGAACGCCGGCGCATCGTGGATCACGTCGCTCATCATGCGTCTCCCTCGATCGCGCGCACGGCCTGCGCGAGCCGCAGCGACACCATGTCGGGCCGCGCGCCGCCGTCGTTGATCGACAGCTTCAGGCCGCCCGGCGTGCGCCGTTCGACGAAATCCGATACGACCGCCTGCCAGACCGCGCCGAACCCGACGGCCGCGGTGCGGATGTCGATCTCGCATTCGTTGCCAGGCAGCACGCGTTCGACCAGCACTTCGAGATTGCCGGACGCGACCACGCCGACGAGCGCCGCGGCCTGCTCGCCCTTCGCGCGTTCGCGCGCGGTGAAGCGATAGTTCAACTGTTCCATGCCCTCTTCCTCACCAGTTGCGGAACCGGGCCGGCGGCGCATAGAGCCCGCCCGACCAGTGCACCAGATCCTTGATCGACCGCGCGGCGAGCCAGCGGCGGTCGGCGTCGAGCGGATCGATACCGAGATCCTCCGGGCGACGGATCACGCCGCGTTCGCGCAGCCGCTCGACCAGCTTCTTGTCGCGGCCGCGGCCGACGTCGGTATAGCCGGCGACGCCGCGAATCGCGTGCTCGCGTTCGTCCTTGTCGCGGCACATCAGCAGATTCGCGATCCCTTCCTCGGTGACGATGTGCGTGACGTCGTCGCCGTAGACCATGATCGGCGCGAGGTCGAGCTGCAGCTTGTCGGCGAGCTTCAGCGCGTCGAGCTTCTCGACGAACATCGGCACGTTCTTGTCGCCGAACGTCTCGCCGATCTGCACGACCAGCTTGCGGCCGCGCCGCAGCGCCGCTGGCGTGTCCGGGTCGGCTTCCGCGCCGGCCTTCAGCCACGGCTCGCTCGGATGGCGGCGGCCGCGCGCGTCGCTGCCCATGTTCGGCGCGCCGCCGAAGCCGGCGATCCGCTCGGCCGTGACCGTCGACGAATGGCCGGACAGGTCGATCTGCAACGTCGAGCCGATGAACATGTCGCATGCATAGAGGCCGGCCGTCTGGCAGAACGCGCGGTTCGAGCGCAGCGACCCGTCGGGGCCGGTGAACCACACGTCGGAGCGCGCGCGGATATAGTCGTCCATCCCGACCTCGGAGCCGAAGCAGTGGACCTGCTCGACCCAGCCCGATTCGATCGCGGGAATCAGCGTCGGGTGCGGATTGAGCGCCCAGTGCGTGCAGACCTTGCCCTTCAAGCCGAGCTTCGCGCCGTAGGTCGGCAGCAGCAGCTCGATCGCGGCCGTGTTGAAGCCGATCCCGTGGTTCAGGCGCTTGATCCCGTACGGCTCGTAGATGCCCTTGATCGCGAGCATCGCGGTGAGGATCTGCGTTTCGGTGATCGCGGCCGGATCGCGCGTGAACAGCGGCTCGACATAGAACGGCCGGCCGGCCTCGACGACGAAATGCACGCGATCGCCCGGGATGTCGACGCGCGGCACCTTGTCGACGATGCGGTCGACCTGCGCGATCACGATGCCGTCCTTGAACGCGGTCGCCTCGACGACGGTCGGCGTGTCCTCGGTGTTCGGGCCGGTGTACAGGTTGCCGTCGGCGTCGGCGCTCACGGCCGCGATCAGCGCGACCTGCGGCGTGAGGTCGATGAAGTAGCGGGCGAACAGTTCGAGATAGGTATGCACCGCGCCGAGCGCGATCTTGCCGCCGAACAGCAGCTTCGCGATGCGCTGCGACTGCGGGCCCGAATACGCGAAGTCGAGGCGCTTCGCGATGCCGCGCTCGAACACGTCGAGATGCTCGGGCAGCACGACGCCCGACTGCACCATGTGCAGGTCGTGGATCTTCGCGCTGTCGACGTCGGCGAGCGCGGTGGCGAGCAGATCGGCCTGCTTCTGGTTGTCGCCTTCGAGGCACACGCGATCGCCGGGCCGCAGCACCGCTTCGAGCAACGCGACGGTGTCGCGCGCATCGACCCGCTTGCCCTGCGCGTATGCCGCGCCGGCCGCGAGGCGTGCATCGCGCGCCTGCCGCGCGTGATTCCATCCGGTCATGAACAGTTCTCCGCTTCGAGGGTTCAGCGGCATTCTAAGCCTGGCGCCGCCGCCGATTGATGATGTTGCAGAATGCGACTCAGAGGACGCGGCGATGGATGCGGCCCGCGCGCGGGCCGCGTCGCAGGGCCCTACGCGCCGACCAGCGCGCGCGTCGTGAAGAACAGTACCGACGGCCCGAGCAGGCAGCCGACGCCGGTATGGAACGTCGCGACCAGCGCACCGTACGGCACGAGCCGGCGATCGGTCGCGGCAAGGCCCGCGCTCACGCCGCTGACGGTGCCGGCCAGCCCGCCGAAGATCATCGCGGAGCGCGGCGTCTTCAGGCCCATGAAATTGGCCGCGACCGGCGTGCCGACCATCACGATGATCGCCTTCACGAGCCCGGTCGCGATGCTGAGCGCGATCACGTCGGAACTCGCACCGATCGCCGCGCCGGTGACGGGCCCGACGATATAGGTGACGGCGCCCGCGCCGATCGTCGTCATGCTGACCGCGTCGGTGTAGCCGAACGCGCGCGCGACGCACGCGCCGACGATGAACGGCAGCACGGTGCCGAGCAGCAGCGACGCGACACCGACGAGCCCGGCCTTGCGCGCCTCGGTCGGCTGCACTTCGAACGCGGTCGCGACGATCGCGAAATCGCGCAGCATCGCGCCGCCCATCAGGCCGATGCCGGCGAACAGCTTGACGTCGGCCAGCCCCTTCTCGCCGCCGGTGAATGCGCCGCCGACGTAGGCGAGCACGAGACCGATCACGATCGCGATCGCCGAGCCGTGCACGCGGCCGAACGTGAGCTTGCGCGACGCGATCGACGACAGCCACATGATCAGGCCGACCAGCGCGAACGACGCGACGAGCCCGTTGTGGGCGACGGTTTTTTCGAGCATCTGCAGCATGGCGGCCTCCGTTATTGTTCTTCGAATTGCGGCACGCCCGCGAAGGCCGTGTCGTCGCGCCCGGTGCGCGCGAGTACCGCAATGCAGCATGCGCAGATCGCGACCGCCCCGACGGCGGCCAGCAGCGCGACCGGCCCGCCTTTGAGCGCGGCGACGACGTTCTGGTTCGCGGCCATCGCGACGACGACCGGGATGTACATCGCGCCCCAGAAACCGACGCCCGCCTCGGTCTCCTTCGGCAGCCAGCCGCGCCGGTGCAGCCACAGGCGCAGGCAGATCAGCAGCAGCATCGCGATGCCGACGCCGCCGACATTGGTCTTCACGCCGATCGCGCTGCCGAGCAGGTCGCCGAGGAACAGTCCGGCCAGGTGGCAGAACGCCAGCAGCGCGGTTCCGTAGATGATCATGAGTCGTCTCCAGTCTCTTCGTGACGGGCGCCTGACGCATGCGGGAGTCAGGCCCGCACGCCGATCCCGGGCGGACTGTCTGTCTCCTGCGGCGGGGCGCCGCGGCCCGGCGGCTCGTCGTGCGAGCACGTTCTCGGGGTCGATGGGATGATGCGGATTCGGGCCGGACGCCGGATGGCTTAGACTGACCGATGCAGCCGGCGGCGCGACACGGGCTACGCGTCTGGTGCCCCTCGTTGGCGGAGGCCGCACTGGCGCGTGATCCGATACTAGCGCCGCATAATCCGGCCATTTATGAAGTTGTCGAAACCGATTCAGTGGATTTAGCAATGCGTCCGTTACCGCCCGAACTGCTGCGCAGCTTCGTCGCCGTCGCCCAGTCCGGCAGCTTCACCGCCGCGTCCGAGCGCGTGAACCTGTCGCAGTCGACCGTCAGCCAGCATATCCGCCGCCTCGAGGAGCTGCTCGACCGGCCGCTGTTCGAGCGCGACACGCGCAACGTGCACCTGTCGCAGCACGGCGACGCGCTGTTCCGCTACGCGGTGCGCATCCTCGAACTGATGGACGAGGCCGTCACGTCGGTCTGCGGGCCGCCGCTGTCGGGCAAGGTGCGGCTCGCGATGTCGGAGGATTTCGCGTCGGCGCACCTGACGGCCGCGCTCGCGAGCTTTGTGCAGCGCAACCCGGACGTCGAGCTCGCGATCTCGACCGGGCTGTCGGGCGACCTGTTCGACGCGCTCGACGAAGGCCGGCACGATCTCGTGTTCGCGAAACGCATCGCCGGCAGCCGGCGCGGCCGCGTGATCCGCAGCGAACCGCTGTACTGGTGCACCGGCCCCGATTCGCGGATCACCGGCCACGAGGCCGTGCTGCCACTCGCGATGCATCCGGAGCCGAGCGTGTCGCGCCGCCGCGTGCTCGAATCGCTCGAAGCCGTCGGGCGGCCTTACCGGATCGCCGTCGTGAGCAGCAGCATCGCGGTGCTGCGGGCGGCCGCGAGCGCGGGGCTCGGCGTCAGCGCGTTCGCCGGCTACGTGATCCCGGCCGGGCTCGCGCGGCTCGACGCGGGGCTGCCGGAGCTCGGCGAACTCGAATACGTGATCGATCGCCCGGCGGCCGCGTCGCGCTCCACACTCGCGCTCGAAGCCACGTTGATCACGGCGGCGGCCGAGTTGTAACGGCACCGCGCTCAAGTCACGCGGACGCGCCCGCACCTGACAGCTTTGCCCGGAACGCGTCATCGTCCGCGCAGCACCCGGTCGCGACAATGGGACCCATCCGAACGCACCGCGCATCGCCGCGCGCGCCCGGTACCCCGTCCCCTTGATCGGAGCCCGCCATGAAAAACGTCCTGCGATTCGCCGTCGCGACCGCCGCAGCCGCGCTGCTGTCCCCCGCCTTTGCCCAGACCGACGCATCAGCCCCGGCGCAGGGCCTGACGCGCGCGGAAGTCATCGATCAGCTCAAGCAGGCCTATCTCGACGGCGAACTGCCGACCAACGACGGCAACTATCCGCCGAACGCCGCGACGCGTGCGCGCAACCGCGAACTCGTGCAGGCCGCGAGCCCGGCCTGGCTGGCCCACGTGCCGCCCGCCAGCCAGGCGACGTCGCAGCAATGACCGGTGGCGCCGCTGCGCGCGACCGGATCAGAATCAGGATCACGATCAGGGCAGGAAGCTGCGGCGCCGTGCGTCGATCAGTTCGACGAGCAGCCGATCGCGCTCCGCTGCCAGTTCCTGCATCGAGCGCTCGCCCTGGATCGCGCGCAGCTCGTCGGTCAGCTTGCGATCGACTTCCGGATCGAACGACGGCGTGCCGAGGTCGTCCCACCAGCTCGTGATCGGCCCCGACAGGTGTTCGAGGAAGTGCGCGATCCCGCCCGCGCCGCCGCCGAGGTGATAGGTCAGGCACTGCCCCATCAGCCCCCAGCGCAGGCCCGGCCCCCACGCGACGGCCTTGTCCGCATCGGCGACGCTCACGACGCCTTCGCCGACCAGGTGATACACCTCGCGGAACAGCGCGGCCGCAAGCCGGTTCGCGACGTGGCCGGTCATCTCCTTGTTCAGCACGATCGTCTGCTTGCCGAGCGCATCGTAGAACTGCTTCACGCGCGCGATCACGTCCGGGCTGGTCGCGTCGCCGCCGACCAGCTCGACGAGCGGGATCAGGTGCGGCGGATTGAACGGATGCGCGATCAGGCAGCGTTCCGGATGCTTCGCGCAGGCCGTCTGGATCTCGGACATCTTCAGGCCCGACGAGCTGGACGCGATCGGCACGTGCGCGGGCAGCACGTCGTCCATCTGCCGATAGAGCGCACGCTTCAGGTCGAGTCGCTCGGGGCCGTTCTCCTGCACGAAATCGACGCCGTCGAGCGCGCGCACGAGATCGGCGTCGAACGACAGCCGCTCGCAAAGCTCGGCGGCCCGCTCGCCGAGGAATGCGGCGAGCGCGTCGCGCAGCCGTGCATCGGCCTGCGGCGCCGGGTCGGTCGCGACGACGTCGAAGCCCTGCGTCAGGTAGAAAGCGGCCCAGCTCGCGCCGATCACGCCGGCGCCGACGATCGCGATACGTCGAATGTCCATGGTTGTCCCGTGTGGTTGGTCTGCGGATATGCCGCGGCGATTGTCGCATCGAATCCCGCGCGCGGGCGTCGACGCGGGCTGCAGATTCCCTCTTGAAATGCGCGGCGACGGCCACTAATTAATCGTCGTCGGGCAGTGCCGCATGCCACGCACCGCCCCCGTATCGACCCAGTGGAGCCACCCGTCGCGCCCGCCGCAGGCGACGCGCGGTCACGTCTCCCGCGTTCCCTGTTCAGGAGGACCAACATGAGCGGTATCCATTTCGGCCACGATCTGTTCGACGAATTCGCCCGCGTGCAGCGGCAGATGGCGAGCCTGCTCGGCGAACGCCCGTCGGGCATCCGTGCAGGGCGCGCCGGCGCGTTTCCCGCCCTCAACGTCGGCGCGACCGACGACGCGATCGAGATCGTCGCGTTCGCACCCGGCATGGCCGCGGCCGACTTCGACGTATCGATCGACAAGGATCTGCTGACGATCAGCGGCGAGCGCAAACCGGCGCCGCGCACCGAAGGCGACGACGTGCGCGCGTATGCGCAGGAGCGCTTTCACGGCGCGTTCCGCCGCGTGGTCGAACTGCCGCGCGATGCGGACCCCGACCAGGTCAGCGCCCGCTACGAAAACGGCTGCCTGCTGATTCGCGTCGGCCGGCGCGAGGCCTCGAAGCCGCGTGCGATCACCATTCAGTAACCCTTCAGGATACCGACATGAACACGAACCCGACCCTGGCCGAACACCAAACCACCCCCGTTCACCCGGCCGCCGCGGAAGCCGCGCGCCGGCCCGCGATCACCCCGTCCGTCGACATCGTCGAGGATCAACGCGGCGTCACGCTGCGCGCCGACCTGCCCGGCGTGCCGCGCGAGAATCTCGACGTGAAGGTGCACGACAACACGCTGACGATCGAAGCCGCGACGCAGTTCGACACGGCGGCCGACCTGCGCGTGCGGCACGCGGAAATCCGTTCGACGCGCTATGCACGGTCGTTCGTGCTGAGCGCCGACCTCGACACGTCGCGGATCGACGCGAACCTGCGCGACGGCGTGCTGACGCTGACGATCCCGCGCCGCGAGGAAACGCGCCCTCGCCGCATCGACGTGACGGCCGGCAATGCGTGAGCGTCGACGCGTGTCCTGACGTGACACGCATGAAAAAGCCCCGCTCCGGCGCGATGCCGGGCGGGGCTTTTTTGCATCGGGCCGCGCGCGCTCAAGTGCGCGGACGGCAGATTCAATCGAAATCGAACAGATCGAACACCGACTTCTTGCGACGCCGGCCGTCGTGCCGGTCACGCCCGTCGTGCGAGCGCGCGTCGCGCCCCCAGCCGTCGTCGCGGCCGCGCGGCGCGTGCGCGTCGTGCTGCACTGGCGCCGTGTCGCGTCGCGCCGGCGCGTCACCGGTTTCGTGGGCGATCAGCTTGTCGAGTTCGCCGCGATCGAGCCACACGCCGCGGCAGGTCGGACAGTAGTCGATCTCGATCGACTGGCGCTCGGCCATCAGCAGGTCGGGCGTCTTGCAGACAGGGCATTTCATCGCGGTTCTCCTTTCCGTGCGAATTTCATCCGGATTCCATATGAGGTGCGCGAGCCGGCCGCCACAGCGGCCGGCATCACGCGCGCCGGCTCAGTCGCGCGCCACCTGCGCCGCCCGCTTCGCCTTGGCCCGCCGCGCCAGCATGTTCATGCCCTCGACGAACGCCGAGAACGCCATCGCCGCATAGATGTACCCCTTCGGCACGTGCGAACCGAACCCTTCGGCGATCAGCGTCATGCCGATCACGACCAGGAACGACAGCGCGAGCATCACGATCGTCGGGTTGCGGTCGATGAAGCGTGCGAGCGGCTGCGCGGCGAACAGCATCACGCTCACGGCGACGATCACGGCGACGAACATGATCGGAACGTGCTCGGTCATGCCGATCGCGGTCACGATGCTGTCGATCGAGAACACGATGTCGAGCATCACGATCTGGCCGATCGCGGCCCACACGGTCAGGCCGGCCGCGCCGGCGGCCCCGCCCGCGCCGTCGCCGTCGTGCGACACGTGGTGATGGATCTCGGTGGTCGCCTTCCACACGAGGAACAGGCCGCCCGACAGCAGGATCATGTCGCGCCACGAGAACGCATGGTCGAACAGCGTGAACACGGGTTCGGTCAGGCTCGCGATCCACGCGACGCTGCCGAGCAGCGCGAGGCGCATCACCAGCGCGAGCGCGATGCCGAGACGCTGCGTGCGGGCGCGCTGCGCTTCGGGCAGCTTGTTGCTGAGGATCGAGATGAAGATCAGGTTGTCGATGCCGAGCACGACTTCCATCACGACGAGCGTCAGGAGCGCGGCCCAGACGGCGGGGTCGGTGGCAAGCGTCAGCAGGTAGTCCATGGGCGGGGCCGATACGAAAGTGGAAAGCCTGATGATATGACACCCCGAACTTCGCAAAAATCAGAGAGAATCTGATTTTAGGTTCGGTTTTTTCGATATATCGCGCGCCGATGCTCAATTTCCGACATCTGTACTATTTCTGGGTCGTGGTGAAGGAAGGCGGCTTCGCGCGTGCGGCCGAGCGGCTCGACATGGCCGTGCAGACGATCAGCGCGCAGGTGCGCGAACTGGAGAAATCGCTCGGGCACCAGCTACTGCGCCCGGCCGGGCGCGGTGTCGCGATGACCGATGCCGGGCAGGCCGCCTTTGCACGCGCGGAAATCATCTTCGAGATGGGCCGGCTGATTCCCGACGACGTGCGCGCGGCGGCCAGCCAGCCGACCGTGCGGCTCGCGGTCGGCCTCGCGGACGGCATCTCCAAGCTCGCCGCGCACGCGATCCTGGCCCCCGTGCTCGACACGCCCACGCTGCGGCTGCTGTGCCACGAGGGCGAGCACGACGCGCTGCTCGCGGAACTCGCGCTGCATCATCTGGATCTCGTGCTGGCCGGTCAGGGCGCGCCGTCCGGGTCGAACCTGCGCGTGACGAGCGAGCGGCTCGTCGCGTCGCCGGTCGACTGGTACGGGCCCGCGGCACTCGTCACGCCGGCCGCGCGTCAGCGCTTTCCGCAGTGCCTGGCCGACCTCCCGGTGCTGCTGCCGACCGCGCATTCGGCATTGCGCGCCCATCTCGACCGATGGCTGGAAAGCGAGCGGATCGTGCCGCGCGTGGCCGGCGAATTCGAGGACAGCGCGCTGATGGCCGTGTTCGCGGCGCGCGGCCTCGGCGTGTTTCCACTGAGCGAACTCGGCGCGAACGATGCGTCGCTGCTGCGCGGGCTCAGGCGGCTCGGGCGCGCGGGCGACGTGACCGAGGAGATCCACGCGATCCGCTCCCGGCGCGGCGAACATCATCCGCTGACGGCGCAATTGCTTGCCGCAGCGCGCGGCGCGCCGGCCGACTGAAGCGAGCGCGACATCAAACGAAACTATAATGTCGCCCCGGCCATACGAGATGTGCGCGCGCATCGATCCGGGCACTCCCGTTGCGCCGCCTCTCGCCGAGCCTTCTGAAAGACGCCATGCACAACCGATTTCGCCTGTTTTCCGTTTCGTGCGCGCTCGCGGTCGCGACCGTGCTGGCGGCATGCTCGTCGCCGCCCAAGCCGATCTACCAGCAGGAACAGTTCGACGCGACCACCAGCCCGTATGCGCACACGTTCCACTCGAAATCCGACGCGGCCTGCGAGGCCGCGCGGCGCGCGCTGCTGAGCCAGGGCTACGTGGTGTCGTCGTCGCGCAACGACGCGGTCGACGGCAGCAAGAATTTCCAGCCGAGCAACGACATGCACGTCGTGATCGAGTTTCACGTCGTGTGCGCGGACGCGAACGCGGACGGCTCGTCGAGCATCGCGTACGTGAACGCGGTACAGGACCGCTATACGCTGAAGAAGTCGAATACGTCGGCCAGCGTCGGCTTGAGCGTGTTCGGCTCGCTGTCGCTGCCGATCGGGTCGAGCGACGACGCGCTCGTCAAGACCGCGAGCGAGACGATTCCCGCCGGCGTGTTCTATGAGCGCTTCTTCACGCTCGTCGACCATTTCCTGAAGATCGACCCGGCGCGCCGCGATCGCGCGACCGTGAAGGCCGCCGAGAAGGAACCCGTCGCGCCGCTGCCCGAACCCGCGCCGACGCCGCAGGGCGAACCGCTGAAGATGACGACACCGGTCGTGCCGACGCCGCCCGCGGCGCCGGTGCCGCTTTCGGCGCCGGGGGTCGCGCCTGGATCGGGCGCGAATGCCGTGCCGGCCGCGGCATCGGCCGTGGCGGCGCCGGCCGCGATGCGGGCTGTCGCGCCGACGGCGGCGTCCGGGGCGGGGGCGGTTTCGGGGACAGCGCCTGCGTCTGCACCCGCGCCGGCTTCGGCTGGCGGCCCGGCGCCTGCGTCGGCGCCTGCACCCGCTTCGGTGCCTAAGCCGGTTTCCGGTCCGGCAACCGCACCGGCGCCTTCGTCGACCTCCGGTTCGACGGCCGTGCCGGCTTCCGCACCCGCACCCGCGTCTGCTTCGGCTCCGGCGCCGGCCACCGCCACGCCGTCATCGCCCGCGCCCTCGTCTGCAGCATCGACGCCCGCATCGACCTCGGCGCCGTCGAGCGCATCGCCTGCGCCGGCTGCCGCGAACCCGGTTGCATCGTCCACGCCGTCCGGCGCGAGCGCACCCGCCGCGAACTGACCGCGCTCCCGTATCGTCGCGCCCGGCCGCATGCGGCGCCGCGCGACGGTACGCAGCCCTTTCGTATCATTCCCTGAAGTCGTTCCCGCCCGTCCGGCTGTGCGCCGGCCGCGGATAGCCGCGCGGGATTGACGACAACGCAACGCGGACGCGTCACGGTCAGCCTTGCGCGCCTCATCCCCACAGTCGGCCCACGCGGAAACCGCAGGCGGCCCAGCGTCTCGCAACTGCGCTGCGCGCCTGCGCCCTCACCTACCGCAACGTCGCACGCAGCGTCTGCAGATGCTCGGCGGTCGTGGTCACGCCGCCGCAGACGATCACCGCGATGTCCGACGCCGATGCGAGCACCGGCACCGGGCGCTCCAACGCGGCCAGGGCAGCGCCGCACGCGGGCTCGACGACGATCCGGTGTTCATCGACAAACCGCAGCGACGCAGCCACCGCGTCGGCATCCGACACGACGACCGGATGAATCGCGTGGCGCGTCGCCCACTCGACCGCCGCGTCACATGGCCGCTTCGCGCCGAGCGACGTCGCGATGCTCGCGATGGCCGCCAGTTCGACCGGACGCCCCTGCGCGACCGAGCGCGCATAGCAGTCGGCGCCTTCCGTCTCGGCCGCGACGACCGGCACGTCGTGCCAGCCGTTGCGCGCCAACCCTTCCAGCACGCCGCACAGCAAACCGCCACCGCCGACCGCGAGCACGACCGCGTCGGGCTTCGGGCCGGCCGCCGCCATCTCGTCGATCATCGTCGCGTGGCCCTGCCACAGCACGCGGTCGTCGAACGGATGCACGAACGCGTCGTGCTCGTCGAGCGTCGATTGCGCGAACGCATTTGCCTCGGCCCAGCTCGCGCCGTGCACGACGAGGTCCGCGCCTTCGATGCGGATGAGCTCGCGCGCCCGGGTCGATGCGCTTTCCGGCACGACGACGCGCACCGGCACGCCGAGTTCGCGGCCGCAATACGCGACCGCGATGCCCGCGTTACCGCCCGACGACGACACGAACCGCCGCGCCCCGGCCGCATGGCGTGCCTCGCAGACGGCGCCGATGCCGCGCAGCTTGAACGAACCCGATGGCTGCAGCGCGTCGAGCTTCAGCCGGACGGTCCTGCCGAGCCGGCGCGACGCGATGGGGGAGCGGATATAAGGGGTCGGGATATGGAGCGGCATGGGGCGGAACGCAGTGGGGACGGAGGAAACACACGCGACTCCGGAGGAAGCGAGCGCGGCGATGACGGTCATCGTACGGCAGGCCGGTCATGCCTTCCAATACCATCGAATGGCGTTTGCTATGCTTTACAGGCATATCCATCCACCGAACCGGACACCGCATGCGCCAGATCGAATTGCGTCACCTTCGCTACTTCGTCGCCGTCGCGCAGGCCGGCAGCGTGATGGCCGGCGCCCGCGCGGCCGGCATCGTGCAGCCCGCGCTGTCGCGGCAGATCCGCGAGCTGGAGGACGCGATCGGCACGCCGCTGCTGATCCGTCGCGCGACGGGCGTCACGCTCACCGCGGCCGGCACGAGCTTTCTGCACGATGCGACCGGCCTGCTCGCGATGCTGCAGGACAGCCGTGAGCGCGCGCTGCGCAGCGCGGCCGGCCAGCTCGGCGAACTGCGGCTCGGCGCGCTGCCGAACTGCCTGCCGTTGCCGGTCGTCGCGAACGTCCTCAAAACGTTTCGCGATGCGTGCCCGGACGTGAAACTGTCGATCGCGCCGATGCTGTCCGCCGAGCAGGCCAGCGCGCTGATGCGCGGCCAGCTCGACGCCGGAATCATGGCGTGGCGTCGCGAGGAAGCGCCGCACCTGACGGGCGTGCGGCTGCTGAGCGACCGCTTCGTGCTCGCGATGCCCGCACCGTCGGGCGGTCGCTTCGTCGCGCCGCGCACGCTGGCCGACGTCGCGAACGAGCCGTTCGTCTGGTTCGATGCGCAACGTTCCGCCGCGCACCACCGGTTCCTGATGACGCAGTGCCAGCAGGCCGGTTTCACGCCGCGCATCGCGCAGATCGGCAGCGACATCCCGACGCTGATCGGCCTCGTCGCGGTGGGGATGGGTTGCGCGTTCGTGCCGGAAAGCGCATCGCCGACCTGCCCGAGCACGGTTCGGCTCGTCGCGCTCGACGAACTCGCGAGCCGCTTCGACATCGAGTTCGTGTTCGACGGCGCGGCGACGACGCCGTCGCCCGTCGTCGCGCGGTTTCTCGCGGCGGTCCGCGATGCGGCCGGCGAACCGGGCTGAACGCACGCTGGACGCATCGACGCGCGGTCGGGCGATGCGACTTGCCGCGCCGACCGACCTGCCGAGTTCAGTTCCGCGATCGCAGCGTTTTCGATGTCTTTACACACGAAGCGACACCGTCGTGTCATCGAAAAATCTTTCAAAACGCCGACGTCCGACGCCGCGATACCGCTATTTTCAAATTGGCACCAAAAACGGTCGTTTAACGCCGATTCGAATCGTCCTGCCCCGAAATATACTGCGCGCGCATCCAACCCTCGTGCCAAAGAGAGGATGCGTTTCCGCCCCGGCCATGGTCCCCCTGTGGTCGGGGCTTTTTTACTGTCGCGCCTTGCAGCGAAAGGCTTTCCGGACATTGCGCCCGGCCGGCGACGGCAGAATCGCCTGTCGCAGGGCAACGCGTCCGGCCAGGCAGCCGCGTGTCATCTCATGCTCGCCGGCCGACTTCCCGAGCGTCTCGCAAGATACCTCCGCATGAGCCGCGAACCGTCACCGCGTCGCAGCCCCCTGTCCGGAAGTTGCGCACCTCTTCATTACAAAAAGCTTTCTAGAAATCCTTGGCGTTCGTCCATCCCGCCAAAACACGGGCTCACAGGTCACGCACACCCGCGTCGCCCGCGCGCTGCATTGTTGACATGAAATCAAGATAATTTCGTCCGCATACGGCTTTTTCCGCAAAAGTAACGCAGGCACACTTCACGCTGTCCTCAACGGCCTCGTGCCGTCGTCCCCCGCTTACAGGAGTCCACCACGTGACCACCACGACTTCCTCTCCGTCCCGCCCCGGCGGCAGCGCCGCGCTGCCGCTGCTCGCGCTCGCCGCCGGCGCGTTCGGCATCGGCACGACCGAGTTCTCGCCGATGGGCTTGCTGCCCGTGATCGCCGACGGCGTGCACGTGTCGATTCCGCAAGCCGGCATGCTGATCAGCGCGTATGCGATCGGCGTGATGGTCGGCGCGCCGCTGATGACGCTGCTGCTCGCGCGCTGGTCGCGCCGCTCCGCGCTGATCGCGCTGATGTCGATCTTCACCATCGGCAACCTGCTGTCGGCCGTCGCACCGGACTACACGACGCTGCTGCTCGCCCGCCTCGTGACGAGCCTCAATCACGGCGCGTTCTTCGGCCTCGGCTCGGTGGTCGCGGCGAGCCTCGTGCCGCGCGAAAAGCAGGCCAGCGCGGTCGCGACGATGTTCATGGGGCTGACGATCGCGAACGTCGGCGGCGTGCCGGCCGCGACCTGGCTCGGCCAGATCATCGGCTGGCGCATGTCGTTCGCGGCGACCGCGGGCCTCGGCCTGATCGCGATCGCCGGCCTGTTCGCCGCGCTGCCGAAGGGCGAGGCCGGCAAGATGCCTGACCTGCGCGCCGAACTCTCCGTGCTGACGCGCCCGGTCGTGCTCGGCGCGCTCGGAACGACGGTGCTCGGCGCCGGCGCGATGTTCACGCTCTATACGTACGTCGCGCCGACGCTCGAACACCTGACGGGCGCGACACCCGGCTTCGTGACCGCGATGCTCGTGCTGATCGGCGTCGGCTTCTCGATCGGCAACATCGCGGGCGGGCGCCTCGCCGACCGCTCGCTCGACGGCACGCTGATCGGCTTCCTGTTGCTGCTGATCGCGACCATGGCCGCGTTCCCGCTGCTCGCCACCACCCATGCGGGCGCCGGCGTCACGCTGCTGGTCTGGGGGATCGCGACGTTCGCGGTCGTGCCGCCGCTGCAGATGCGCGTGATGCGCGCGGCCCATGAAGCGCCGGGCCTTGCATCGGCCGTCAACATCGGCGCGTTCAACCTCGGCAACGCGGTGGGCGCCGCCGCCGGCGGCGCGGCGATCTCGGCGGGGTTCGGCTACGCGGCGGTGCCGCTCGTCGGTGCGCTGATCGCCGCTGCCGGGCTCGCACTCGTGATGCTGCAGGTCACGCAGCGCCGCCGCGCGCCGGCCGCCGCGAACTCTTAAAGGGCAACGCCCGGACGGCCGGGAACCTGCCGCACGCATTCTTACGGCCGCGCCATGCGGCCGTTGTCATTTCCGGCGTGTGCCTCGGTTCTGACGGCTCGGTCAGCGCCCGGCGGCAAACCCGCCGAAAAACGCGCGCGCGTTCGCCTCGAGACTCGCGAGGTGATAACCGCCCTCCTGCACGATCACCGTCGGCAACCCGAGCGCGCCGATCGCGCCGCCGAGCCGCCCGAACCCGTCGGTCGTGACGGCAACCTGCGATTGCGGATCGTCCTTGTAGATGTCGAAACCGAGCGCGAGCACGAGCGCATCGGGCTGAAACCGCGCGAGTGCACGCAACGCGTCGTCGAGCCGCTCGAAGAATGCCGACTCCGGCGCGCCGTGCGGCATCGGCAGGTTGAGGTTGAAGCCGTCGCCGGCGCCCGCCCCCGTCTCTTCCTCGTAGCCCGCGACGACCGGGTAGAAGTTGGTCGGGTCGCCGTGAATCGACACGTACAGCACATCGTCGCGGCCGTAGAAAATCTCCTGCACGCCCTGCCCGTGATGCATGTCGGTATCGAGGATCGCGACGCGGCGATGGCGGCCCAGCAGCGCCTGCGCGGCGATCGCCGCATTGTTCAGGTAGCAGAAGCCGCCGGCCGCATCGCGCCGCGCATGATGGCCGGGCGGGCGGCACAGCGCATAGGCTTCGCGGGCGCCGTCGTTGACGTCGGCCGCGGCCGCCAGCGCGCCCTGCGCGGACCAGTACGCCGCGCGCCACGTGTTCGCGCCCACCGGACAACTGCCATCGGCGAGATAGCGCGCGGCTTTCGCGAGCACGCCGCGCAGCGGATTCGGGTCGCGCACGAACACGTTCGACATCACTTCGTCACCCCAGTCGTCGGGCATCTGCTTCCAGTCGCGGTGCGCGTCCTCGAGAAAGCGCAGGTAGTTCATGTCGTGCACGGCCGCGAGCGGTGCGGTGCCGCGATCGGCCGGCTCGCGCACGTCGAAGTCGAGCGACCGGACGGCCGCGACGAGCCGTGCCGCGCGTTCGGGCACCTCCTGCGGTTCGCGCATCTGGCCGCGCGACAGGTAGCTGCGCGGATGGTGCAGCAGTTGTTCGGGATGGAAATAGGTTTTCATGATGGTCCTCGTCGATTCGCCGGATCAGGCGCCGTGCGCGACAGCCGCCGCGTCGACGCGCGCCGCGATGCCCGCGCGCGCCAGCACCGCATGGAGCAGCACGTTCGTGCCGCGCGTCACGTCGTCGGGCAACGCATCCTCGGCTTCGTTGTGCGACAGGCCGTCGACGCACGGAATGAACACCATCGCGGTCGGGAAACGGCGCGCGAGCAGGATCGCATCGTGGCCGGCGCCGCTCACGATCCGCTCGTGCGTATAGCCGAACACGGCGGCCGCCCGCGCGACCAGCGCGACGCAATCGCGGTCGAACGGCGTCGCCGGGCTGCGCCAGCAGGTGTCGATCGCCACCTGCACGCCGCGCGCGGCGGCGATGCGTGCGCAGGCGTCGCGCAGGTCGCGCTCCATCGCATCGACTTCGGCATCGTCGTGATGACGCAGGTCGACCGTGAACGTCAGGTCGCCGGCAATCGTGTTGCGCGACGCGTTGCGAATGCCGACCTGCCCGATCGTCGCGAGCCCGCGCGGCGCGTAGCCGGCGACGATTCGTTCGAGTTCGAGCGCGATCCGCGCGCTCGCGAAATACGCGTCCTTGCGATACGGCATCGGCGTCGTGCCCGCATGCGCGGCCACGCCGGTCACCGTCACGTCGAGCCAGCGGATCGCCTGGCCGCCCGTGACGATGCCGATCGTCGTGCCGTTCGCCTCGAGCACCGGCCCCTGTTCGATATGCGCCTCGAAATACGCGTCGACCGCGCCGCCCATTGCTCGCGTGCCGCGATAGCCGCACGCGTCGAGCGCCGCGCCGAGTGTGACGCCGTCGGCGTCCTGCTTCGCGAGCGCGTCGTCGAGCGGCAACGCGCCCGTGAACACGGCCGAGCCGAGCATCGCCGGCGCGAAGCGTGCACCCTCCTCGTTGGTCCAGGACACGATCTCGAGCGGTTTGTCGGTCGCGATGCCCGCGTCGTTCAGCGTGCGCACGAGTTCGAGCGCGGCGAGCACGCCGTAGACGCCGTCGAAGCGGCCGCCTTCGGGCTGCGTGTCGAGATGGCTGCCGATCAGCACGGGCGCTGCCTGCGCATCGGCGCCGCCGCGCCGCGCGAACAGGTTGCCGACCGCATCGGCGCTCACCGTCATTCCCGCGTCGCGGCACCATTGCGCGAACAGGTCGCGCCCGCGCCGGTCGTCATCGGTGAGCGCGAGGCGCCGCACGCCGCCGCGCGGGGTCGCGCCGACGCGCGCCATGTCGGTCAGGCTCTGCCACAGGCGGGCGCCGTCGATTTCCAGCAGGTCTTTCATATGCATTCCGGATCGAGTCGTTCGTTGAAGGTCAGTGCGAGCCGAGCGCTTCGGCGGCGGCCGGCCGCGCGGCGCGGCGTGCATCGAGCGCGACGATGCAGAGCAGCGAAATACCGGCGAGACACGTGTAGAACACCGCGAGCGGCCACCACTGGCCCGTGAAGCGATGCGCGAGCCACGTGCCGACGAGCGGCGTCAGGCCGCCCGCGATCGCGCCGCAAATCTGGTAAGCGAGCGAGATCGCCGAATAGCGCACGTGCGCGGGGAACACGTCGCTGACGAAGCCCGCGATCACCGAATAGAAGCCGGCCATGCACACCACGGCGAGCGCGATGCCCGCGATCAGCGACGCGGACGTGCTGCCCTGCACGAGCATGAACATCGGATACGGCGACAGCATCGCGAGCAGCGCCGCGAGCTTGAGGAAGCGCGCGCCGCCGATACGTTCGGCGATCCAGGCGGCGAGCGGCTGCGCGAAAAACTGGATGATCGCGACCGCGAACAGGCTGTCGAGGATCAGCGAGCGCGAGACGCCGACGTACTGCGTCGTGTACGCGATCATGAACGTGTTCGTGAAATAAACGCCCGCGATGCCGATCGTGTTCGCGCCGATACAGAGCAGCACGAGCCCCGACGCCGAACGGAACACTTCCGCGACCGGCAGCTTCACCGTGCGGTTGGCTTCCTTCACCCGCGCGAATTCCGGCGACTCGTTCACGCCGAGCCGGATCAGGATGCCGACCACGAGCAGCACCGCACTCGCGAGAAACGGCAGGCGCCAGCCCCACGCGAGGAAATCGGCCTTGTCCATCGACGTGACCGCGCGGAACGCGATCAGCGACAGGATCAGCCCGGCCGGGCTGCCGAGCTGCGCGAACGACGCGAAAAACGTGCGGCGCCCCTGCGGCGCATGCTCGCCCGCCATCAGCACCGCGCCGCCCCATTCGCCGCCCACCGCGATGCCCTGCACGATGCGCAGCGCGACGAGCAGCACCGGCGCGAGGATGCCGACCTTCGAATAAGCGGGCAGCAGCCCGACGCACACGGTCGCGACGCCCATCATCATCAACGTCGTCATCAGCGCCTTCTTGCGGCCGATGCGGTCACCGAGATGGCCGAAGATCACGCCACCGAGCGGACGCGCGAAGAAGCCGACCGCGAACGTCGCGAACGACGCCATCGTGCTGACGAACGGGTCATGCGACGGGAAATAGAGTTCGCCGAACACGAGCGCGGCGGCGGTCGCGTAGATGTAGAAGTCGTACCACTCGATCATCGTGCCGATGAACGCGGCCGTCGCGGCGCGTGCCGGCTGGCGGGCGGAAGGAAGGGACTGAGTCATGCGGGCTCCTGACGCGCGCCGCGGCGGGGCAGCACGCAATATCGTGACGGCGGCCGTCTGTCGCGGCCTCGCGCCGCACGCTGCGGCGCCCCTCCTTTATCGGTGGCCGCAAATCATTAGTCAAATTTCAAGTTATTATTCACGATATAAATTCAACTAATGTCTGATCACTGCTGCCCGGATACCCGATGCGCCCCGACCTCGCCCCGTTCCTGAACGACCGCCTCGACTGGAATCTGCTCCGCACCTATCTGGTGATCATGCAGGAACGCAGCGTGAGCCGCGCGGCCGCCCGCCTGCACGTCACGCAGCCGGCCGTGAGCCAGGCATTGCGGCGGCTCGAGGAGACGCTCGAGCGCCGGCTGATCGAGCGGCGCGGCGCGCACTTCGCGCCGACGCCGGCCGGCGAAGCCGTGTACCGGATCGCGAGCGACATCTACGGCGGTATCTCGCGCCTCGAAACCGAAATCGACGACAGCACGGCCGACCTGACCGGCTCGATCCGGCTGCTGACGGTGAGCCGCATCGAATCGCCCGTCTACGACGAGTTCCTCGCGGATTTCCACCGCGCATATCCGCGTATCGATCTGCAGATCGAAGTGATGCGCTCGTCCGACATCCTCTCCTCGCTGCTGCAGAAAACGGCCACGGCCGGGCTCGGCCTGTGCCGCACGCCGCACGACAAGCTGGAAATGCGCTGCTTCCTGCGCCAACGCTATGCGATCTACTGCGGCCGCCATCACCGGCTGTTCGGGCAAACGCAGTTGCGGATGGACGATCTGCTCGCGGAGAATTTCGTGTCGTTCACGAGCGACCAGATCGGCGACAGCCTGTCGCCGCTCACCGTGTTTCGCGACCAGAAGGGCTTCACGGGACGCATCGTCGCGTCGTCGCCGAGCCTCGAGGAGGTGCGGCGGCTGATCTTCGCAGGCTACGGGATCGGCTGCCTGCCCGAGCACATCGTGCGCGACGACATCGCGCAGCAACGGCTGTGGCGGCTGCCGCCCGACGACGGGCTCGTCGATGTCGACGTATTCCTGCTGTGGCATCGCGACCGCAAGATGAACGCGGCCGAGCTGGCGTTTCTCGACGCGATGGAGCGCTGCATGCAACGCTATTCGCTGGCGGAGCGGTTGGGGAAATGACGGCGCGCATGCGCTCGGAGAAAACGCCGGGCGCATACGGCCCGGCGCGTCGCTCCGTGCGCATGCATCAGAAGCGATGCACGATGCCGAGTTGCACGCCGCGCGCATTCGCGCCCGGATACGCGAGCGGCAGGCCGGGGTTCGCCGCGCCGGCGAGCGTGTAGCCGGCCTGGTTGCGGTTACGCAGGTACGACAGCGCGCCGTAGAAGCTCGTGCGCTTCGACAGGTCGTATTCGTACATCAGCCCGAGTTGATCTGCGTGGTTGCCTTGCGACGACTGGTCGTGCAGGTATGCGTAACCGAGCGCGACATAGTTGGCCGGGTTGAACTGGTACTTGACCGACAGCCCGTACACACGCGAATCGATTCCGAGGTCGGCCCACTTCACCGCGGAAAAGCCGCCATACACGGTGGCCTTGCCGATCGCATATGATGCACCTGCCATGATCGTGCGATCCGTCGTGGTCGCCACGGCGTTCTTCAACCACTGGCCCGCGACGAATGCGCCGAACGGGCCGTGTTCGTAGGTCAGGTCGAACTGCTGGCTGGAGCCGGCCGAGCGCACGCCACCCGCATCGCCGAATCCGAAGTACAGCCCGCCCTGGAAACCGGCGATCTCCGGGCTCTGGTACGACAGCGTGTTGCTCGTGCGGAACGCGAACACGGTCAGGTTGTCCATGCCGGATGCCTGCGTGACTCCGCCGAATGCATCCTGCCCGCCCTGATCGTTGAATAGCGGCGAATTCTGCCGGCCCGCGCGCACCTTGCCCCACTGCCCCGCGATGCCGACCCACGCCTGCCGATTGAACAGGCTGCCGGCACTCGCGAGCGAGCCGTCATTTGGATTGAAGCCGTTTTCCAGTGCGAACTCGATCTTCTGGCCGCCGCCGATATCCTCGCCGCCCTTCAATCCGAACCGGCTACCCCACTGGCCGCCCGAGTTGATCGCGGCCGTATAGCCGTTGCCCGTGTTCACGACCTGCGCGAATTCGTCGATCACGCCGTACAGCGTGACGCCGTCCTGCGCGGACGCAGTGCCCGAACCGGCGACGCAGGCAAGCGCCACCGTGAGACGAAAACCGGCGTGCACCGGCCGCACCCGGCAATCGATGCCGCGCGTTTCAATATGCTTGGTCATACTATTCGATAGTTCGAGATTGAAACGACACCGGGCACGGCGTGAACGCCGCACCGGTATCGCGGGATATCGGAATGTGTTGATGGAGCCGAACGCAGGCTACGTCCGACTCGGCGCTCAGGCCGGCGGCGTGCCGGCCCGATGCGCGAGACGCGTGGTCAGTGGTGAACTTCGCCGCGTTCGAGCGGCAGGATCAGGCGCTCGGGAATGCTGCGTCGCGACGCGCGCGCGCCGACGTAATACAGCACGGCCGGCACGACGAGGCCGAGAATCCACGAGATATCGGTGCCGCCGAGCGCATCGACGAGCGGCCCCGTGTAGAGGTGCGTCGACATGAACGGCAGTTGCACGAGGATGCCGACCACGTAGATCGCGATCGCCATCACGTTCCAGCGGCCGTAGCGGCCATCCGGATCGGACAACGCCGGCACGTCGTAGCGCGAACGCGTGAAGCAGTAGTAATCGACCAGGTTGATCGCGCTCCACGGCGTGAAGAACGCGAGCAGGAACAGGATGAACGCGGTGAATTCCTTCAGGAACGAATGACGGCCCGCGAGCGCGATCAGCGTCGACACGCAGATCATCCCGAAGATGTACACGAGGCGGCTCTTCGACGATACCGCGCCCTTGCCGCGAAAGCCGCTGACGATCGTCGCCATCGACATGAAGCTGCCGTACGCGTTGAGCGCCGTCACCGTCACCTTGCCGAACGCGATGCTGAAATACAGCAGCGCGGCCACGGCGCCCGTCGAGCCCAGGCCGACGATGTACGACACTTCGTGGTGCGCGAACTGGCTGCCGGCCAGCGCGGCCGCGAACACGCCGAACACCATCGCCGCCTGCGCGCCGATCACCGAGCCGAGGCCGACCGCGAGAAACGTCGCGACCGACGACGTCGAGCGCGGCAGGTAGCGCGAATAGTCGGCCACGTACGGGCCGAATGCGATCTGCCACGACGCGGACAACGACATCGCGAGCAGGAAGCTCGCCAGCGAGAAATGCCGGTTCGCGAGCAGCGCGCCGATGTCGTGGTTCGCGAACAATTGCGCGAACATGTAGACGAACGCGACGATACCGACCACGCTCGCGATCCGGCCGACGAAGTGGATCGCGCGATAGCCGAACACGGTCAGCACGACGATCACGGCCGCGAACAGCAGGATGCCGGCCGCGTCGTCGACGTGCAGCAGTTGCGCGACGGCCTGCCCGGCCAGCACCGAGCCGCTCGCGGAAAAGCCGATGTACATCAGGCACACCAGCACGATCGGGATCATCGCGCCGTACACGCCGAACTGCACGCGGCTCGAGATCATCTGCGGCAACCCGAGCTGCGGCCCCTGCGCGCCGTGCAGCGCCATCACCGCGCCGCCGACGAGCTGACCGAGCAGCAGCGCGACCAGCGACCAGAACACGTCGCCGCCGAGCACGACCGCGAGCGCGCCCGTGACGATGGCCGTGATCTGCATGTTGGCCGACAGCCACAGCGTGAACTGGCTCAGCAGGCCGCCGTGGCGCTCGGCGTCGGGAATGAAGTCGATCGAGCGTACCTCGATCAGTCCGCCGGCTTTTCCACTGGAATTCGTTGACACGGGTCAATCTCCAAAATACTCAGGACCACACATGGTTTGAACGGGACAGGAAACTGCGAGCCGCCCTTTCGGCGCTGCGGATGCGGGGCGCCGTGGATCGCCGGCATGCGCCACGCACGCACGGTCTGCACGCTGGCGCGCAACCGGCACGACGTGTGCCGACATTGCCAGCGGATGATGTTGTATATACAACTTGGGAGATATCGGTGATTACCCGGTATCGATCGGTTTTCGAAATCGTCCGAGCAATCGCGGCACGCTCGCGCAGCTTTGCCTCGAGCCGGATGTAGGAAAAATGAAAGTTAGGTCGGTGGGGGCCGAGCAGGCGCGACCGTCATGGGGTCGGCGGGAGGAAGTTCAGCAGCTGTCGCGCGGCCTCGAGTCGTGTCCGTGCAGCCAGTCGTCGGCGTTGTCGCGACGCAGAGCCACGACGTCGTACCCCGGACCCCACATGCGATCAACCGCGCGGCCCGACCTGAAACGTGAGAATTTCGTCTCCCTCCTCGTCCAGCTTCCCGGTCGGCGTCCAGCCGAGGTGACGATAGAACCCGTACGAGCGCGACGCGGGATCGGTCGAGCAGCCGAGAAACAGCGACGTGACGCCGTGCGCCGCGAAATCGTCGATCACGCACCGCAGCAGCCGCTTGCCGATCCCCGTCCCTTCGTACTCGGGCAAAATCGCGAGCACGACGATTTCGCCCGAACCGGTGTCGCCGAAGCAGTAGCCGACCATGTGTGCGGGTGCACAGCAGACATGGCCTGCGAACACGCCGTCGCGGATACCGCCGTCCCAGCTTTCAACGGTGATGCCGAGCGCGCGCAACTGCGCTTCGGTGAACGCGTTTTCGCGTGTGCGCGCACGCAGTGCGATGCAGTCGGCCGCGTCGCCGGGAACGGCCTTGCGCCAGATCAGTTCATCCATCGATCGGGTGTTCCTTTTTCTGCCGCCGGCGCGACGCATACAGGCAGATCAGTTCCAGTGCGATCGTCGCACCGGCCAGCGACGTGATTTCCGCGTGATCGTACGGCGGCGACACTTCGACCACGTCCATGCCGACCAGGTTGATCCCGTCGAGGTGGCGCAGGATCTCGAACGCCTGATGGCTCGACAGTCCGCCCGACACCGGCGTCCCGGTGCCCGGCGCGAACGCCGGATCGAGACAGTCGATGTCGAACGTCAGGTATACCGGATGATCGCCGACTCGCTCGCGAATGCGCGCGGCGACCGCGGCGGGCGTCGACGCATGCACCTGACGCGCATCCTGGATGTCGAAGCCCATCGGTTCGTCGTTGGTCGTGCGGATGCCGATCTGGGCCGATCGTCCGGGCACGACCCACCCTTCCCGCGCCGCGTGATAGAACATCGTCCCGTGATCGATGCGCTTCACGTCGCGGTCGGGCCACGTGTCGGTATGCGCGTCGAAATGCACGAGCGACAGCGGCCCGTGCACCTTCGCATGCGCCTTCAGCAGCGGATACGTGATGAAATGATCGCCGCCGAGCGTCAGCATCGCGCAGCCGCGCGCGAGGATCGCATCGGCATGCCGCTCGATCGCGCCCGGCACCGATTCGGGCTGCCCGAGATCGAACGCGCAGTCGCCGTAATCGACCGCCGCCAGCACGTCGAACGGATCGAACGACCACGGCCACGGACGCGCCCACGCGATGCCCGTCGACGCGGTCCGCAACCCGCGCGGGCCGAAGCGCGTGCCGGGCCGGTGCGACGCGGCGGAATCGAACGGCACGCCGGTGATCGCGAGGTCGACGCCGTCCAGATCGCGGCTGAAACGCCGGCGCATGAAGCTCGTCGCGCCCGCGAAACTGGGTTCGGCCTGGGTGCCGTAGAGGCTGTCGCGGGTGAACGCGAAATCGTTCTGGCTCATCGTCGGAGTCCGGTCTGAAGGGGGCACGGCCGCGCGGCTGGCGACCTCGAGCCCGATTCTGCCGCGCCCGCATGCAACGAAAAATATGAACTAACATAAGCCGACTTCACAAAATGCGATGTATCGCCATGCTGACCCGACTCAGAGACATGGATTTGCAGTTGCTGCGGCTCTTTCTGACGATCGTCGAAAGCGGCGGCTTCAGTGCCGCGCAAGGCACGCTCGGCATGGCGCCGTCGACGATCAGCACGCAGATGGCCAAGCTCGAGACGCGGCTCGGGTTCCGGCTGTGCGATCGCGGCAAAGGCGGGTTCCGGCTGACGCCGAAGGGCGAACGCGTGCTGCAGTCGACGCGCCGCCTGCTGCACGCGATGGACGTGTTCACGCGCGACACGCAGCACATCTCGGGCACGTTGCTTGGCGAATTGCGCATCGGCCTGTCCGAGCGGATCTCGCCCGACGTCGTCGAATCGATCGCGGCGGCCGTCGGCCGCTTTCGCGAGCGCGCGCCGGATGTGCTGATCGAAATGATCGCGGTGCCGCCCGACGAGCTGGAGCGCCGGCTGCTGAAAGGCGAACTGCAGCTCGCGATCGGCTATTTCTCCGGCCACCAGGCCGGCCTGCACTACGCGCCGCTGTTCGTCGAGCACCAGTCGCTGCATTGCGGCGC
This sequence comes from Burkholderia cenocepacia, assembly GCF_014211915.1. Classification (NCBI taxonomy): domain Bacteria; kingdom Pseudomonadati; phylum Pseudomonadota; class Betaproteobacteria; order Burkholderiales; family Burkholderiaceae; genus Burkholderia; species Burkholderia cenocepacia. The sequence continues at coordinate 1,875,201 of NZ_CP060039.1, read as the reverse complement.
CCGCCATCCGCTGTTCGCGAAGAAAGCCGTGTCGGTCGACGACATCTCACGCGCGAGCAACGTCGCGCGGCTCTACAAGACGAACACGTCGGGAGCGGCGCTGCGCAATGCACGGCCGACCGCGTTTTCGGAAAACGTCGATGCCGACGTGATCTTCATCCTGTCGGGCGCGCATGTCGGCTTCCTGCCCGACCACGTCGCGGCACCGTGGATCGCCGCCGGGAAGATGCGCCGGCTGCTCGCGAGCAAGCTGAGCCACACGGTGGCATTCCAGCTCGCGACACCGAGGAATTCCGACGGCAGCGAAGCGCTGGATGCGTTCACGGCCGCGCTCGCCGAGCAGTTCGGCGCGCTCGTCGGAAACGCAGACGAATAGTCGGCCGGGCGCGCCGCCCGCGCCGCGTCAGACGAGCCGGTCGGATGCGACGACCTGCACGCCCGGCCGTGCGTCGATCGCCGCGTCGAGCAACGCGCGCGCAATCCGCGGCGCGGGATTCACGCGCCACTTCGCCGGGAGCACCGGCGCGACGGCGCTCAGCGCGAATATGAACAGCCGCTCGCCGAACCGGAACTCGTCGCGGCTGCCGCCGATCAGGCCCGGTCGCACGTACGTGAGCGAATCGAAGCCGACGCCGGCGAGCGCCTGCTCGACTTCGCCCTTCACGCGGTTGTAAAAGATGCGCGACCCGGCATCGGCGCCGAGCGCGGAATTCAGCACGTAGGTCGGCGTGCCGTGCCGGTGCGCGAGCCGCGCGACCGCAAGCGGATAGTCGTGATCGACGCGCCGGAAGGCCGCCTGCGAACCGGCGGCCCGCATCGTGGTGCCGAGCGTGCAGATCACCGCATCCGCGTGCCACCAATCGGCCGTGTCGGGCAGATGGTCGAAATCGACTTCCAGCGCGCGCATCTTCGGATGCGGCGACAACGGCCGGCGCGCGAGGACGATCACCTGATCGACCCGCGCGTCGGCGAGCGCAACTTCGAGGACGTGGCGCCCGACGAGTCCGGTCGCGCCGACGAGCAGCAGTTTCATGTCCGGTTGTTCCGTGTGAAGCCTGCGTTGGCGGGCCGAGGCAGCCCGGTTTCCGGCTATCGACATGATCGTCGGCCGACGTGGCGGCGGCAACCCTCCCCTCGTCTCGAAAAATTACGGGCCTGTCAGGTGCGGTCCCGGGCGATTGAACCCGTCCCGGCCAGCGCTGCTGCTGCGCGCGTTCCCGACCCGGCGCGCGGGCTCGGGCACTGGCAATCCGATCAGGTTGGCTTCGGGACCGGCACGAACGGATACCGGATGAACAACATGAAATCCATCAGACGCCGCAAGCGCTGCCGATGCATGCGTGACGCACCGGCAGCAGCGCTCCGTCAAGCCCGCACGTCAGACATGCAGCGCGTGTCCGAGCGCACGCAACGCCGCCTCCTGAAGCGCTTCGCCGAGCGTCGGATGCGCGTGGATCGTGCCGCCGATGTCTTCCAGCCGCGCGCCCATCTCCAGCGACTGCGAGAACGCCGCGGCCAGCTCCGACACCCCGCGCCCGACCGCCTGCCAGCCGACGATCAGATGATTGTCGCGCCGCGCGACGACGCGCACGAATCCGTCGGTCGCCTGCAACGTCATCGCCCGCCCGTTCGCGGCGAACGGAAACGACGCGCTCAGGCAATCGACGCCGGCCGCATGTGCATCGTCCGGCGACCAGCCGGCCGTCACGATCTCGGGATCGGTGAAGCACACGGCTGGAATCGACGCGGGCGTGAACTGGCGACGCCGGCCGGCGATCAGCTCGGCCACCATCTCGCCTTGCGCCATCGCGCGATGCGCGAGCATCGGCTCGCCCGCGACGTCGCCGATCGCCCACACGTTGCGCATCGACGTCCGGCAGGCGTCGTCGATCCGCAGCGCGCGGCCATTGCGATCGAGCATCAGCGTCTCGAGCCCGAATCCGTCGATACGCGGCCTGCGGCCGACGGCAACCAGCACGCGATCGGCCGGCAGCGTCTGCTCGGCGCCGTCAGCCGCCCGCACGCGCACCGCGCCGTGCTCGTCCAGCCCGAGCACGGTGTGGCCGAGCCACAGCCGCACGCCGAGGCGCGCGAGCGAATCGGCCACCGGCCGCACGAGTTCGGCATCGTACGCAGGCAGCACGCGCTCGGCCGCCTCGACGACGCTGACGTCGACGCCGAGCTTGCGATAGACGATCCCGAGTTCGAGCCCGATATAGCCGGCCCCGACGACGACCAGCCGCTTCGGCAGCGTCGCGGGCGACAGCGCGTCGGTGGACGACACGACGTGCCCGCCGAACGGCATCGACGGCAGTTCGACCGGCTCGGAACCGGTTGCGAGCAACAGGTGCTCGCAACCGATCCGCACCGCATGGCCGCCGCTGACGACCTCGACGGTCTTGCCGTCGATCACGCGCGCTTCGCCGTGCAGCACGCGCGCGCCGTTCTTCTTGAGCAGCGCGCCGACGCCGCGCGTCAGCCGGTCGACGATGCCGTCCTTCCACGCGACGCTTTTCGCGATGTCGATCTCCGGCGTGCGCACGCGGATGCCGAGCGCCGCTTCGCCGGCATGGCCGCACGCCTGCTCGAACGCGTCGGCCACGTGGATCAGCGCCTTCGACGGAATGCAGCCGATGTTCAGGCAGGTGCCGCCGAGCCGGTCGCGTTCGACGAGCACGGTCGGAATGCCGAGCTGGCCGGCCCGGATCGCGGCGACGTAGCCGCCCGGGCCGCCGCCGATGACGAGCAGTGTGGTGTGTTCGTTCTTCATCGGCTCACTCCACGAACAGCAGTGCCGGGCGTTCGAGCACAGCGCGCACGGCCTGGATGAATTCGGCCGCGTCCGCGCCGTCGACGACGCGATGGTCGAACGACGACGACAGGTTCATCATCTTGCGCGCGACGACCGCGCCGTCGCGGATCATCGGCCGCTCGACGATCCGGTTCACGCCGACGATGCCGACCTCCGGATGATTGATCACCGGCGTCGACACGATGCCGCCGAGGGCGCCGAGGCTCGAGATCGTGATCGTCGAGCCGCTCAGCTCGTCGCGCTGCGCGCGGTTCGCACGCACCGCATCGGCGAGCCGCGCGATTTCCGCCGAGATCGACCACACGTCGCGCGCTTCCGCATGACGCAGCACGGGCACCGTGAGGCCGCCGTCCGTCTGCGTCGCGACGCCCATGTGCACCGCGCCGTAACGCGTGACGACGCCCGCTTCGTCGTCGAAACGCGCGTTGATCTGCGGGAAGTCGCGCAGCGCGATCACCATCGCGCGGATCAGCAGCGGCAGCGGCGTGAGCTTGCCGCGCGTGTCGCCGTGACGGCGGTTCAGTTCCGTGCGCAACGATTCGAGCTCGGTGACGTCGATTTCCTCGACGTAGCTGAAGTGCGGGATGCGGCGCTTCGCTTCCTGCATCTTGCGCGCGATCGCGCGCCGCAGGCCGATCACCGGCACCTCGGTTTCGTCGTGGCGCTCGTCGTAGCCGCGCGGCTGCGATGCGTGCGACGTGCTGCCGCCGGTCCGCGCATACGCATCGAGATCCGCATGCAAGATCCTCCCTGCTTCGCCGGTGCCGCGCACATAGCGCAACTCGATACCCATGTCCCACGCGCGCTGACGCACGGCAGGCGACGCGAGCGGCCGCTCGCCCGGCGCGAGCGCCGCGCGCGGCGGCGCGGCCGGTTCCTCGCGACGCGGTTTCGCCGGTGCCCGGGGCGCCGCGGGCTGCGCTGGCGGCTCGACCGATGTGTCGGCCGCCGGCTTCGACGGCGCCGCCGCCTCGACCGGTGCGGTTGCTACCTTCGTTTCCTGCACCGGTGCCGCGGCCTTCAGGTTGCCGTCGCCTTCGACTTCCAGCCGAATCAGCTCGCTGCCCACCGCCATCATCTCGCCGATCCGGCCGCCCAGCTCGATCACCTTGCCCGTCACCGGCGACGGAATCTCGACCGCCGCCTTGTCGGTCATCACGTCGGCGAGCGGCTGGTCTTCCTTGATCGTCTGCCCGACTTCCACATGCCAGGCCACCAGCTCGACCTCGGCGATCCCTTCGCCGATATCCGGCATCTTGATGACATGAATCCCCATCTCACGCCTCCATCACGCGTCGCAACGCTTCACCGACCCGGGTCGGCCCCGGAAAGTACGCCCATTCCTGCGCATGCGGATACGGGGTGTCCCAACCCGTCGTGCGCTCGACCGGCGCTTCGAGGTGGTAGAAGCAGTGTTCCTGCACCAGCGACACGAGCTCCGCGCCATAGCCGCAGGTGCGCGTCGCCTCGTGCACCACGACGCAGCGCCCGGTCTTGCGCACCGACGCGACGATCGTGTCGAGATCGAGCGGCCACAGCGTGCGCAGGTCGATCACTTCCGCGTCGATGCCCGTCTCCTCGGCGGCGGCCAGCGACACGTGCACCGTCGTGCCATATGTGAGCACCGTCACGTCGTTGCCGGGCCGCACGACGGCGGCCGTATCGAGCGGCACCGTGTAGTAGCCTTCCGGCACCGCGCTCGCCGGATGCTTGAGCCACGACGTGACGGGTCGTTCGTGATGGCCGTCGAACGGCCCGTTGTACAGCCGTTTCGGTTCGAGGAAGATCACCGGATCGTCGTTCTCGATCGACGCGATCAGGAGCCCTTTCGCGTCGTACGGATTCGACGGCATCACCGTGCGCAGCCCGCACACCTGCGTGAACATCGCCTCCGGGCTCTGGCTGTGCGTCTGCCCGCCGTAGATGCCGCCGCCGCACGGCATCCGGATCGTCATCGGCGCGGTGAACTGGCCGGCCGAGCGGTAGCGCAGCCGCGCGCCTTCCGACACGATCTGGTCGGATGCCGGATAGAAATAGTCGGCGAACTGGATCTCGCACACGGGCCGCAACCCGTAGGCGCCCATCCCGACCGCCGCACCGACGATCCCGCCTTCCGAGATCGGCGCATCGAACACGCGCGACTTGCCGTACTTGTTCTGCAGTCCTTCGGTACAGCGGAACACGCCGCCGAAATAGCCGACGTCCTGCCCGAACACGACTACGTCGCTGTCGCGCCCGAGCATCACGTCCATCGCGGAGCGCAACGCCTGGATCATCGTCATCGGCTGCGTCGCCGTCTCTGTCTCGTGTTGCGCCATGATCACGCTCCCAGTTCCTGGCGCTGACGGCGCAGGTGCGCGGGCAGCTCCTTGTACACGTCGTCGAACATCGAGGCCGGCGACGGAATCCGGTCGTCGGCCAGCGTCCCGTACTTCTCCGCTTCCTTCTGCGCGGCGATCACCTCGGTCTCGAGCTCGGCCGTCAATGCGTCGTGCGCGCTGTCCGACCAGATGCCCTTCACGATCAGGTGGCGCTTGAAGCGCTCGATCGGGTCGCCCAGCGGGAAGTGGGACCAGTCGTCGCTCGGCCGGTACTTGGTCGGATCGTCCGACGTCGAATGCGCACCCGCGCGGTAGGTCACCCACTCGATCAGCGTCGGGCCGAGATTGCGGCGCGCACGCTCGGCCGCCCAGCTCGACGCCGCGTAGATCGCGAGGAAATCGTTGCCGTCGACGCGCAGCGACGCGATCCCGCAACCGACGCCGCGCCCGGCGAAGGTCGTGCCCTCGCCGCCCGCGATCGCCTGGAACGTCGAGATCGCCCACTGGTTGTTGACCACGTTCAGCACGACCGGTGCGCGGTACACGTGCGCGAACGTCAGCGCGGTGTGGAAATCGGCTTCGGCCGTCGCGCCGTCGCCGATCCATGCGGATGCGATCTTCGTGTCGCCCTTGATCGCCGACGCCATCGCCCAGCCGACCGCCTGGATGAACTGCGTCGCGAGGTTGCCGGAAATCGAGAAGAAGCCGGCTTCGCGGTCCGAGTACATCACCGGGAGTTGGCGGCCCTTCAGCGGATCGCCTTCGTTCGACATCAGCTGGCAGATCATCCGCTCGAGCGGCACGTCGCGCGCGATCAGGATGCTCTGCTGCCGGTAGGTCGGAAAGCACATGTCGCCGTCGCGCAGCGCCATCGCGTGCGCGGTGCCGATCGCCTCTTCGCCGAGGCTCAACATGTAGAAGGAGATTTTCTTCTGACGCTGCGCGATCATCATGCGCGCGTCGAAAATGCGGGTCTTGAGCATCGCGCGCAGCCCGGCGATCAGCCGCGCATCGTCGAGATCGGGGGCCCACGGGCCGACGGCCTTGCCGTTGTCGTCGAGCACGCGCACGAGGCTGCGGGCGAGATCGGCGGTGTCCGCCGCGGCAACGTCGATCGGTGGGCGGCGCACGGCGCCGGCCGGCGATAGATGCAGATAGGAAAAGTCCGTCTTGCAGCCCGGGCGCCCGGTGGGCTCCGGCACATGCAGACGCAATGGCTCTGACAGGCTCATCGTGTCGTCTCCACGCTCGATTGTGTCTCACGCTGTTTGGGAACGCGCGGGCCGGTTGCCGGCCTGCGCGCGAGCTGACGCGCGGATAAGCACGTCAACCTTGGAAATTTATGCCTCGCAGCGGCGGGCGTCGATGCCCAAGCCGCTCGTTCGTGATGAGCAGATTTGCCATGGTGGATCGCGGCGGCGGCACGTGCGTGCGGCGGTCGGCTTTAGCGACGGACGGGTTTGCTGCAGCGCATCGTCGTTGGGCGGGCGGCAGCGAGCGGGCATCAAGGAACGGACGGATCGGCGTCGTCCCGATCATGTGAGGGTACGAAGCAAAAGACCCCGTGAAATCCTGGATTTCAGCGGGGTCTTTCGTCGGGTGCGGGCGCTCGTGCGCCTGCTTGCCGGCTTACTGCGGCGCTCGATCGATCACGCGTCGGGACGGAACAGGTCGAAGCGGCTGTCGGGCGTCACGTGCACATAGGCCGACGGGCCGCCCGCACGAAGAATGATGCCCGCGCCGAACGTGTCGAAAATGCCGTCCTTCAGCAGGTCATGGCGGATATGGACCGCGATGACCTCGCCCAGCACCAGCGTGGCCGGCGTCTCGACGCCGTGATGATCGCGCAGCCGGATCACGTCGGTTACCTTGCATTCGAAGTTCACACCGCTTTCCGCGACGCGCGGCACGTCGACGAGGCGCGACGACACGGCGGTCAAGCCGCCGAGTTCGAATTCGTTCACGTCGTACGGCACGGCGGCGCAGGTCTGGTTCATCCGCTCGGCGAGATCGCGCGTCGCGAGGTTCCACACGAACTCGCCGGTTTCCTGCACGTTGCGCAGGCTGTCCTTCGCGGCGGTGCTCGAAAAGCCGATGATCGGCGGGCGATAGTTGAACGCGTTGAAGAAGCTGTACGGCGCGAGGTTCAGCGTGCCGTCGCTGCCGCGGGATGAAATCCAGCCGATCGGGCGCGGGCCGATGATCGCGTTCAACGGGTCGTGCGGCAGGCCGTGGCCTTGCGACGGTTCGTAATAGTGATGGGTCGAGTCGGTCATGACGGGTGGTCTTGCGACAGGCAAACGATGAGGGAAGCGGTCGGCGGGACGCGTTCGCCGGTGGCGACGCAGGCGTCCGGTGCGACGTGCGTGCCAGTATCACATGGCGCCGTTTTCGGTGCAGGGAAGCGCATCTCGAGTCGCGCTGGCGTGCCGCTTCATGTACCCGCGCCAAACAAAAAACCCGCGAGCGCTGCATTTCTCGCGGGTTTTTCACACCTTCATCGAATCGAATCGCATCAACGCAATCGATGGTGCCGGGGACCGGAAGCTAGACGCGCGCAGAATCAATTACTTGCGGAAACGCGGTGCAGATTTGTAGCAGGAAGGCGGAAGTGCGCGCCGGGCCCGATGCGGAATCGAACCGGCGCGCCGAAGCTATTTTACGGCCGTCAGCGCGTCGTAGTCGCGCTCGCACTGCTGGCCGGCGATGCGGGCCTGGTCAGCATACTCTGCCAGTTCGCCCGCGCGCTGGTCAGCGCGGCCGAGCACGTCGGCAAGCAGATCGAGGGCGTCGCCGGCTGCCGGGCTTCCGGCGGCAGCGGCGGGATGACGGGCGGCGGCGACGAGCTGATCGACGCGCTGTTGCAAGCTGCCAGCGGCAGCACGAGCAGCAAAAGCATCCCCGAGCGCGGCCGTACGTTGTTTGTTCGCATCGTTGGCAATCTCCGATTGGGCCGCAGTGCGGCGTTGTTCTTCGGCACGCGCAGCGGTCACGGCCGCGAGCTGCGCCTTCTGCGCCGCGACGGTCGTTGCGCGCACGCCGTCGGCATGCCCCTTGAAGTAGCAGCCGCCCGCCGTGATCGCGAGCGCGACGATGAAGGCAAGCCAGAGGCGCGGGTCGAGGATCGTCATGCTGCGACCTCCCCGCCCGCCGACCGGTACTCAACGAGCAGCCGCTCGATGTCGTTCTCGTGCTGCCCGTAGCCGGCGCCCGGCAGGCTGGCCCACACGTTCGACACCTTCGCGACGGCCTCGCGGAAGCGGCCGGCATCGATCAGCGCCAGCGCGCCATGCTCGCGCAGCTGCTGCAGCGCATATCGATCCTGCGAGACTGGGCCGAAGTCTGGCAGTTTCATCTGTGCCTGGTAGATCCGCCACCACCGAAACAGGATCTGGTAGCGGCCGGCCGCTGTCGACGGGACCGGGATCTGTCGATTCAGCACGTTCGGGTGTGCCGCGTAGCTGGAGAAAAGCAGCGGCCGCGCCGGCGTCGAGCCGACGAGCACGTTGTAACCGTCATCGGACTTCGCGAGCAGCGCGGCGCCGATCTCGCTCACCGCGATCGTGTCGAGGAAGGCTACGCGGTTCTGGCCGCCGGCCGCGGTAGCGTCAATGCGTGCCATGCTTGTGCTCCTTCGTCCACCAGTACGCCTTGCGCCCCATCACCCACAGGCACACGATCGCCGTGCCGACCGTCATCATGGTCTCGGGCAGGTCGATCACCGGCAGCATGCGGATCGGCTTCAGCACGTTGACGGCGGCCGAGATGCCGACGATCGAGAAGCCGACCGTGCCCCACCAGCCTGTCGCGATTGCGTCGGTGACGGCGATCCAGATGCAGAAAGCAAGGACGATGAGGTTTGCGAGAACGAAAATCGTGACCATCACGGACCTCCGAAGATGCGTCGTTTCAGGGCCCCGATGAAGTCTGCGTTGTTGATTTCTTTGAAAAGCTCTTTCGTGACCGCCAGGCCGAACAGCCCGACGAGAAAGCCGATAGCCTGCTGCGCGCCGCTGTCCGTGATCGCGAACCACGACACGGCAGCCGGGCCGCCGTAGTACGCGATCGCGGCGCCAGACAGGAACGACACGGCTTTCTGCCGCCCGGTCAGGCCGTCGCCGATGAAGCGGAGAGCGATCAGCGAGCCGACGGCGCCCGGAACGATCTTCACGAGCAGCGCGCCGGCCGCGGCCGCGAGGCTGGTTGTCGGTTCAGCCATCGCTTCTCCTTTTGCTATCGAAGTGCGCGCGCAAGCGCTGCTCGTATGAGGGGCGCCGCTTCTGCGCCTCGATGGCGCGCTGGTGATCTTCACGGCGCTTCTTCGCTTCTGCGATTGCCTCGGGACTGTACGGGGAACGGTATTGCGCACCATTCCACCACCAGTCCACGTAGCTCGACAGAACCGTCATTGGCAGGCTGCGCATGGTCAGGCCGTCACGAAGTCGTACATGCCGACGCCAGACAGAACCGCCCCATCGAATGCAGGGAACGATCCGTCATAGTTGACCATCGTTGCGTACGTGTTCCCGGCCAGCACGTCGAGCGATGCCCCTTTACCGACAGTGCGTTCCTTGCCCGATCCGACGAAGTTGTCAGCCGACGGCACGATCGGCGGCAACGAGATGCGCATGCCGCCCGCGGCGGTGCCACGCGTCGTAATGTTCGCAGTGAACGTGAACGTGACCGTGTTGTTGAACTGCTTGTACTTCGCGATCACGACGCCGACCGCCCCGAACGAACCAGACGATGCAGTGATGTTCGCCACATAGGAGCGCCAGTCGTCGACGCTCACGGTTCCATTCTCAGCGTAGCGCTTGCCTGGACCGCCTGCGCCGCCGATGTCTGGCCAGCCACTGATGAATACGCGGTTGCCGGTCGTGCAGTCGATGGCTGGCGTCCCGGTCGCATCCTGATCGTAGAGCTGCGCGCGCACCTCGCCGATGCGCAGCGTGTTGTTCGAGCCTTCAACGCGAACCGCGCTCGTGCCGGTGAGGATGGAACTGAGTTTGCCGATCTCGATCTGCGCGCCGTTCGCCTGCACATAGATCGCCTTCGATCCGGGGATGGCCGGCGTCGAGCTCTGGAACTCCATGTTTCCGATTTGCGCGCTCGCGCCCGAGACGGTCGAATCCCACCAGATGCCATACTTCGACAGGTCGACCGTGATGTTGCCGATCTGCATTTTCGACGTGGTGCCGTACGCACTCTGTGCGACTCGGATGCCGGAATAGCAGTTGATCGCGAAGTAGCTCTCGATGATCGGGCTGTCGACGCGATAGAGGCGCATGCCGTCGAGGTTCGCGCGGCAATAGGCCCAGAGGATCGGATCGTCGTGCCAGTACGACCACCAGTGCACGTCGTTGACGCGCATCACGTCGTACATCTGGTCGACCTGAATCCCGACCTTGAACGGCATTCCGCGAACGCGCTCGAAGTCGACGCGGCCGTTGTTCGTCCGGTTCACGTAGATGCCCTGCGTTGGATTGAGTAGCAGCACGTCGCGATAGAAAATGTCGTCGACGCGTTCCGAGTAGAAATCGAAATCGTTGTTGTTCGGCGCCCACCCTGGCGCAATCGCCGGCTGATTTCGAATCGTGCCGAGCTGCTCGATATGGACGCCCTTGAAGTCGCCCCCGAGTTGATCGTCGAAATGCCCTTGCCCGTGTGATCGTAGTAGAGCCACGAGCCGCCACCGATCGCGTTTTCGCCGACGTTCTTCGGCGCGACCGACGTACCCGACAGCATGTACGGTGCAGACGGGAGCATGGTGCGCGTCAGCCGGTGCACGCCCGGCGACGCGATCAACTTATATGCGCGGTTGTGATCGCATACCCATTGCAGCGCGTTCGCGAACGCGTTCGAGTCGTCGGTTCCGGTGCTGTTGATACCGGTCGAATCGCGACGGGCGCCGAACTGACCGGTTGTGACGTACAGCAAGACCTGCAGTTTCACGCGCGTGCCGTCGTTCGCGACGATCACGGTCGCGTCATTGTCGTTGCTGGAGTCGTCGCCATAGTCCGGGAAGTACTGGCCGCCGCCATCGTCGCCCGGTGTCGTATGCCCGAGCGCAAAAGCAGAAAACGTCGTCGACCAGTCGATCATGCGCAGCATCGCAACGTTCGAGACGACCGGCGCGGCGATCGAGCCGACTTTCAGGTCGATCATGAACGGGTCGCCATTCGCGTCGAAGCCGAGCGCCTTGTTCGCGCGCAGCGCCGAACCGGGAAGCGTCATGCTCGGATTGACGTCGGATCGCGGCACACGCACGGCCCGCGTCAGGCCGAAGCCGCCATCCTGAATCGCCATCCAGATCCGGTCGAAATCGCCGTTCAGTGTCTTCGCGAGCAGGTCACCGTTGTCCTGATAGTCGTCCTCGCGCTCGATCGCCACTTCGCGATAGAGCGTAATCCGCGCGCCGAGCAGTGGCGCAGCGACGAACGATACGGTGCCGCCTTGCTGGTCGCCGATACCGTCGATCGTGAACTGGATGCCGACGGCTTGCGGCACGTCATCGAGCAGCACAACCAGATCGTCACTCTTCAGGATCGTGAACGGAAAGGCAAAGTCCTTCGATACACCATTTCCGGTGTAGGACACATTGGGATCTTGAATCGGAACAGTCACGCGGCTTCCCCTAAGGTGCGCCGCGGAGGCGACGCTACACTTCGAGCGTCACCTCATGGACGCCCACCGATGGACGCCAATCGTGCCCCTCTGCGGCTGTCGGATTCCCGACTATCCGGCCAATGCGCACGGGGCTTTCGAGGATCGCCGAAGCGCCCGAGTCGATGAAATCGTCAGGCTGCCGCTTCACTAACGGGTTGAAGGACTGCATCTGGTCCCACACCGGGCTATCGAGCACATCGACGTGCGCCCACAGAACACCCGATTTAAGCGGCGGCTCGATGCCCGCGAGGATCTTCTCGTTCTTGTTGACGGTCGCCGCAATGTCCTTCACGCCGCACACGAGCTTGCGCTGGCGAAGGGCCTTGCGCAGCAGCTGTGGCACGAACGAGCCGACGCCGTTCGTTTCGACGTAGATCAGCGGGATTGCGAAGCGCTCGACCAGATCGCACACCTGCATGACCTGGCCGCCCGTGATCTTCGAATTCTCGCCGCTCGAAAATTCAGCGAACTCGCCGAGCATCGCCTGTGCGACGTGCCAGTAATAGTTGCCGGCCGCATCGTCGAGCACCAGAGAAAACGCCGAGTCGTCGCTGCCGACCTTGCCCGTCGCGCAATCCCAGTACGCGCGCGCGCTGACGATGCGCGTGCCACCGAGCATCATGCGCATTTCGCGGTTCGCCCGCTCGACGATCGGGTGCACGTTGTACGGCCGAAGCTTTTCGGGATCGAGCCGGACCTCGGTGAGCGGCTTCGCTTCAAGCTGATACTGCGAATCCCAGTAGTTCAGCGTACGGCACTTCTTGCGGCGCTTCTCGATGTCGTCGCGCGTGAAGCGATCGGGCCATGCGCAGTGCGCGTAGATGTCGATCACCGTGCCCGGCGGCCGAGAGAATACGACCTCACGCCCCTCGACGCGATAATCGACGCCCTCGCGCAGCAGCCGCGCGTGCTTGAAGATGCCGGCCATCACGTACAGGCCGTCGTCGCCGGGCGTGAAGTCGAACCGGTAGCGCGTCTCCGATGACGTATCCTCGTACCGCACGCCGGCCTCGAACAGCGGAATCTTCAGCGACGCCGCGCCGGCCGCGATCAGCTCGGGATAGATCGAATCGTGCGTGTGCGGCGTGCCGATGTACGTTTCCTGGCCGCCGGGCACGAGGATGAAGGTCGCCTCTTGGATCTTCAGGCGCAGGTTCTCGCGCGCCTCGGGCGTGCGGATGTTCTTCGGCACCTCGACGTCGTCGTAATCGATGCTGTCGGCGCGGGCGGACGTCACGTTCTGGTCGACGCCAACGGCCGTCATGCTGGCGTTACGCGGGTCGTTCGCGCCGTTCACCCAGAACATTTGCGCACCGGGCTTCGTCGGCAGGATGCCCGCGCACAGCGGGTGCCGGCGCAGCACGTTGATGACGTCCCGGGTGAGCTTCTTCGACAGCGGGCCGTCGGCGGACCAGATCAGCGAGCGCAGATTCGGATCGCAATACAGGCACCACGCCTTGAACACTGCGTAGATCGTCGACTTCGCCGCGCCGCGGAACACCTGCAGCACGCGCACGGGGTCGTCGCAGGTCTCCAGCCAATGACAGACCCGGACGTGCAGCAGCGGCACCTTCCAACCCTGCTGCTTCGCCCACATCAGGAAGAAGGCGAGGAACCCGACCTTACGATTTTCCATGTGCGCGCTTGTCGAACTCGGCCTTTCGCGCTCGCTGCTGCACCTCGTCGAGCAGCCGCTCGGCCTCCTTCTCGGCAGCAGCGACCTCTGCGTCGAGCTCGGCCTCGGTCTCGCTCACACCGCCGGCAGCCGCGCCTTCGCCGCCTTTGCTCGCGAGCTGGATCACGCTCACCAGCGAGTGCACGCGGCCGATCAGCATCACCGTCGCGGCCGCATTCTTCTTCGACCAGTAGCGGTCGCCGCGCGTCGCCTTGTCCATCGTGGCGAGCGCGATCCCCGCGCCCGGCCAGCGCTCCGGGTCCGCTTCGTCGAGAAACACGTCGGTCAGCTTCTCAGACAGCGCCTGAAGACGCTCGTATTGATCGATGCGCATCACCCCCCTGGAATGCGTTGCTGAGATCCGGCGCGCGCTGCGGCGCGCTCGTGCCCGGTTCCCAGAAGTAGTCATTGTGGTATTGCTGGCGCGACTTCGCCACGTTTCGCGACGTCACGCCGGGCGACAGGTTCTCGGCGATGTTGTCCCAGATCAGCCGGTTCCACACCGTTTTCCAGAACCAGAGATTCACGAGCGGCATATTCGACTGCGCGACCTTCAACAGGTCAGCGCCGACGTGCGTATCCTTGCCCTGCGCTGCGTCCTGCACGTTCGTCGACAGCGCGCGCAGCGGTTGGAACAGCGTCGACAGCACCGGGCCGCCGACCGCGCTGCTCAACAGCGAGCCGTAGTCGGCGCTCTGGAAAGCTGCGGTGAGCATGTCACCAGCGAAGCCGGCGCCACCGCCGACCGAGAATGCGCGCGTCCAGAAGCCGGCTGCGTGCTTCACGTTGTCGGCCATCGGCTCGGGATCTTTGCCGGCGAGCAGGTTTTTCAGCTGCGTCGACAGCGCGCCGATCAGCGTCGTGCTGACGACAAGCGCTGCTGCGTACGCCATCGGGCTCGCGAGTGTCGGCGCGCCCTCGACGCGGTAGTCGCCCGAGCGCCGCATTTCACCGATGCGCCCCCAGTGCCGCGAGATCATTGCGATCGGGAACGACTTGAACTGCATGAACGTCTTTTGCAGCTCGCCCTGCCACGTACCGGGCGTCGCCGCGGCGAGCACCTTCGTGCGCAGGTCAGGGTTCAGCACGGCGAACTCGCCTTCGTCGCGGATCATGCCGAGCAGCTTCGGCACGACATCGGCTGCCCGCGCGTCTCCGGTGCCGTAGAGCGCGTCCGGCGTCAGGTACTTCGCGCCGTTGTACTCACCTGGCGTTGCGCGGTTCACGAGCGCCCAGTCGTCCGCCGTGATGCCCGAGCGCGTCAGCGAGCGACGGTCCCACTCGGTGAGCTGGCCCCACTCGGTGCCCCCGATCTCGGCGAGGCCGCGCATCATCTGCGCCTGGAACGCCGTTCGCAGCGCGTCGGTCCAGCCGGTGACGCCGCCCAATTTCATCGTCTGCGCCGACAGCCATTTCGCCCACGTCGTCGCGAGGTGGTCGGTGCCCCACCGGTTGAGGCCGTGTTCCAGCGTTTCGGCGATCAGTCCCTGCGACGTGAGCCAGCTGCGGTAATCCTTCGAGCCTGGTGCCATCAGGCGCGTGGCCGTGCCGAGCGTCTTGAAGAACGGCACGCGGTTGTAACCGGCCGTGACGAACATCGTGCCGACGTCGCCGAGCGCGGCAAGGATCGTGCCCTGCAGCTTGATCGCGCTGACCGTCGTGCGCAGCGTCTCGAAGCGCCGCGCGAGCGCCGGATTGACGGGCGTGTTGGTCGCGCCCGTCACGTAGTTCCAGTAGGCGCCGACCGACGTCATGCCGCCTTCGAGCGTGCGCATTTCCGTGTTGTCGTGCAGCGCCGTCAGCTGCATCTGCGTACGCATGTTGCGTGTCGGGTTCGGGCCGTAGCGCTCGACGAGCGCGATATTCTTCGACATGCCGCCGACGTGGTCGATCAGCGCGTTCAGCAGCGAACCCTCGCCGTACGCGCGGTTGTACTCGATGTGCGCGTCGGCGTTCTGGAAGTGCAGGACGCGATGCTGCGAACCGGCGTTCGCACGCGCGGCGCCGCCAGTCGTCTCGCCGGGCACGATCTTGTTGACGCCGCCGTATGCGATCGTGTCCCAGACACCCTGCTTGCGCGGCTCGACACCCATGCCGCGCGCGGCGATGTTGCGGGCCTCCCATGCCTCGCGATCCTCGCCGGTCAGCACGCGGCGCAGCGCAGCGTCGTCGAGCGGGTTGCCGGCGTCGTCCAGGTACTGCGAGCGGTCGAGGCGCGGCAGCACAAAGTCGGCCCACGCGTGCCGCGCGGCGTCCGATCCGTTGCCGAGGATCTTCGCTTGCGAGTGGCGGATCGGCACGTAGCCGTAATCGAGCTGGCCGACGTTGCCGCCCGCCCGGTTGAAGCGCTCGCGCATCGCGTTCGACGTCGCGCTGATCTGCTCGGCGGCTGCCTTCGCCACCTCGTTGCCCGTCGAGCCGTCGGCGCCGCGGTAGATCTCGCGGATGATGTCGCGCTCCATCGCCGGATTGTCCACGTCGAACGCGCGCGCGAGGAAGTTCTGCCCCTCCTTCATCGACTCGATCGCGCCCATCGTCTGCCGCATGTAGTCGGCCTTGATGCCGCCCGCCAGCTCGTAGGTGCGCTCGATGTCCGATTTCACCGCCTTCTCGCGGGCACGCTTCGCATGCGCGCGCTCAGGGTCAGCGTACAGCGCCTCCTGAATCCGGTCGGTCGTCTCGATCTGCTTCGCGATCTGCAGCTGCTTTCGGGCCTTGTCGAGGTTCGCCTCGCCCTCCAGCTGCTGCCGCGCCCAGTCGGCGCCGGCCTGCACGCGCTCGGCTTCGGTCATCGAGTTCCACGCGGCGCGGTCCTGCCGCGACACGGCGCGCATGCCGGCGCGCACGCGGTTCTCGATGCCGTCGAGTTCGGCTTTCGTCAGGTCTCGGCCGGCCGCCTGAGCGACTGCCGCTGCGCATTTTGCGTGCATGGATTACCCCAGAGTGGTGATAAAGCAGTTCGCCGCGACTTCCATCAGACGGGCGTCAGCCATCGTCGCAGCGTGCTCGGCGTCGATCGTATCGAGCGCGTCGCGCAGCGAGCCGCGGAATTCTCCTGCCGTGGCGTCGAATTCGACCTGTGCGTCGGGCGTCGCCGCCGCAGCCTCGCGCAGGTTCGACTCGACGGCGGACGTCGGCCGCGCGGCGGGCTCGCCCGCGCCGGTCAGGTCGCGCACCGCAGCGGCCAGAATGTCGGCGCTCGACGGCGCGCGCGCGGCGGCCGCTCCGCTTGTGACATCGGGCGTCTGCTCGACGGCCGCCGCGGTCAAATCGGCGTTACGCTGCGCCGCCTCGGCGCGGCGCACGGCCGGTGCGCGGTCTGCCTCGCGCTGCGCACGGGCGATGCTGGCGACGAAATCGGCGATCTGCGTGCGGCGCGTGGCCGGTACGTCGATGCCAGCGCGCGCGGTGCGCATCTGCTCGATCTGCGAGTCGAGCGTCGGCAGTTGATCGCTCGCGCGCTGCGCCTCGGCGTTCTGCCGAATCATGCCCTCCAGCCGCGCGACCTGCGCCTCGTGGTCGGCCTGCGCGGCGTCGATACGGCGCTGCGCCTCGGCCGCCGCGGCCCTGTACTTCGTGCCCTGGGCCTGCAGTTGGCGCGTCAGTTCCTTGACGCCGTCGGGTGACGTGTCCGGTGCGTTCGCGCGCAGCTGGTCGAGTTCCGCGCGCGCCTGCGCGACGGCGCCCGGATCGGCCAGGTTCGAGGCCGTCGACGCAAGGTCGCCGCGGTACGACTCGGCGTCGGCGATCAGCCCTTCGAGCGCGTTCGCGCGCGTCACGTCGTCCGGCGTGAAGTATCGCGAGACGTCCGGATAGCTGCCGTCGTCCATCTGGCGCGCGGCAAGCTCGAACGCGTCCTGATGCGCGGCCATGCCGTTCACGTCGTCCGGCGTGCCGAACACGTACGCGTCGTCGACGATGCGCTGTCCGCGCGCCATCAGCGCGGCGTCGACTTCCTGCGGGGATGGGTTGAAGCGCAGATCGTCGCCGACGCGGTTCGTCAGGTAGTCGTTCACGCGGTCGATGTAAGCAGCAGTCTCCGCAGCCGGCGGCCGCTCGCCGCGGAGCACCGCGGCAGCCTGGCGCGGGCCGCCGTTATAGTCGGCGATCATCGCCTGCACGTTGCCGCCGTACTGCTCCTGCGTGGCCTTCAGGTAGCGTGCCATGCCGTCGATCGACTGTACCGGGTCGGTCGGATCGGTCACGCCGAACTTCTTCAGGTTCTCCGGCATCATCTGCGCGACGCCCGCCGCGCCCTTCGGCGAGACCTGCCCGCTGTTCGATTTCTCGCCCGCGTGGATCAGCGCCAGCATCAGGTCCGGCGGCACGCCTTCGCGCTGCGCGGCCGTCGTGATGTACGAGGAAAGGATCGGCGAGTCGTACGGCAGTTGCTTGCGCACGGCGACGTCGAGCGTCGGCAACGGCGTAGCCGGATCGGCGGCGCGCGCGGCGCGCGCGGTCATCGCCATGCCGCCGACATGCGCTGCACCGAAGACGCTGGAGAGCGCGAGCGACGCGGCTAGATTCGTCGGGTCGAGCGGGTCAATCTGATCGGCGAGGTGGTCATAGCCTGCATTTCTCAATATCGACTTCTCGGCGACTGCCTGCGCTACTGCCATACCGGGACCGCCAACCGCGACGAGTGTCGCTGTGCGGCCGAGCGTTGTACCTGCGACGGGCAATCTCGCCCCGAGGGCCGCTACGGTTGCCTCGGCACCACCAACGAGGGTTCGCGTCCCGACGTCAACCCCTTCTCGTTGCAATTGCTCGGCACGCGCCATACCGATCGAGGCTGCGCCAAGGTACGGCGCCGCGGGACCGAAGATAGGGGCACTGCCGACTATCTGACCAATACCGCTCACCGCCCCTTGCACGATCTGATCTGTCTGAGTTGTCGTGGTCGGGTTGGGCCGGAAAGTCGCAGCAAGATCGTAGAACGTTCCACCAACGGGTGATTCGAAAAGATGCCCAGACTTTGCCCGCCTGATATTTTCCTGCTGGTCCGAAGCAAGAAGTGCGACAGGGTCAAACGTCAGGGATTCAGGATCGTTCGTGAGCTGACCAACGGCCGCGCTCGAATTCGCATAGAACGCTCCGAGATTCGCGCCGGCTTCGCCAAGCCCGCGCCCTACTGCGCGTGTTAGCGATCCGATGCCGGTAGACGGTTGCGGCTTCGGCTCGGGCGGCAGCTGAACATTGCCCTGCCCGGTCAGGTAGGCGCTCGTCGTGTCTTCGTAGAGGGGATCGATTGGCATATCAGCGCTTCGGTACGGGCTTCGTGAGGTGGATGAGCAGCGGCGCGCCGCTCGCGTCGGTGACAGGCCGTGCGCCGGTCAGCACCGTGTATGTGCCACCGATGCCCACGCGCTGCAGGCGGTAGCTGGCGAACTTCTCCATGAACTGATCGACGGGAATTTTCATGCCGTTGGCGATCACGCTGTCGACGGGTCGGCCGCCCGGCTGGTTCTCGATGTTTCCGATCGACGCCTGCTTGACGCCACCGTCGAAATCGTCGTCGGACCATCCCCACGGCTTCGCCGCCATGTATCGGTCGCCGCGCGGATCGACGCCGCCGGTCTTCGACAGGCCGCCGGTCGCGACATTGACGCCCGTCAGGATGTCGGTCGAGTTCGGCACGTCGCGGCCGTTCTTTCGGGCGCTCGCCACTGCGGCGAAATACGCCGTCTCGCGGGCGTCGCCGAGCTGCTGCGGCGGCAGCGCGTCGCCGATCTGCTTCGCGATCGTGGCCTGCATGCCGGTCGCGGCCGCCGGATCGACCTTCACCAGCTTGTTCGCCAGCGCGTCCTGTCCGTCGAGGATGTACTGCGCGACGGGCATGCCGCTCTGCATCATCAGCGGGCCGCCGGACGGATCGGCCGCGCCGGCCTTCATCGCGAGTGCAGCGGCCGGGCTCTTGTCCTTCCACTGCTCGGCCAGGTCATTGATGCGCGCCGCGTTCCCCATCGATCGGCCGATCAGCGCGAGCGCCTGCGCCTTCGTGTTCGTCGGCAGCGCGTCGACCGTCTGCAGCACGCCGCGCGCCTCGTCGGGCGTCAGCAGCGACACGCGGCGGCCGGCCTTGTCCTCGACGACTGGCGCGAGCTGCGCGCGGGCCGCGAGCGACGACGCGAGCTGCGTGAGGCCCGACGTGTCGATCGCGGGCACGCCAGCGATCGCGCCGCGTTCGAGCGCTGCGTTCCACGGGTCGGATTTGTACGCCTGATCGGTCGCCGTCAGGATCTGCTTCTGCTGCTTGATCGCGGCCGCCTCGACGGGGTCCGTGCCCACGGTGATCTGCCGCCCTTCGTTCGCCTGCACCGCTGCGCGCATCTCCGGCAGGGACAGCGTCGAGAAGCCGGCGCCGGCCGCCGCGCGCGCGATCAGCTGTTGCGTCTGGCCTTCCAGTTCCGTGCCGCGCGTAGCCGCCGTGAGCTGCTGGATGTATTCCGGGCTGAAGCGCTTGCCCTGCGTCATCAGGTCGGTGCCCTGGTTGAACGCGGTCACAGCTTCTCGCTCGCGCGCCTGCTGTTCGCTGTTCATCTGGTTTTCCAGCGACAGCCGGTTCGAGACGACCGATGCGAGCACCTGATTGCGCTTGCTCGCGTCGAGCTTGCCCGCGTAGTAGCCGTCCGGCGACGTCAGATCCTTCTCCAGCTGCGTGAGTGCCCCGAGGTCGCCCGTGCCGCGCGCCGCGATCGCCGCAGACTGCGCGTGCGCCGCGTACTGGCTGTCGGACCAGTCCTGAACTACCTGCGCCGCGCGCGGCTGCGGAATGCCGGCGGACGCCGCCGCACTCAGGTACGCCTGCTTCGTGCTCGCCACAGTACCGTCAATGCTGGCCGGGTTCGTCGCGATGCTCTTGCCGGCGGTGTCGAGCAGCGTCGCCGCGTTCGTCGCGATCAGCTGCTGCGTGTTCTTCGTCAGCGCCTCCTGCATGCCGAGCGCGACCGTGCGATCGAGGCCGGCCGACTGGGTCGTCGCGATGTTCTTGTAGTGGCCGCCCGGCAGCGCGCCGATCGTCGAGTCGAACGACTGCTTCTGCGCGTCGGCCAGCTGTTGCTGGTAGGTCGGCTGGTCAATCGCGCCGCTCGCGAGCTGCTCGCCAGCCGTCTTCATCGCCGACTGCACGTTAGTCGCGTGCGACTGGTACGCGACCGCCGCGTTGGTGCGCGCGAGGTCTTCGTCGAGCTTCTGTTTCTGCTGGAACAGGCCGGCCGCGATCTGCGTGCCGGCGTCGCCGATGCCTTGCAGTGCGCGCCCCGTTGACGCGCCGAACGCGTTCGGGTCAGCCTGAACAGCCGGCGCGGGCTGCGCAACCGCACTTGCCGGATCGCCGAGGGGGATTCGTGCCATGTGTCCTCCGGATTACGAGCTGGCGAGAGACTTCCAGCCGGTGATGAATTTCGACGCGCCCGACAGTACCGAGCCGAGCGCGCCCATGTTGCCGGCGCGCTGCTGTTGTTGCCCGGCGGCCTGCGTCATCTGCGCCTGCCCGCGCAGCGACGTCGCCTTGTTGTCAGCGCTCAGGATGGTGTTCAGCGCGTCGGTTTCGGTGTTCTGCTCGATGTGCTGCCGCACGTCGTTGGACGTGCCCGTGCCGACGTTCACGCCCGATGCAGCAAGCGCCGCGGTCGCCTGACCGGTCGTCGTTTGCCCCTGCTCGCGGATGCGCTTCGCCTGTTGGTAGCCCATCGCCTGTGTGGAATCGGCCTGCATTAGCTGCTGCTGCGCCTCGAAATTCGCGGTGTCCCGTTGCGCATTGCCCTGCTGCACAGAACCGGCTGCGGACATCAGCGTGCCGCCGATGGAAAGTGCGGCGGTAAGCGGATCACACATGCGGCACCTCGAAAGTGATTGAAGCCTCGATGAGGCCGAGCGTTTTGTAGAAGCGTGCCGTCTGTTCGACGTGAACGCCAGTGGAAATGCCGAGGAACGTATCGATCGCGCCGCGCTCGCGCGCCCACTGACGATACGTGCGCACGAACCGTGCGGCGAGCATGCCGCCGCGGTGCTCCGGATCGATGAACAGGCCGAAGTCGCACGCGATCCTATCCTCGGACATCCAGTGCTCCATGACGGTCGCGGCCATGACTCCGATCGGCGCGCCGTCGCGCTCGGCCATCATCAGGAAGCCGTCCTCGCTCGCGATCAGACGCTCGAACAGCGCGGCCAGTTTCTGCGCCGAGAACCGATACCGCCGGTAGCGCGGCGACTCGGCGGCCATCAGCGCGCCGAGGTCGACCAGCACGGGCACGTCGTCAGGGGTAGCGTTGCGGATCATGGTCAGCCCGTGTTGACGGTGAACTGGCGCAGGAGCGCGAGCACGTACCAGTCGTACGGCTGGTCCTGCGAGATCGTGATTTCTGACGACGCGCCCCATCCGAATTCGGTGAGGTCCTTGTCGCCCGTGAAAGGCTGCGGCGCCTGGTCGAGTACATGCTCGCCGAACTCGCGGAATGCCATCGGCTGCCCGTTCACCAGGCAACGGATCGTATCGAGCAAACGCAGAATCACGCGGCCCGTGCGCTGCTGGTTGCCCTGAGACGTACCGAGACCGCCTGACAGGTTCGGCGTCAGCGCGACGATCGTGCTGTCGTAGTGCAGCCCGATCTCGAATTTCTTCGCGGGGCGCGGCAGCGTGATCTGTCCGCCTGCAACAGTGAACTGCCCCATGTACACGCCGTCCGCCTTCACGTCGCACACCTTTCCTTCGAGCGATCCGAGGCCCGTCCATACGGTGCCGCCTGCGTCGCTCGTGCCAACGATCGCAGCATCGGTCTGGATCGTCGGGTCGAAGCGCTCGACGTACTGCACCGTGTTGCCATTCACGACGCGCTGAATCACGGCGAACAGCACGTCTCCGTCCGGCCCGGGAATGCAGCACACCGCCTTGAACAAACCATCCGTCGTGTGGCGGGCAAAACCGCAGACGCCTTCATCACGATCGTAGGTCATCGAAACGAGCACGCCATCACTGCGCACCATCCACACAACGGGCGTGGGCTCAGCCTGAAAAGCCACGTCGACGATGCCCGGGCCGGTCGCGTGCGCAGCGATGCGCGTCAGGTTCTGCGAGCGGAACGAATCGGTATTGAAGTCGTACGCCATCGAGCGGACTTTCTTCGCCGCGCGTTGTGCGAAGATCAGTTCGTTCCCGACCCGCACGGGACGCGCCTGCGCGCTTCCGTAGATCGACTGGCTTCGCACGTTGATGTTCGTCGGGGTGATCGCGCCTGCGGAGCCACCGTCGACCGTGAATTCCTCGCCCTGCGTCAGCACAGTCAGGATGCGCGAAGACGCAAGGTGCATGATCTGGTTGACCTGATCGGACGACACCTCGTACGAGAACGCATCCGAATCGTTCGTGCCGGGTGTGAAGTCGAAGTAGAGACCCGTGCCGCTCGCCCAGAGACGTTCAGGGTAGGCAATCGAGCCAGCCGCATATAGGCGTTGCTGATATAGGCTGACCGCGGCGGGATATCCGTCGATCGCGTTCCACATGAACGACTTCATCGACCACGCGTTGGACGGGGCCGTCAGCGGCGCGGATAGCTCTTTGACGATGATCCCGTACATACGCGACGGGCTTTCGTAGCTCACGAGGCGAATCAGGCCGCCGTTCATCGTGATATAGCTGCCGACGTCGATCGGTCGGAACGCCTGGCCGCCGCCCCACAGGTACACCGCGCCCATGCTGCCGCCGGGCACGAGCGTGCCGTTAAACGTGAAGGTGAACGTCGTCGGGCTCGGCACCGTCGCCACGGTGTACAGGCCATCGATGCCGCTGCCCTGAAAGCCCGACAGTACGATACGGTCGCCCACGTTGTATCCGTGAGGACCGTTCGAGGTCATCGTCATGGTGCTGCCGGTCAACGAGTAGGTGCTGATCGTCACGGGATCGCCGTCAGCCGTCAACGCGACCGGCGCATCGCTCGGGCCGCTATTCGACGGCGAGATCGCGACGAACGGTGATTGATCGAGGCGCCATGCGTTCGCCGCATACGACGACTGCGAGAACGATGCCTGAATCGTCACTGTCGCGCTCGTCGTGCTCGCGACCGCCGTCACCTCGGCAATGCCTGAGCCCGCGACGATGTTGCGGCCGACGTCGCTCGGCAGGAAGCCGTCAGCGGAAAGCGTAGCGGTCGCGGTACCAGGCGTCGTCGCGGAAAGGTTCAACGTCGCGGCTGGCCTCACGCCAATCTCATCGATCGGGCCCGGGTCGAACGGCGCATCGCCGAGAAACCACGACGTCTGCAGCGTCCGCACGAGCCGCTTGATAGGCGTCGACGGATGCGCGATGAACATGGTGTCGCTGCCCTGCGCGTATTCCAGCTGGAACAGCTGATCCGAGGTCCATGGCGTGGCAATCTCGATCGGCGTGCCGTCCTGCTGGATCTGGCCGTCGATCGAGTAGAACCGCGCGTACTGGTTGCCGAGTTCGACGAAGTACGCCTGTGACTTGTTGAATACGAACGGGATGAGCCGCGTCGTGCCGAGCGTCTTCGTCGACGAAATCTGCCGCGTGCCGCTGCGCCGACGAGCGCCGCCCTCGATCTGCGGCACCGCGTTCAGCATCGTCTTCACGCCGTTCGAGTAGCGGTCGAGATCGATGTGGCCTTCGAGCGGCGGCGACAGCTCGCCCGCGTTGAAATTCGACTGGATCGTGGTGACCTTGGCCATGTTCTATCGCCCCGGCGCGCGGCCCGGCGCAGTCGTGTAACTGGAAAAGCGCGACTCCAGTAGCGGAAAATCGCCGATCGTCTCGGTGTCGTCGTCCTGCCCGTTAATCGCCTTGGCCTGCTTCATGATCAGCACGTACTCGGCCTGCGCCGTTTGTGCCATCGCCGCCGACTGAGTGATCGGGTATGCCAGAACGGATTTCATTGCCTTCGTCATCACGTCGATGAGCGTCGACTCCCACGTCGATTCGATCTCGTTGCGGAAGATATAGACGAAGGGAAGCGCTTGCTCGAACGAGAGGATGCGCTGCCCCTCCGCCGTGAAATTGAGCGAGCGCCCAGCGGACCCGACCTGCAGCGTTTTCAGCCAGTCGGACGGCAGCTGGAACTGATACGGATAGTCGAATGCCGGTTTCTCGGCAAGCGGCGCTAGCACTGTGCGCTTCGTGCACGAGTTCCACGGGTGCGCGCGAAGCACTGCGTCGCGCACTTCCGGATACAGGTTCGAGCACACCATTGCGCGGTGCGTAGGCTCGGTAAACGAGGCGATCGGGCTGTCGCCGAGCTGCAGCAGTGCGTTTGAGCAGATCGAAATGCTACTGGTCATGGTCGGGCCTCAAACAAAAAAGCCGGGAGCAAGCGCCCCCGGCATACGTCCTACACCGCGCCGGGAATGGCGCGGATCAGTCGTTCACGTAGTGAGCCGTGACCGAGATCAGCTGACCCGGCGAGGCCGGCGTCGCGGCGCCCGCGATCGTGCCGTAGACGTCGACTTCGTACGGCGTCACGTACGTCTGACCGGCGTTCACGAGCGAGCCGGTCAGCGCCGACACGCCCTGCGCCGCGTTGATCGCGGTCGCCGCCGACAGCCCGGCCGGAACCGCGCCCGACTTGTCGCTGGTCTTGCGCACGCCGATCGAGAGCGTGGACGACGCCGTGCCCGCTGCGTTGTTGATCGTCACCGCCGTGATGCGCGAGCCGCCCGGAATGCGACCGAAGTAAATCGTGTCGCCGATCGCGCCCGCGATGGACGTGACCTGGCCGAACATGATCCGCGAGCGGCCGCCGGTTTCGTTCGGCTGCAGCTTCGCGTTCGGCGCGCCGAGCACCTTCGCCATCTGTACCGAGTTGGTTTCTGCCATGATGTGCTCCTGTTTCGTGTCGAGATCGATGGGGAGCGGCGCGCTGCGCCGCCCGTCACATCACGCTCAGAACTGGTAGTCGATCGTGACGACCTTCTTCTCGTCGGTGCGCACGGCACCGTACGATTCGCCGATATAGATCTGGATCGCGTTGCGCTTGTCGCGGCGCGGGCCGATGTCGATGTCGCGGTTCAGACCGACACCGAACTGCGTCGACGACTTCGCGTACGCGCACGTGGTCTTCACCGTGCCGCTCGTCGCGAGTGCTTCGTACGGCACCCACGTGAAGCCGAGCCAGTGGCCCGACAGCTTGCCGTCCTGCAGCATCTGCACGGCCATGAAGTCGGCCGACGTGAGCGTCGTATCGCTCAGGATGTCCTCCAGCATTTCGGCGTCGTACAGCATGTACAGGTCTTCGCCGTTCTGCTCGTCGGCCTCGTTCTTGCGGAACAGCTTCTTCGCCGTGATCAGCTTCGCCTTCGTCATGCCGACGCCGCCGTCGAGGATCTTCTGCGAGGACGGCAGCGCGATCGAGCCGTACGGCAGCGCTTCACCCGCACGCGTGATCGACGTGCCGATCAGCGACTGGTAGATCACGGCATCCTTTTTGCGGTTGAGCGCGGCCAAGCCGTTCTGCATGTACGTGCCCTGCGGGTTCGCCTTCAGCTTCGGCAGGTCGTACTTGTCGATCGGGGTCGACCAGTCCTTGTCCTGCATCAGCGCGACGCGCGTGTCGTTCGGGTTGTCGTTCCAGACGGTGTCCGACAGGCGCGACGTGACGTCGTTCGCCTCGGTCGCGCCCATGTTGTTCGCAGTGAAGCTGGAGCCCGTGACGTCGCCGTAGTTGCTGACGGTTGCCTGCAGGCGCGACTCCTTCTGCTGCGCAGCCATGATGTAGCCGTCGGCGAACTGCTGCACGAAGGCTTGCGTGATCGTTTCGTTGTTCGTGCTCATGGTGAGAGAACTCCCAAAGGTTTGGATTTGTCTTCTCGCCTTCAGGGTGTCCGTTGCCGGGCCTGTGTTACGTGCTCGCGTCGGCGAACTTGAGCGTCGGGCTTGTCGGGTATCCGCGCGCCACCGCGGGCCGAATGCGTTGCATATTCGGCCGACGTGCCTGTCGGAATCCCGACCAAATCGAGCACGCAAAAAAAAGCCCCGCCGAAGCGGGGCAAGCTGGCTGCTGCTGTTTGTCGTCAGACGATCGGCGTATCGCCGTATTTGCGGTTGTAGTACGCGTCGATCCGCGCCCGCGTCGCCTTGTGGTCGGGGTGTTTCGGGTTCGTGTTCGCCTCGGAGATCATCAGCTTCTTCACGTCGTCCTCGGACATGAAGCCGCCGCCGCTGCCGTTGCTCGACGTGTCCTCTGCGAACTCGGGGCCGAGCGCGGCCATGATCCGGATGAATGTCGGGTTGTTCGCGAGACCGGCCTTTTCGAGATCGTCGAACGACATGCTCGCGGCCTTCGCCACTGCCGTGCTCGCGCGGAACGCGAGACCCACGTTCTTCTGGAAGCTCGCGTCGTCGCTCCAGGTCTTGCGCAGGTCTGCCGTTGCCGACTCGCTGCTGTACTGCTGACCGCCGGCCACGAGGCCCGGCACGACGGAGAAGTACTTCGCCATCACGCCGTCGAACTGCTTCTGCGACAGGCCGAGCGCGTGCATGTCCGCGCGGAACTCGGTGAACAGCTTGTCGTTATTCAGGTCGCCGACCGCGTCCTTGAACTGGTCCGGCACGCTGACCTGATACTCGGCAGCAGTGGCCGGCGGTGCGCCGCCGTCGCCCATGCGCTTCGACAGTTCGCCGTAGCCGCCGGCCAGCTTCTGCGCCGACGCGCTCAGATCGACCGCACCGTCGGCACCATTCACGCGGTACTTCTCGGGCAGCCAATCGAAGTTGCCGGCGCCGCTCGCGGCAGCGCCACCAGCAGCGGCGCCGCCTTCACCACCGGCACCAGCGCCAGCAGCGAGCGCGGACCCGCCGCCGGAAGCTGCGGCACCTGCGCCTCCGCCACCGTCACCGCCACCGCCACCGACTGCTGCACCACCACCGCCAGCACTACCGCCATCGCCAGCCGCGCCATCCATCAGCACGAATTTCCTGAAGAACATGAGACCTCCGTTATGCCGCGGCCTTCACGGCGGTGAGCGCGCCGGCGGCGACGATCGCCGTGGCCGGGCTGTTGAGGGTTGCGTTGCCGCTCGACGTCGTGCCGTCCGACTTCTGCAGCGTCATCGTGTTTCCGTTCGCGACGATCGCGTCGGTAGCGGCCAGCGTCACGACGCCGTTCGTCGCGGTCAGGTTGCGCGTCACGGTGCCCGCCGAGTTCTGCACGGTCACGGCGCCGCTCGGCGCAAGCGCGGCCCACGCGCCGGCCGTCTTCTTGTAGACGGTCAGCGTCACGGGATCGATCGTCACGTCGCCGTTCTCGCCGACTTGGTCCTGCGGCTTGCCGCTGTAGTACGGCACGCCGTACGGTTTGTCATCGGTGCGCGGCGCGCCGTAGGCGATCCAGCCGCTGCCGGTAAGTTGCGAGGTGCCGGACATGTCACTCTCCTTCGGGTTCTGCGCCGTTGGCGCGGTTGATCATTCGCAAAATGTGCTCGACGGTCTCGCGACGGCCGAGGCGGAATGTGGTCTCGCGCTCGCCGTCCTGACCGCCCGAGACGAACACGGCACCAGTGAAGCGCCGCACGAGGTCGTCGAGCACGAGCGCGCCAACCGGGCTCTCGAACACGACGCGGTAGTCGTCCGGCGTCGCGCGCTGCTCGACGGGCGCGCCTTCGATATGCGCTTTCACTGGTTCGCCACCATGCGGCCAGCGGCCGCGCTACCCATCGATTTCATGACGTCGCCCTGCACTTCCATTCCCATCTGCTGCTGCGCCTGCTGCGCGGCGGCGGCCTGCTTCTGCTGGCGATAGGCGGCGACGTCCTTGACCGGCCGCATGATCGCGTCCGGCACGCCGAGGTTCTTCGCGGTCTGCCGCACGGCTTCGTCGGTGTCGACGTTGTCGATGGCGGTCTGGTCGACCTGCGCAATTACGGTCAGGTCGCCCATCAGGCGCTCGATCGCGGAGACTTCCTCCAGCTTCTGCGCGCGCGCGAGCGGCGACTGGTACTGGACGGCGAAGTTCTGGCCGCCCAGCGAATCGGGCGGCGGCGGAAACACGCCTGCGCGATACGCGAGACCGAAGCAGCGCGCGATCAGGGGCTGCAGGTACTCGGCCTGCAGGCGACCGTAGATCGGGCCGAGCAGCTGACGAATCAGGTCAACGCGCACGTGGACCTCGGTCGCGGTCATAGCCGGGCCGTCCTGCGGCTGCAGCTGGTCGGCCATCAGCGTCTTGCGGATCTGCCCCTGCAGCTTCTCGATGCGCGTCTCGGCAAGCTGGAAGTTCGACGACGGCTGCAGCGGCTTCATGCTGTCGACGCTGTTCGCGACAATCACCTTGCGCGGCCCGACCTTCACCGTGCGCGGGTTCAGCACGCCATCGTCCTCGGCGATCCACATGCCTGACACGGCAAGGTCGAGGTTCGCGTATTCGAGCTTGACGATGTCATTGAGCGTGCGGATGTCGGGCAGCGCGTCGAGCAGCGGTCCGACGCCGTAGACGCTGTTCGGGATCTTCTTCCAGCGCGCGACGATCACTGGCATTTCGTGATAGCCCGACTCGCGGATGACGTACTTGTGGTTGCACGCGAACGTCACCGATGCGATCGGCATGTTCTTCGCGCGCAGCGCACCGACGATGTACACGTCGCGCGGGTAGATCGCCTGGCACAGATCGATCAGCTCGTCGGGCTTCGTCTTCGCCTTGTCGATGATCTCGGGCGGCAGCGAGTCGCCGCGCTGCTTGAAGTCGGTCACGCACTGCTCGGCGGTCAGCTGGTAGCAGCGGAACACGATGTCGACCGGGCCGCCCTGCTTCGATGCTGCGCAGTACACGCCGGCCATCGGCCAGTGCTCGAAGTACAAGCCGCCGGTGTCGCGGTTCTCGTCGACGTACAGCGCGAACCAGCCGGCCATGCAGTCGGCGATACCATCGGCTGCCTCGCTGTCGAAATTCGCGCTGTGGATGTTCTGCCACAGCACCTCGCTTGCCTCGTCGAGCCAGCGCTCGCCCTCGTCGTCGGTGCCGTTCACCGTCATGGTGAACCAGAGCGAGTTGGCCGGTGTCATGCCGGACATGATCGACGCCTCCAGCGTGCGCTTTGCATCGGTCGCGGTCGAGTCGAAGATGAGCGAAACCGCCTGCGCGATCTGGTTCGCGTCCATCATCGGGCCGTCGAGACCCGACGCGCGCACCGGATCGGTGAGCATGAAGCAGTTGCGCCACACGAGCTCGTGCACCTGGCGTTTCGACTTCAGGGTTTCGAGACGCTTCGCGAGGGTTTCGCCGAGGCTGTCGGTCATGGCTTATTGCCCGAGGGAAGATTTCGCGCTGGCGAGCACCGACGACGTCGACGTGCCCATTCCGGAAGTGTTGCCGGCGCCAGTGGCGAGCAGGCTCGACGCCGCGCGGCGTTTGCGATCAGCAGCGCCAGCTGCCTGCGCTGCTTGGGCTGCCTGCGCGTCGCCGACGCTGCCTGCCGATGTGGTCGTCGTCGTAACCGGGGCAGCCGATACGCCCTTGCCGCCGCCGAAGAAACTGCCGATTGCACCGAGAACGTCGCACATCGCTGCCCCCGATTACTTGAAGTTGCGCGGCAGTTCGCGCGGCGCCGACGGCACGATCCAGCCCTGCTGCGTGAGCACGGGCCCGGCGATCTCCATCGGGTCGACCTCGTCGCGATGCGGCAGCTTGCGCTCATGCTGCGCGCCGGTCTTTGCCGTGCCGTCGGCGATCGCAGCGCGGGATGCGCGGCGTGCGTTGACGGCGGCGACTGCGGCCTCGCGCGCGGCAGCCTGCGACGGCAGTTCGCCTGCGCCCGCGAGCGATTGCTCCAGTTCCTTGCGCTTCTTGCCGACGAGGTCGTCGCGCACCTGCGGATCGACGGCAGCCCATTCCTCGGCCGACATGCCGCTCGTCTCGAAGGCGCCGATCACGATCTCGGCGAGCGGCACCTCGCGGCCGGCGATGGTCAGCACCGCGTCGGTGTCGGCTCCGACGATCGACGCGGGGCCATCGTCGGTCGGCGTGACTGCGGCCGCTCCGGGCACCTGCGTTGCGTAGGTTCGTTTGCTGGACATTCCTGCACCTCCATGGATGGTGCAGGCGAGTATCGGGCGCGGAGGGTGTCGGATTCCCGTCTATCGCAGGGATTCGGAGACGGATGGCATGCGCTGCACGGTGGGCGCGTCGTCGGGCTGGCGGCCGGTGACCTGGGCCCAGAGCTTCAGGAGCGTGACGCCCGCGTAGTGCTTCGGCTCGGCGCCGAGGTTGCGGTAACCGAGCAGCGTCGTGCGCGGGATCTGCGTGTACTGCGCGATCTCCGCGAGGGTATAGTCGGCCCGCCGCACGTCCTCCAGGACGCGGAACCAATCGACGGCGCGGGCGGGCTCGACTCGGGTCATGCGTTACAGGGCATCCACGAAGGCGCGCAGGCGCGACTGCAAGTCGCCCAGCACGATCGCCTCGCCGGCTTCGAGCTTCTGAAGCAACGACGTGGCGTGCGGCTTTGCAGCCGTCGCAGCGTTCAGCTGCTGCTCAAGCGCGGCGATCCGCACATGGGCGGCACCGAGTTCAGCGCGCAAGGCATCCGCCGCGGTGTCGCCGCCTTGCGATGCATCCTGCGCACACGATGCAGTGTCGCTTGCGGATTGGCCGGCCGCAGGCGACACACCGGCGTTTCCCGCGTCAGCCTCGCCGGCCTGCAGGGCATCCGCAGCGCTGCTCACCTGCTGGCGTTGCGACGACTCCGGAGCCGAGGCATTCGCATCCGAAGTCGCCGAGGCCTCCCCCGGCGCCGCGACCGCCGGCGCGTCAGTCGTCCCGCTCGTCGTATCCGTGGTCGAAGTGGTATTCGCGGCCGTCGCGCCAGCATCCAAGCCGTTCGTCGTACCATCGTTCCCGAGGGTCGATGTATCGATGGGTGTGAGGCTCGCGCTCTGCACAGATCCTGCATCGCCAGTGCTCGCGGTCGGCGTCAGGACGGTACCCGCGTTCAGCGAGCCGGCCGGCGACTCCCCCAACGTGGCCGTGCCAGCCTCCTGCGCGCGCGTCTGCACTTCGGTCGCGTTGACGTTGTCGCCGGCCGCGGCCGGCTCGGTGCTGCTCGGTGCTGCGTTGATGTCGCTCATGCTGCTCTCCGTTGGTGCTGCTGGTTGTCGCGCCAGTCGAGGAACGGCCGGCGCAGGAAGTGGTTGAAGCGGTCGGCCGCGTGCGCGTCGGTCGCGAGCTCGCGGCGCGACTCGACCTTGCAGACGATGCGCACGAAGCGAGCGGCCTCATCGACGGTGACCGGATCGCCGTTGACGAAGCCGCCGACCCATTCGCGGAACTGCGGGTCGCGCGGGAGAATGCCGGCGAGTTGGACGATGGTCGCCATGGCTCGCCTCACGTCAGATGTCGCTGCGCCCACCGCGCGATCAGGATCGCGTCGGCGCGGCCGTCGTGCTTCTGCAACGGGCAGAACTCGGTGCCGTACAGCTCGCGCGCGATGCGCAGGCTCTGGCGCTTCGTGTCCTCGGTCGCCGTGCGCTTGATGCCGAAGAAGCCCTGCCACTTCTGCGGCGAGACGAGCTCGACTGGATGGCCGCACAGCTCGCACACGGTCGCGATCACGGCCTTCGTCGCTTCGAGCGACGCCATCGTCTGCACCGAACCACCAGCGAACGTGTTCAGCGCTTCCATGACGACGATCGCACTCTCGCCGGCCGGGATCAGCATGCGCAGCGAAAGACGCAGCGACGTCGGACACACCTCGTTGCGCACCTTGCCGTTGCCAGGCTTCGCGCGGGTCGGCATGTCCAGCACGCGCAGTTGGCCCGTGTGATCGAGCGCGGCCAGTGCGCCGGAAATGCCTGGGTCGATTCCGATAGTCAGCATGCGACCTCCTGCCCCAAATGCGCGCACGCGCGCGTACTGGCGGCGTTCAGCGGCTCCATTGCTGCCTCCATTGGGAAGTTTCGAGGTCGAGGAAGTGCGCCCCATCCGTCCGCTGATCGCGAAACTGCAGCGATGCAGGGTCGAACCAGAGCTTCAGATTCCCTTCCCACGTGTAGTGCCGCTGCTTGGCGCAGATCAGCACCGTGTCGGCCTGCGCTTCGAACGTCGCGCGCTTCTCGTCGTCGAGATCCTTGCGCAGCTCGGTTTCCTTGCGCTTGTTGCGATGCACGATCAGGAGGTTGTCGACGAGATCGGTAATTTCGCCGGCCCCCTTCAGGTCGAACTTGTCGGGGATGTCGGTTTCCCGCTCGCCCTTGCGGATGTGGTGCACGAGGTGGATGTGCAGCCCGGTATCGCGTGCCAGCGAGCAGAGCTGATCGACGAAATTCTTCTGGCCCGCGTAGTCGTCCGGCGCGATGCCGCACTTCATGAGGCTGTCGATGACCATGTGCGAGACGCCGAGCTCGTTGCGGCAGTACCGCGAGACGGCCAGCATCCGGTCACGCTGCACGGTGCCGATGTGGTTGTAGATCCAGAGCCGATCGTCAGTCCAGCGTTCGAGCGCACGCAGGTACGGAACGGCGGGAAGCTCCTGGCATGCAGCCTGCCGGGACATCCGCTCCATGGTCTTGTGCGGCGGCATTTCCATCGATGCGATACAGGCCCGCTCGCCTTGCGACATCACGTGCAGGATCACCTGCCCGAGCACGCCGGATTTGCCGTGACCGTTGATGCCTCCCCAGAGCGAAACTTCGCCCGGACGGAAGGCCAGATCGCGACCGAGCGTCGGCCATGGCGTCGAGACGCCGGTCTGCTGCTGCGCTTCGCCGTGGAACGCATCCACGACCATGTCGAAGAATTCGGACGCTCGACGGACGTCAGCACGACCGTCGTCCGCGTCGTTGACGTAGGCGTTCCAGTCGATCGAATCGGGGATCATGCGTGCCACTGCTGGGCCTCCTGTGCGGCTTTGATGACGAGCGTGCAAGCCTCGTCGTACGGGGTTGGAATGGACTTGCCGAGTTCAGCGAAGATGCGCAACGCGAGGGCGCGGGCGTCGTCCCAGCAGGGACCGCCGAGCGCCATCGGGCACCAGTCGAAAACGCGGAAGTCGGTGATCTGGCGCCACTCGCCCAGCTCGACGCGAGGGCCTTCGCGGAACGTCAGCACCATGCGCCGCGGTACAGCTGCGGCCATGTCGACCAGCGAGCGCAGCAGTGCCGGGAAAGCGATCGAAGCCGAAGCGAACGCCTCGATGTCCAAGGCCGCGATTGGCCGCCAGTCGTAACGCTCGTTGACGCTCGCGGTCAGCGTGACGTTCGACCACTGCAGCGGCCCAACGAACGAGACGAGCACCGATCCGGCCGGAGCCTGACGGCGACGGCGCATGGCGACGAGCGCTTCGGAGTTGGCGGGATAGCGGGCCATGGCGATCACGCGAACGGGTTGTCGGCCGAATGGCCGTTGAACGACGTCGACTGACCTGCGGGCATCGAAGCACCGCCGTCCTCCCAGCGCTTCCCGTTGAGCCAGGTAGACGCGTATGGGATGAAGCGGCCCTCGTCCTTGCACCACTGCTCCGAAGTCACGGCCCGCTGCACGCCTGCAAGGATCTTGGCGAGCAGCTGCTCGTTCGGAGCGATTTTCGTGAACGCCTTTTCGGCCTGGACCTTGCTGTCCTTGCGCGGATAGATCGACCAGAATTTCTCGAAGTCGACGTCACGCGATGTCGTGACGCGTGTATTAGCGTTCCTTTCCTTTCCTTTCCCTTCCCCTCGTGGGGCGTGCTTCTCGCGTCGTGACGCGTCGTCCACGCGTGCCATCGATAACGGCTCAGGCAATACTGACGGGGTTTCCCGGTTATTGATCTGTTGGTGTCGAGAAAATTTCGGGATGTATGCGAGCGTATCGAGAGATTTATCGATATTTCTCGATTTCTTCTCGATTTCGTTATCGAACAGGTCGGAACCGTTATCGGAATGGCTGTTTTTGTCGTTATCGGTGCCGTTATCGATGATCTCGGAGCCGTTCTCTCGATAAAGCACGACGAGCCCTTGATCGACGATTTCTTGGCACAGATCGCGGATATTCACGTCGTCCGCCGGCAGGTATCGCATCTTGAACGTGGCGGGTTTCCACGCAAAACGCCCCTCACGATCGGCCTCGCACCAGAGCGCGATATACAGCAGGCGCGCGAAGGGTGTGAGCGCAACGATGTCCTCGCTCGTGAAGAATTCCGGCTTGATGGTGCGGATGCGGGCCATGTCAGCACCCCGCTTCGGTGAGGTAATTCGGGAGTTCGTTCACGGCCGGTCGTCCTGAATGCGCTGCTGCCGACGCGTCTCCAGATACTTAAGCGCCATGCTCTCCAGCGCCGTGAGCTCGTGCGGGTCGACGACCATCGACCCCATCGGCACAACCTGCAACCTCAGGCCAGCGAGTACGCGATGCCACTCGGCCTCTCGCATCTTGTCGAGGTTGCGGCTCATGCTGCTCGTCGACATCCCATTGGCGGCAGCCGCTCGTGCCTGCGTGACGCGCTCAATCGCGCGGGACAGCTCGCAATCGTTCGTTGCAGCCAGCGCCCGTGTCATTTCAAGTTGGTCAGACGAAACTGTTTCGGCGGTGCTCATGCGGCCACCTGGGCGGGTTGAAGCGACAGCGGCATGCCGTCGCGCTCGTTCGGGTACAGCCTCGAATCGAGCATGTGCGGGGTGTATTCCCAGTCGGTCAGGCTAGAGACCGGAATCACGCGGTCGGCGGGCAGCTTCTGTTTCTTCAGCCACTCGCCCACCGAGACCGGAGAAATGCCGAAGGCACGCGCAACCGCCGCTGCGCCGCCGGCACGCTTGATGGCCTGTTCGAGGATCGGTGCGTCGTCCATATTTCACCAAAATTGAGGTTATGCCTTAGCGGAGTATATCAGGCGTTGCCTTAGTTGCAAGTGTTAGGCTATTCCTTATGACCTTGGGATCTCGAATCAAAGAAAAGCGGAAGGCTCGCGGCCTGACTCAGAAACACGTCGCGGACCATTTCGGCATCACGGGCGTTTCGGTATCGGAATGGGAGCGCGACGTCTCCCGACCTGATTCGGCGAAGCTCGATGACCTCGCGCGTCTGCTGCGCACGAGCGTCGACTACCTGCTGTCCGGCCGCGAAGCGAAAGGCGCGGCCCGCGAGTCGTCTGTCGAACCAGGTCCAGCTATTCGGGGACGGTGCCGTTGATTTCGTGGGTGCAGGCCGGCCAGTGGGCCGAGATTTCGAAGAATTTTGACGAGTGCGACGCCGAGGACTGGATTCCGTGCCCGGCCGGACACAGCAAGGACACGTTCTGTCTCCGCGTGCGCGGGCAGAGCATGTTCAACCCGAACGGCGCGCCGTCGTTCAACGAAGGCGAGATCATCTTCGTTGATCCCGACCGCGGCGCCGATCACCGCAGCTGCGTCATCGTGCGGCTCGACGACGAGCGTGAAGCGACGTTCAAGCAACTCATCATCGAGGGTGATAAAAAGCTACTGCACCCGCTCAATCCGAGCTGGCCCGAGCAGTGGATCTACATCAATGGCAATGCGACCATCATGGGAACCGTGATCGGAAAATGGGTGCCGGTATAAGGCAAAACGGGGGAATATCGATGCGAACAACAATTGCTATTGCGCTACTTGCCACACTTTCAGCGTCTGTGTTTGCGGAACAGGATCGATGGGTGCGGCTCGACAATGGACCGAGCGACATCGCTTACTACATGGATGCCAAAACGGTAAAGGTTGAAGGCGATTATCGAAAAGCCTGGTTTATGGTTTCTTTTAAGAGGCCGCAAAAAGGCGTGCAGTGGACACAGTTCAAGCCATTCAAGTCGATGGTCGCTGAGCAGTATATTCAATGTTCGAAGCACCAATTAGCTCCATTGCGAGTGGTCTATTATGAGGGTGAGCAGGCTTCAGGAGATTCGCTCGGAACCCAACGCTATCCAACGCAAGAATTCGAAGATGCAATCCCTGGCTCTGCTGGCGAAGTAATGATTACCGCCCCGTGCCTGTTCCAATGACTGAATAGAATCGCGCTCGCGATCAAGAGCCCGGCCTAGAGCCGGGCTTTTTTTCGCCCCGAAGAAAAACTAAGGCAACACCTTGACAAAGAACTAAGGCATGCCCTAACCTTGCAACTAAGGCGAAACCTTAGCGAGAGGCAACCATGCTCCACCCCACCGAAACCCTGATCCGCTGGATCGACAGCCATTACACGGCGGCGCCGACGATCGACAACGGCGACGGCACGCTGACTGTATCGACGGTCAGCGTGGACCGTGAAGGTCGCGTGTTCACCGAGCGCGACACGATTCCCGCGACGCTGAGCGCGGCTCGCGACCTGATGGGGTACTGAAATGCTGCGCCATCACGCATTCACCCCTGCACGTATCCCCGCCTCGTACGAGGCTCAGGAGGACGTCGTGCGTGCCCGCGCCGAAGCGCGCGATGCGGCATACGAGGCCGGTCACGAAATGGGCATGGCCGAAGCTGAAGCTGAGCTCGTGCGCTTCGCCAAGAAGTTTGTCGACGATCCGGCTGAGACGACGGACGAGCGCTGCCGCCGTTTCCTCGCCGACTTCATCGGTCGTCTCGACTGCAGCTACGGAGACCTGTCGGCCGCTCTGGCCGAAGCAGCTGGTCTGTTCCAAGACGACGAGTCCTGACATGACCACCACCCGCCTCCTGATCGGCGCGATCGCGCTGCTGATCCTCGCCGCTGTCGTGATCTGGCGCTCGATCGGGCGCATCGGCGACGACGAGCACCACCGGCACTGACCCAACCGCTCCCGCTACAGGAGAAAGACGATGGAATACGAAGTGTTCTACACGTGCAAATCGCTCGAAGGCGTCCAGATCTTCGAGTGCGACGCGGACTGCGCATTTGATGCCGAAAACCAGTTCGACGGGTTCGCAGAAGCGCACTGCGTTGCGGTGACGCAGGTGCAGGCGATTGTTCCTGCGCACGCCTGACCACCCGTTCCCGCCCTGCGGGCAATCACACCACACCTCTGTTGGAGACCACCATGCAACTGAAATCGCTGACCATCCGCCGCCGCGAATCCTACGAATCGAACAGCGGCACGCTCGCAGCCGAAGCAATGTTCGAGGGCCCGGGCGGGAAGATCGAACTCGAACTCGCGCCGGGCTTCATTGTCCGCGTGCTCGCACTGATCGAAGAAGACGCCGCGCAGCGCGCGAAACGTCTCTGCGCGTCCGTCGAAACGGCGATGGTCGATGCGGTCGATACCGCACGCCTGATCGAGTCGGACAAGAAGCCGCTCGAAATCCCATTCTGAGCCGCACACCACACCGAGGATAGACCATGAGCGAGATCACCACTGGGCCCGAGCTCGAAGCGTGCGGCTGGTACGTGCGCACGAAGCGAACCGATGTCGACGCGGCCGGCTGGCTCGTCGCCGACTGCTCGACCAGCCCGCACGGGAAGGAATACGCGCGGCTGTTCGCAGCGGCGCCGAAGATGCTCGACCTGCTTATCAAGGCACGCCGCTACGTCGGAATGGTGACCGACCTTGCTGGCGAAGATCCGATCTTCGACGTGATGGACGAGATTGATGCGGTGATCGTTGCAGCGACGACGGCGCTCGAGGCTGCGCCGGAGCCGGTGCGGGTCGTGACGATCGCGGGGGTGGATCGATGAGCGCGATCAAGAACGGTGGCGCGGGCGAAATCCAGCGCGTTCCCGAGAACACGACGGGCGACGCGTTCGAGAACGCGATTCGCACGTTCGGCGTCGTCGCTGCCTGCGAATGGTTCGGTCACGCACCGGACAGCGAGTTCACGCGGGACACGATCTCGACGCTGATGGAGCGCACGGCAGCCGCGCGGGAATCCTATCTTCTCGCCGCGCTCCAGAAGGCCGAGCGCGCACTCACGAAGCTTGCCACGATCGATTGTGGATGCTCGCCCTGCACTGGTTCTTGTAGGACTGGACGAGGTGCCGAGATCGAACTGGAGGGCCGCATGGATGCCGCGAATTCAGCGGCGATCGACGCCCGCGTGGCGATCGGGAACTCGATGGCAGGTCGATGATGCGCGCCCCTCTCAACAGCCTTCCCGACTGGTTCCCGCTCGCGGTTCTCGGCGCGCTGTACCTGATCGCGTGCGGCGTCGCGCCGGCCTATGAACTTCTCTCCGGAATCGCAAAATGAATCCCGTCATCGTTCTCCAGCACAACGGCTGGTCGTACATCAAGCATGGATACCAGCTGTCGTACACGGCCGCGCCCGCACTGATCATCAACGGACAGGCCGGCGTCGCGGTGGAATGCCCTGGCACCAGAGGCTACTCGATGTTCGAAGGTGAGCTGCTCACGCTGGCGATCCCGCAAGCACCCACGTCGAACCTGATCGGCTACAAGATCCGCGACGAGTATCGCGACACGACGACGTTCCCGCGCACGCTTGAGGCAGACGCGTTCGAGTTCGATGACGATCAGGACGAGTACGTGCCGCGCGATGGCGCCGCGTACAAGCGCGAGTTCTACGACGAGGTGCGCGAAACCGTCGAGCGCGAGTCGCTGCTGATCGATTTCATTATCGTTGACCGCGACTGCGCACCGGTCGAGCGGCCGGGCGACATCACGATCGACTTCCCCGCCGACCTGCGTGAGCACCCGGAGACGTGGCACAAGCACCCTGTCTCGATCAGCGGGAAGGCGCTGTTCCTGCGCGCCACGGCCATGCTCCGCGCCGAAGTGCAGGCCCATCCGAACGAGTTCGCGATGACCGATTACGCGAGCATCGGCACGTTCACGCTGATGCGCGTCGTCACGCACAAGCCGATGCCGTACAGCTATTCGATCGGCAAGCGCACGAAGCGGTCGACGAAAACGCAGTCGACGGTAGAGCTGATGAAGATCTCCGCGCCGGACAGCAGCTATCGCGATGGCGCGATCGTTCCGGGCGCACTGCGCGGTGCGAACTGGGCCGAACTCGAACCGCAGATCGAGCGCTTCCTCGACACCATTCGCGCATTCGTCGCTCCTGGTGCCGTTCGAATCTGCCCGCACTGCGACGGCGACGGCTTTCTCGTCGAGGCCCGCGCATGAACCCGATCACCTACCTGTGCGGAGCGCTCGACCGGCTGTTCGAGCGCCGGCCCGTCACTGCGATCCTCGTTGCCTCGGCGATCGCGTTCGCATGTGCGATCGGCATCGCGTATCTCGGCACGACGCCGGAAGCGCCGCGCGGCGTGTGGGGTGCGTGATGCTGATCGAGCACCTCGACATCGACGAGTACCACGCGCGGCCCCAGGTCTCGAAGTCGCAGCTCGACACGATCAACGTGTCGCCCGCGCACTTCTGGGCGCTGCATCGCGATCCGCGGCGTCCGGCGCCGACGATGCGCGGCGGCCAACTCGAAGGCCAGCTCGCGCACTGCGCGATCTTGGAGCCGAATGAGTTTGTGATGCGATACGTCGTCGGCCCGACCGTGAATCGCAACACGAAGGTCTGGAAGGACTTCGTCGAGGCGAATCCGGACCGCATCGCGATCCAGAAGGACCAGTACGACACCGCCTGGCGCCAGTCGGACGCCGTGCGCGCGCTGCCGGAAATCCGCGAAGCGCTGTCGCGCGGCCGCGCCGAAGTGTCCGCGTTCTGGACCGATCCGGCGACGGGCGTCGCGTGCCGCTGCCGGCCTGACTTCGTGAGCGACGTCGCGGAATCGGCGGTGATCCTGCTCGACGTGAAGACGTTCAGCAGCGCCGCGCCGGACGAGTTCCGCCGGCAGGCCGCGCGCAAGCGTTATCACCTGCAGGATGCGTTTTACAGCGACGGGTACTCGATCGCGGCGGACGTCGACGTGCTGGCCTTCGTGTTCGTCGCGGTCGAATCCGACTACCCGCACGCCGCGCACGCGCTGATGCTCGACGAACCGTCGCGCGCGCAGGGCCGCGCCGACTATGCCCGCAACCTTGCCACGTACGCGCGCTGCGAAGCGTCCGGCGAGTGGCCCGGTTACCCGTCCGCAATCTCCCTCATCACTTTGCCCGCATGGGCCTTTCAGGACTGAACCATGAACGAACTCGTCGCATCCCCGTTTGGCAATCGCAGCACGGCCGTCGCCGACACTGCCGGCGCTCGGCAGGACCAGAGCCGCGAGCTCGCGGAAACGCAGGTCAAGTACCTGATGGCGCAGCAGTTCCCGCGCGACGTCATCGCGAACACCGACAAGATCCTGAACGCGTTCACGCGCCCGACGCTGGCCGAGCAATCGCAGTACCAGTTCTCGCGCGGTGGTAGCGACATCAGCGGCCCGAGCATCCGTGCGGCCGAGGCGATGGCGCAGCAGTGGGGGAACATCGAACAGGGCTTCCGCGAGCGCTCGCGCGGCGTCGATGCCAAGGGCGTGCCGTTCTCGGAAGTCGAAGCGTTCTGCGTCGATCTGGAAAGCCGCACGACGAAGCGCCTGCAGTTCATCGTGCGCCACTGGCGCGACACGCGGCAAGGCGGCTACCAGATCAAGGATGAGCGCGACATCTACGAGCTGATCGCCAACCAGGCGCAGCGCCGCGTGCGCGCGTGCATCCTCGCGCTGATCCCCGGCGACGTCGTCGACGCTGCCATGCAGCAGGCGGCCGTGACGCTGAACGCTAAGGCCGACACGTCGCCGGAAGCCGTGCAGAAGATCATCGCCGCGTTCGATGGCTTCGGCGTGACGAAAGAGCACATCGAGAAGCGTATCCAGCGCCGCCTGGACGCGATCACGCCCGCGCAGGTCGTCACCCTCAAGCGCATCTATGCGAGCCTGCGCGACGGCATGAGCGGCCCGGAAGAATGGTTCGAGATGGGCGAACCCGCGGCGACGGCCGGCGAGACGACGACGCTGAAGGACATCGCAGCGCGCGGCGCAGCGCGCAAACCGAAGAAGCCGGCCGACGAAGCACCGCCGCCGGCTGACGGCCCGATCGTCGACGAGGCCGAAATGCTGCGCCGGATCGAGTCGTGCACCGACGTCGACGTGCTCGACCTCTGCGGCGACGAAGTTCGCGACTACCCCGAAGACGTCCGCGCGCGCCTGACCGAGGCATACAACCAGCGCCGCGAAACGCTGCTCGGCGCGTAACACCCTCCCTCACCACCCGGAGCAACCATGTTCGAAATCAAAGACAGCACCCTCGCGAAGATCGTCAGCTGCACGAACGTTTCCGAGAAGCACGGCGCCGAGCGCGTTCCAGCGATTTCGGTCGGCCTCTACATCGTCGGCGGCGGCGATCTGCTCGACATGTTCGACCCGGCGCTGCGCGGCATGCTCTACCGCCGTCCTCTGCCGAAGCCGGGCGAGCTCGAAATGGAGCACGACGGACTGACCGAGCTGCGCTTCCCGTTCATGCGCAACCTCGTGTGGGACCGGAACTACGAGGGATACCTGCTGCGCTTCCACATCGGCGCGAGCGGCGCCGAGGACGTGCTGCTCGCCGAGTGCGGCCTGAAGGACATCCGCTTCACCACGCAGGAAGGCGGCTCCGTCGGCGTGCACTTCAAGATCACCGCGCACCCGAAGGACGACGAGGATCACGGCAAGATCGCGCGCCGCGTGCAGCAGGAGATCGGCATCACGTTGACGCCGCCGGATGGGTACGTCGATCCCGATCTGTTCGGCCGGCCCGACAGCAATGCGAGCGACGAGCACCGCCCCTTCGCGGGATCGGACCTCGACACGCACCCGGACGAGGAAGTCGAGGAAGAGTGAACCACCAGCCGCGCGGCACCCGTCGCGCGGCAACCCGGCCTCAACGTCGGCGACATGGGCGATGGGTGGGCGCCGTCACGCCGGCAATTTCATGCCAACGCTGCCATATGCGAGCCGTGTCGCCGCCATTGAGGCTTGATCTACTGATTTAGAGGATGACGATGGTACCGACCGCGATTTTCCTGTTCGACCGCACGGGCAACATGGCACGGCCATGGGCGGACGCTGGCTATCGCTGCATCTGCTACGACATCCAGCACGTCGGCCGCACGGTGCGCGACGGGATCGTCTTCCAGCAATGGGACGCGCTGCTCGGCGCGCCGGCAATTCCCGCGGACTCGACCGTCATGTTCGGCTTCGCGTTTCCGCCCTGCACGGACCTCGCCGTCAGCGGCGCTCGCTGGTTCAAGGAAAAGGGCCTGCGCCGGCTCGCCCAGGCGATCGAGATGGTTGCGGTCGCCGACGAGTTCCTGCTTTCGCTTGGGGTGCCATACGGCATCGAGAATCCGGTGAGCGTGATCTCGTCGCACTGGCGCAAGCCGGACTACACGTTCCACCCATACGAGTTCACCGGTTTCGAGCTTTCGGACAATTACAGCAAAAAGACCTGCATCTGGGCCGGCGGCGGATTCGAGATGCCGGCGCCGAACCGCGCCGAAGGGCTTGGCGCGCCGGACAACCGCATCCACGCTGCCCCCCCATCCGATGACCGCGGTGACATCCGCTCGGCTACGCCGATGGGATTCGCGCGCGCAGTATTCGCGGCGAACGCGAAGCAGCTCACTACCTGAGGACCAAACACCATGACCACCGAAAATAGCCGCGCTGATGCGCTGACGGACGAGCAACGAATTGGCCTTGAAAAAGCAATGGCATGGTGCCCGCACGGATCATCCGAAGCCAACACCATTCGTGAGCTTCTCGCCGCATCCCCTGTCGAGCAGCCCACAGCAGCGCCGGTCGACGAGCATCGTAGAAGAATCGAGCGCGCTGCCTCCGAAATTGAAACCCTCTGGGCGATGTTGGGGAAAGACAGAAACCCCAACCCGCGCGCTGTTGAACTGCGAGAATTGCTTTCCACGCAGCCCGCAGCAGCGCCGGTCGACGAGCCCGACGTGAACCAGCTTCTCGAAGCCGCAGCGCTCGGGCTGGAGCGCGCCGGAATGCTCGACAGCATGCGCATCGTGCGCGGCATGAAGCCCGGCTATCCCAAGACCGCACCCTCGCCGGCGGACGAGCGGGCGGCGTTCGAGGCGTGGGCGATTGAGAAGGGAAATTTTAGCGGCAGCGAGTTCAAGCCCGTACTGCACAAGTACGCAGACGGGAGCTACTACTGGGGCGGCGTTCGCGACGCTTGGGCAGGCTGGCAAGCCCACGCCGCATCTGCCAACGAGACGGGGGCGGAAGGGGCGAAGCTGAACAAGCCCGCGAAGGTCGGCGCAACGCGATTCGGCGTCGGGGTGAAATGGTCGACCGTCATCGGCGCTGCACAACGGCTGTACGAGTACGAAGTGACGCCGGAGAAAGAAGCGGCTCGCATCGAACGCGCGCGAAGCGTTCTGGATGACATTCGCAACGGGAAATATGCCAGCGAGTCCGCGCAGGCAGACGCTCGAATCGACGTTGAAGCCATGCTGCGCGCTTGCGTGCCCGGTGGGGACATCTGCGACCCGCAACGGATCGCCGATTCGATCCGCGAGTGGTTCGACGATCACGGCGCGCAGGCAGACGCTCGGGACTATGCGATGGGCCACCGCGACGGCTGGAACGAATGCCTCGAAGCTCAGGCTTCGCAGGCAGACGATCGGGTCGGGATGACGGCTATGCAGCGCTATGACGAACTTCAAATCGATTCCGATGAAAAAGATCCCATCGAGCGCCTGCGCGCCTTCTGTTCGCTCGCGCTGAATGGTCAGGACTGGCTTGACGTTGAGCCGCTCTTCGACGCCCTTCTCGCGACATCGCAACCGGAGCCGCGCGCCGAGGTGACTGACGCAATGATCGACGCCGCAATCGAAGCTCTCGGCCCGTGCGTTGGGTCGTGTGGCGAAGCATCCCCACCGGAGCGCTGCGACATTCGCGATGCAATCGAAGCGGCTCTCGCCGCCAGCGCAGGAGGTCAGTGATG
The DNA here is from genome assembly GCF_014211915.1 of Burkholderia cenocepacia. Classification (NCBI taxonomy): domain Bacteria; kingdom Pseudomonadati; phylum Pseudomonadota; class Betaproteobacteria; order Burkholderiales; family Burkholderiaceae; genus Burkholderia; species Burkholderia cenocepacia. The sequence continues at coordinate 1,830,985 of NZ_CP060039.1, read as the reverse complement.
CGCACGCTCACGCTCGCCCTGAAGGGCATCTACTTCGACCAGATCGCCGCCGGCACGAAGGACGAAGAATTCCGGCTCGTCACGCCGTTCTGGCAGAAGCGGCTTCTCAACCGGACGTACGACCGGATCGTGCTGACGCGGGGCTACCCGAAGACGAGCGATGCCGCGCGCCGGCTCGAACTGCCGTGGCGTGGCTTCGTCATGCGCACGATCACCCACCCGCACTTCGGATCGGAACCGGTCGAAGTATTCGCGATCCGGGTCGCCGCCCGCACCGGAGCCTCATCATGACCAGCCGCCGCATCAACAGCACCGCGGTGTTCGACGTCCTACGCGGCGGCACGCGCACCGCATGCCAGATCGCGAGCGAACTCGGAACGTCGACCGCCGTCGTCCAGTGCTTCCTCGACACGCTGTTCTACGCCGGCCGCATCCGGATCGATCGACGCGTGCGCACGGACACGGCGTACGAGGTGGCGCCGGCCGCACTACCGCGCGTGCCGCTCGACACGCCGGCCGCCGGGCCGCGCCTCGCACCCAACCTGCAATCCACGCTCGCTGGCTACGATCGCGAGATCAGCCGCCGCGTCGAGCTCGCCATGACCACGAGGGCACGATGACCGAACTCTCTCAACTCGCACAGGAAATTGCCTCGCGCCTGACGCCGCACGCGCTCTGGGATCTGGCCGAGCTGGCCGCATACCTGCACCGCAGCGAGCAGCACACGCGGCAGTGGATCATCACGCAGGACGGGTTCCCGCGCCCGATTCGCATCCCTTCAGGCCGTAGCAGCACGGAGCGCGCCCGCCCGCTCTGGCGCGCCAAGGACGTGATTGCGTGGGCCGAGTCTCACGTCGAAGCCTGATGCAGTTTGTCGGCAAGGTCAGCGGCGTGCGGCGCGTAATAGACAGCCTGCAGGATACGCAGGTCGCGATGGCCGCTGATCTTCGCCAACTCCATCACGTTGAAGATCTTCGACAGCCGCGTCAGCGCCTCGCGGCGCGCGTCGTGGAAATGCAGGTCGACCAGGGCGGCCGCCGTCTTGGCCTTTCGGAATAGAGCGTCGCGCGACGGCGCGTCGACGCCGAATACGTTCCCCTCGAATTCCTTCTTCAGCGGCGCGAGCTGCTCCAGTACCGCGAGCGCACGCGGCGACAGCGGGACGTCCCGGGCGACACCGGTTTTCGTGCGCGGCAGGTGCACGTAGCGCTTTTTCAGGTCGACCGCATCCCACGTCATCCCCTCGATCTCGCCGGCCCTCATCGCTGTCTCGATCGCGAACACGAGCATCGCGCCGATCCGCGCTGATTTCGTGGTCGGCGTTCCGTCCTCGCGATACCCGAGCCGCCCGAGCAACAGACAGACTTCTTCATCAGTGATGCGCCGCTTGCGCGGCTCAGGTTCGGTCGGTCGCCGCATGCCGGTGAGCGGACTCTCGGTGATCCACTTCCATTCGTCGCGCGCGGTCGTGAAAACGTGAGACAGCAGGTTGATCTCGCGCAGCACGGTCGCAGTGCCAACCTCATCCCGGCCCGCGTTCTTGTCTCCAGCGAGCCGCGCATCGCGCCATCTCCCCATGTGCTCGGCCGTCACGTCCGCGAGCGGCATCGCAGCAAGGTCCGGAAAGTCACGGATGAACGCGGCGAAGCGGATTGCTTCCCATCGCGCCGTGCGCTTCGACGGACTGACGCGCTTCTCATACTCACGCAGCGCGTCCGCGAACGTGTGCTTCGTGCCAGGCGTCAGCTTGCCGACGTTGATCTCATGCTCGATCCGCGTCGCCCACGCGACGGCATCAGCTTTGTTCGGGAACGTATCCGACATGCTGATGCCCTTGCGGCGCACTTGTGCCCGCCAGACGCCGCCGCGCTTCGTAAATGTGGCCATCATGCCCCCTGGTGCAAATCGTGGTGCGATTCTGGTGCACGCGAGTGCAAAAATGGCTTGTTTTTGCTACAACGCGGCTACCATCCCGGATCGGGACGATAGCACGGAAAGCCTTAATTGGATTGGGTTTACTACTTGTAGGATAGCTTTCGCTACAGAATAAGATGGTGCCGGGGACCGGACTCGAACCGGCAAGCCAGTTAAGGCGGCGGATTTTCGTCACACTGCTTCTTTCAAAGCCGGCGTCGCGTGCGCGAACCGTTCGTGCGCTGGACTATGCCTTCACCGTCGCGCGCGGGCATGACCGCTGCCCGTGCGCCTTAGGCGCCCCCCGTCTAGTCTCTACACCTTCCTCGCGGATGCCGCGAGGCTTGGCTCGGCGTTGCCTCGATGCGCACATCAGGGGTTTCGCCGAATTTGAAGGGTTCTGCACCGACCGTTTCCGGCCGGGCACTCAATCGTTTAAGTCCGCTATGTTTACCAATTTCATCACCCCGGCAAGAGGGCGGACGCGATTCTACCATTGCTTGCGCATGCGTTCCCTTATTCCGCCGCGCCGCATCGAGACACCGGCCGTCGTCGCACCGCTTGCTCCCTCGCATTCGACGCCGATACCACACCGACGCCACTGGGCCGACGATTTCATCCCGCGCCGCCACCTCCGCCGATACAATCGACCGCGCGTCGTTCGACGGCCTCAACCGCCTGACGTTTGTGTCGTGCCTTTCGCGAAACAAGCGTCGCGCGCGTCATCGCGAAGTCACAAACGTTTTCGATAATTCCCCGGCCGAAAACGTTTACATCGCATGACTTCATGACCTCGACCATCAAGGACGTCGCTGCCCTCGCGGGCTTCTCGATCGCCACCGTTTCGCGTGCGATCAACGCGCCGCATACCGTCAGCCCCGCCACGCTGCAGACGATCCGCACCGCCATCGACACGCTGCAGTTCCGCCCGAGCCCGCTCGGCCGGCAACTGCGCGGCGAGCGCACGCGGCTCGTCGGCGTCGTCGTGCCGACGCTGTCGAACCCGGTGTTCGCAGACTGCCTGCAAGGCATCGACGCGCTCGCGACCGCGGCCGGTTTCAAGCTGATCCTGATGACGACCGAATACGACGCCGCGCGCGAGCGCCATGCGATCGAAACACTGCGCGAGCAGCGCGTCGAAGGGCTGATCCTCACCGTCGCCGATGCGGATACGCACCCGCTGCTCGACATGCTCGATCGCGACGGCCCGCATTACGTGCTGATGCACAACGACACGCAGCGCCGCCCGTCGGTGTCGGTCGACAACCGCCGCGCCGCGTATGACGGCGTGCGGTTGCTGACCGCGCGCGGTCACCGCCGCGTGCTGATGCTGGCCGGTTCGCTCGCCGCGTCGGATCGCGCGCGCCAGCGTCATCTCGGTTATGCGCAGGCACTCGAGGAAAGCGGCGTGGCGCCGCTGCCGCCCGTCGAAGTCGACTTCAACGCGCCCGAGTTGCCCGACGCGGTGCTCGCGCATCTCACCGCGCACGCCACGCGGCCGACGGCCCTCTTCTGCAGCAACGACCTGCTCGCGATGGTGGTGATGCGCGGCCTGCGCCGCGCGGGTTTCTCGATTCCCGACGACCTGTCGGTGCTCGGCTTCGACGGGATCGCGATCGGCGAGCTGCTCGCGCCGCCGCTCGCGAGCGTCACGACGCCGAACCACGACATCGGCCGCCACGCGTGGCAGCGTCTCGTCGAATGCATCGGCGGCGCGGCGATCGACCGCACGTCGACGATCCTGCCGCACGCGGTACGCGACGGCGCGACGATTGCACCGCCCGCCGCCGACCTGCAACTGCGCAAGGCCTGAGCGCCGACCGCATGCGCCGCGCGGCCACGCACACACCCATAACCACACCACCCCAGCGCCACACCCACTCGCCCGGAGATTCACCGTGTCCTTTCGCCTGACCTCGCTGCTGCGCGCGCTTGCCGCGCCACTCGCCTTCGCCGCGCTCGTCGCCGGCGCCCCCGCGGCCCACGCCGACGAAACGGCGATCTGCTACAACTGCCCGCCCGAATGGGCCGACTGGGCCGCGCAGATCGCGGCGATCAAGCAGAAGACCGGCATCCGCGTGCCGTTCGACAACAAGAACTCGGGCCAGTCGATCGCGCAGTTGATCGCCGAGCAGAAGAGCCCGGTGGCCGACGTCGTCTACCTCGGCGTGTCGTCGGCGTTCCAGGCGAAGGACAAGGGCGTGATCGCGCCGTACAAGCCCGCGCACTGGAACGACATTCCCGCGAACCTGAAGGACCCGCAAGGCTACTGGTTCGCGATCCACTCGGGCACGCTCGGCTTCTTCGTGAACAAGGACGCGCTCGACGGCAAGCCGGTGCCGCGTTCGTGGGCCGATCTGCTGAAGCCCGAATACAAGGGCATGGTCGGCTATCTCGATCCGTCGAGCGCATTCGTCGGCTACGCGGGCGCGGTCGCCGTCAACCAGGCGCTCGGCGGCAGCCTCGACAACTTCAAGCCTGGCCTCGACTGGTTCCGCAAGCTGAAGGCGAACGCGCCGATCGTGCCGAAGCAGACCGCGTATGCACGCGTGCTGTCCGGCGAGATTCCGATCCTGCTCGACTACGACTTCGACGCGTATCGCGCGAAGTACAAGGACAACGCGAACGTCGAATTCGTGATCCCGAAGGAAGGCACGATCGCGGTGCCGTACGTGATGAGCCTCGTGAAGGGCGCGCCGCACGATGCGAACGGCAAGAAGGTGCTCGATTTCGTGCTGTCGGACGAAGGCCAGAAGCTGTGGGCCAACGCCTACCTGCGTCCGGTGCGCGCGCAGGCGCTCGGCGCCGATATCGCCGCGAAGTTCCTGCCGGCCAGCGAATACGCGCGGGCAAAATCGGTCGACTTCGGCAAGATGGCGGCCGGCCAGCAGGCGTTCGGTCAGCAGTACCTGCAGGTGATGCAGTAAGCGGCCGGCCCCACGTCATGCTCGACCTGACTTTTCCGCTGCGCTGGCGCGTCGCGCTCGTCGCGCCGGCGCTGGCGGTATTCGCCGCGTTCTGGCTGCTGCCGATGGCGTCGCTCGTGCAGGTGTCCGCCGACGGCGCCTTCTTCTCGCACTACGCGGCGCTGCTCGGCAATGCGCGCTACATGAAGAGCCTCGGCGAGACGGTGGCGCTGTCCGCGGGCGTCACGCTCGCGACGCTCGCGCTGTCGACCATCTCGGGCCTGCTGCTCGCGCGCCGCGAATTCGCCGGAAAGCGCGTGCTGCTCGCGCTGCTGACGTTTCCGCTCGCGTTCCCGGGTGTCGTCGTCGGCTTCATGGTGATCATGCTCGCCGGACGCCAGGGGCTGATCGGCATCGTGTCGACGAAGCTCACCGGCGACAAGTTCGTATTCGCGTATTCGGTGGCGGGCCTGTTCATCGGCTACCTGTACTTCTCGATTCCGCGCGTGATCGTCACCGTGATCGCGGCCGCGTCGAAGCTCGACGCGTCGCTCGAGGAAGCCGCGCGTTCGCTCGGCGCGTCGCCGTGGCGCATCTTCGTCGACATCGTGCTGCCCGCGCTCACGCCGGGCCTGATCGCGGCCGGCGCGATCTGCTTCGCGACCGCGATGGGCGCGTTCGGCACCGCGTTCACGCTCGCCACCGACCTGAACGTGCTGCCGATGACGATCTATACCGAATTCACGCTGAACGCGAACATCGCGACGGCGGCCGGCCTGTCGATCGTGCTCGGCATCGTCACCTGGGCCGTGCTCGCGCTCGCGCGCCGCTTCACCGGTCACACCGCCGCCGCCGCGGCCTGAGGATTTACGCATGCAATCGCTTTCCGGCTCTTCCGCGCCGTCGCCAGCCCCCGCACCGGCTCCCTTGCACGCGACGCGTGCCGCCCGGCATGCGCCGCGCGTCGCCGGCGCGCGCGCGATCGCCGCGCTGCAATGGGGCGTCACGCTGCTGCTGTGCGCGTTCCTGATCGTGCCCGTCGTGATGTCGGTGCTCGCGGGGCTGACCGTCAACTATTTCCGCGGCCTGTCGAGCGGCCTCACGCTGCGCTGGCTCGAGCAGGTGTGGCAGCAGTATCACGGCTCGGTCGCGCTGTCACTCTACGTCGCGTTCGCGACGCTCGCGATTGTGCTCGCGGTCGGCGTGCCGGCCGGCTATGCGCTCGCGCGCAGCAAGAACCGCATCGCGCGTGCGATCGAGGAAGCGCTCGTGCTGCCGGTCGCGCTGCCGGGGCTGGCTTCGGCGCTCGCGCTGCTGGTCGTGTACGGCGGCTTCACCGCGTTCCGGATGAGCCTGTGGTTCATCGTCGTCGGCCACGTCGTGTTCACGCTGCCATTCATGGTGCGCGCGGTCGCGGCCGTCGCGGCCGGCGCCGACCTGCGTACGCTCGAGGAAGGCGCGGCGAGCCTCGGCGCGTCGTTCGTCACGCGCTTCGTCACGATCGTGCTGCCGAACCTGCGGCCCGGCATCGTCGCCGGCGCGCTCGCGGTGCTCACGCTGTCGATCGGCGAATTCAACCTCACCTGGATGCTGCACACGCCCGACACCAAGACGCTACCGGTCGGGCTCGCCGATACGTATGCGTCGCTGCGCCTCGAAGTCGGCAGCGCGTACACGATCCTGTTCCTGCTGATGACGCTGCCGCTGCTCGTCGCGATGCAGTGGCTCGGCGTCGATCCGTCCGGTACGCGTGCGCTCAAGAAGCGCCCGCGCTGAATTTTTCGCAGACATGAAACTCGATTCCACTCCCATCACCCTGACCGGCTGCGCGAAGACGTTCCGCGGTACACGCGTGCTCGAACCGCTCGACCTGTCGATCGGCGCCGGCGAAACGCTCGTGCTGCTCGGGCCGTCCGGCTGCGGCAAGACGACCACGCTGCGCCTGATCGCCGGCCTCGACACGCCGGATGCCGGCGGCACGATCGCATTCGGCGACGACGACGTCACCGCGCTGCCGATCGAGCGCCGGCAAGTCGGCATGGTGTTCCAGAACTACGCGCTGTTTCCGAACCTGACGGTGCGCGGCAACGTCGGCTACGGGCTGAAGATCCGCAAGACCGAGCCGCGTGCGCTGCGCGAACGCGTCGACGAACTGCTCGCGATGATGCGGCTCGACGCGCATGCGGACAAACCGGTCGATCAACTGTCGGGCGGCCAGCGTCAGCGCGTCGCGCTGGCGCGCGCGCTCGCGGTGCGGCCGCGGGTGCTGCTGCTCGACGAACCGCTGACCGCGCTCGACGCGAAGCTGCGCGACGTGCTGCGCCGCGACATGAACACGCTGCTGCGCGAACTCGGCGTGACGACCGTCTACGTCACGCACGACCAGGCCGAAGCGATGGAACTCGGCGACCGGATCGTCGTGATGGGCGCGGGCCGCATCGAGCAGATCGGCACGCCGCGCGAGATCTACTACCACCCCGCGAACCGCACGGTCGCGCAGTTCATCGGCACGCTGAACCGGCTGGCGGGCCAGTGGCGCGACGGCGCGCTCGCAACGACGGGCGGCACGATCGTCACGCCGCACGCGGCCGACGAATGGTTCTTCCGCCCCGAGGACGCGCAGCTCGCCGATCCCGCGCATGCGCCGCTGCGCGGCGCGGTCGGCGCGTGCGCGTTCCTCGGCGAACGCACGCGGCTCACGATCGAGCATGCGGCACCCGACGCGCTCGTGATCGACGTGCCGGGCCGCATCGCGCTTGCGCGCGGCACGGCGGTCGGCCTCACGATCGCGCCGGAAGGCCTGATCGCGCTCGGCGCGTAAGCCGTCGATCGGGCATCATGCCTGCAGCCCCCACGGCGGCGCACGCCGCCGCGACAACAACCAGAGATTCCGAGGAACGACGATGCTGCTTGCTCAAATCAGCGATCTCCACATCAAGCGGCCGGGCCAGCTCGCGTACCGGCGCGTCGACACGGCGGCCGCGCTCGCGCGCTGCGTCGAGAAACTGAACGCACTCGTGCCGCGCCCGGACGCCGTGCTCGTCACCGGCGACCTGACCGACTTCGGCCACGACGAAGAGTACGGCAACCTGCGCGGGTTGCTCGCGGCGCTCGAGATTCCGTATTACCTGATGATCGGCAATCACGACGACCGCGCGGGGCTGCGCCGCGCGTTCGCGGATCGCGCCGAGCTGCAGGACGGCGAATTCGTGCAGTACGCGCTCGACGTCGGCGCGGTGCGCGTGCTCGCGCTCGATTCGCAGGTGCCGGGCGCGAGCCACGGCGACCTGTGCGACGCCCGGCTCGCGTGGCTTGCCGCACAGCTCGACGCCGCGCGCGACCGGCCGGTGATCGTCGCGCTGCATCACCCGCCGTTCGTGTCGGGCATCGGCCACATGGACAAGCTGCGTCTCGCGCCCGCCGCCGCCGCGAAACTCGATGCGTTGCTGCGCGGCCATCCGAACGTCGAGCGCGTGCTGTGCGGTCACGTGCACCGCACGATGTTCACCCGCTTCGGCGGCACGCTCGCGGCTGCGGTGCCGTCGCCCGCGCACCAGGTCGCGTTCGACCTGCGGACCGATGCGCCGTCCGCATTCCGGCTCGAACCGCCGGCGTTCGCAGTCCATCACCATGCGCCCGATACGGGGATGACATCGCATCACGTCTATGTGGACGAAGGCGCGGGGCCGTATCCGTTCTACGAGCCGACGGGCGAGCTGGTCGACTGACGATGTGACGCGCGTGCCGTGACGACCGGCGGCCGGCTGGCTGTCCGGTTATGCCGGTTATGCCGGCTCGCCGCCGGCAGGATTCACGTTGCTCCGGTATGATCGGCAGCCTCGACCGGCGCCCGGCCTGCCTGCGCACCCGACGCGTGCGCCGCCTGCCGCGCCGCCCAACTTCGTGCCCGCCGCCATGTCCACCACCTCCACCGACCGTCCGACCGACGCCGCCTCGCCCCACTACTCGCGCAGCCTGCTGTTGCTGCTCGCGACGATCGCAGGCGTATCGGTCGCGAACATCTACTACAACCAGCCGCTGCTCGACAGCTTCCGCGCGTCCTTTCCGGACGGCGCCTCGTGGATCGGCGCGGTACCGACCGCGACGCAGCTCGGCTATGCGGCCGGCATGTTCCTGCTCGCGCCGCTCGGCGACCGCTTCGATCGCCGCGGCCTGATCCTGCTGCAGATCGCCGGCCTGTCGATCGCGCTGATCGTGGCGGCCACCGCGCCGTCGCTCGTCGTCCTCGCGGTCGCGAGCCTCGCGATCGGCATCCTCGCGACCATCGCGCAGCAGGCCGTGCCGTTCGCCGCCGAAATCGCGCCGCCGGCCGAACGCGGCCACGCGGTCGGCACCGTGATGAGCGGCCTGCTGCTCGGCATCCTGCTCGCGCGTACCGCCGCCGGCTTCATCGCCGAGTATTTCGGCTGGCGGGCGGTGTTCGCCGCGTCGGTCGCGGCGCTCGTCGTGCTCGCCGTCGTGATCGTGCTGCGGCTGCCGCGCAGCTCGCCGACGTCGACGCTGTCGTACGGCAAGCTGCTCGGCTCGATGTGGCATCTGGCCGTGGAGCTGCGCGGGCTGCGCGAGGCGTCGCTCACGGGCGCCGCGCTGTTCGCGGCGTTCAGCGCGTTCTGGCCGGTGCTCACGCTGCTGCTCGCCGGCGCACCGTTCCATCTCGGCCCGCAGGCAGCCGGCCTGTTCGGGATCGTCGGGGCCGCGGGCGCGCTCGCCGCACCGTATGCGGGCCGCTCCGCGGACACGCGCGGCCCGCGCGCGGTCATCTCGCTCGCGATCGTGCTGCTCGCGCTATCGTTCGTGATCTTCGCGCTGTCGGGGTCGAGCCTCGTCGGGCTCGTGATCGGCGTGATCGTGCTCGACGTGGGCGTACAGGCCGCGCAGATCTCGAACCAGTCGCGCATCTATGCGCTGAAGCCGGAGGCGCGCAGCCGCGTGAACACGGTGTACATGGTGTGCTATTTCATCGGCGGCGCGCTCGGCTCGTCGGCCGGCGTCGCCGCATGGCGCGCGTTCGGCTGGATCGGCATGTGCGCGGCCGGGCTGCTGTTTACCGCACTCGCCGGCTGGTCCCACCATCGCGGCGGCCGGCGCGGCTGAGCGCGACCGGCCAGCGCGGCGTCACGCGTCGGTGCGCGAAACGGCCGGCTCGGTAGCGGCGGGCGGCGTCGCGAACGCCGGGGCGGGCTCGATCACCGCGGCGGGGTCCATCACGGCCGCAGGCGCCGGCACCGCGAGCGGGACGGCGGAAGGCGCGAGGATGGGCGGCGCATCCGGCGTCGCGATCTGCTCGACGACGGGCGAAGCGTCCGCCGTCACCGCCTGCTCGGCCGCCACGACCGGCGAACTGGCAGCGGTAGCCTGAGCCGGAGCGGTGGCCGTAGCCGCCGCGGGCCGGCGCGCCGGATCGAACACGAACGACAACCCGACGCTGCCGAGGATCGCGACGGTCGCGACCACGGTCGCCATCGTCACCGGTTCGCCCAGCAACAACGCACCGAGCGCGACCGCGACGATCGGGTTCACGTACATGCAGCTGCTCGCGATGATCGGGCTCGTGTGGCGGATCAGGTAGCCGTACGCGACGTACGCGGCCATCGTGCAGAACACCATCAGGTACACGAACGCGAACACGGACCCGACGGCCAGCTGTTCGACGCGTTCGCCGAGCAGCCACGCGACGATCGTCGACATCAGGCCGCCCAGGCCGATCTGCAGCGACGTCGACAGGAACAGGTCGGACGGCAGCTTGAGCCGTGTCGCGAGATGCGCGCCGCCCGCCCAGAACAGCGCGCCGGCCAGCACGCAGATCGTGCCGAGCGCCGAGTTCGCGGCGGCCGCGCCGCCCGAATTCAGCACGACGATGCCGACCATCCCGAGCGCGACGGCCGCCCATTCACCCTTCGTCACCGGCCGCCCGGCCACCGCCGCGATCACGGTCGCGAACAGCGGCACCGTGGCCACCATCACCGCGGCCGAACCGCTGCTGACGGTGCGCATGCCGAGCGCGATCGTGCCGGACGACAGCGCGACGAGCATCGTGCCGACGATCGCCGAGTTGCGGATTTCCAGCAGCGTCGGCCATTCGGGCTTGCGCCGCAACGCGAAGATGAACAGGCCGATCCCGCCGAGCAGGTTGCGCAACCCCGACAGCAGCAGCGGCGGGAACGACTGCAGCGCGAAATGCAGCCCGCTGTAGGTCGAACCCCAGACGAAATAGATGAAGACGAGCGCCAGCGCCACGCGGCCGCCGCGGCTTTGCGGCAGGCGAATCCGGAACGAAAAGCGGGCGAGGAAATCGAGGAGGCGGTCGAGCGGCGTCATCGAGCCACCCGCCCGCACGTCACGCCGCGTGCTCCGCTGAAAGACGCCGGCGATGCCGGCAAACGGTCCACGCGGGACCGGGAAGGCAGAGCGAACGTGCGGAACGACATGGCAGTGCGAACGGCGACGAAAGAGAACCGGCAAGCGGCGGCAAAGGGACAAAAACGGGGCAAAAAAAACGTGCGCAACCGCGTCGGCTGCACACGCTCGGCATTATGGCATCAAGGATTCGAAAGCATCGTCGGACCTGTCTGAAAGATATCGACTGATGTTTCGGCGCGACATTTTTCGCGCGACGGACCGGTGAAATCCGGGGCCGGATACGCAATGGGGGAATCGCTGGCGTGTGGGCGACACGCCTGCGCCACCCTTCGCAACCCTTGATCCAGCATCGGCCTGACAGCCAGTTTGTGCATCGGTGCGCCGTGACGCGCCTATCGTGACGGACGGCGCGCCCCTGGCGGCGCCCGCAGCTTCTTTCCGCCACCTGCACAGCCCATACAAAATTTTGTATAATCCAGACATTCTTCCGCCGAAGCCCGTCGTTTTCGTCGGCAGCGCGCTGGCCGATCTCCGCGGCTTTCCGTTGCCTGCGCGACGCGAAGCCGGCCACCAGATCGACCAGGTGCAGCGCGGCCTCGCACCCGACGACTGGAAACCGATGCGCACGATCGGCGTCGGCGTGCGGGAAATTCGCCTGCGCGATGCGAGCGGCGCATTCCGGGTCGTCTACGTCGCGACTTTCGCCGAGGCCGTCTACGTCCTGCATTGCTTCCGCAAGCAATCGACGCGCACGAACAAGACCGATATCGACCTCGCCGCCCGCCGCTATCGGACGCTGATGATGGAGTTGAAACGATGACCAATGAACGCTACGCGAACGTCTGGGACGCAATCGAAAGCGAGCCGGCGGAAGCCGCGAACATGAAGCTGCGCTCCGAACTGATGATCGCGCTCAAGCAGCGCATCGCGCGGCTCGAACTGAGTCAGGCCGAGGCCGCGAAGCAGCTGGGCGTCACGCAGCCGCGCGTCTCCGACCTGATGCGCGGCAAGATCAACCTGTTCGGGCTCGACGCGCTCGTGAACATGGCCTCGGCAGTCGGCCTGCGCGTCGATCTCCAGGTGCGCGAATCCGTATGACGCGTGGGCACGCCGTGCACGCCGCGCGCACCGCTCACGAGCCGCCGAACCAGTTGTAGCCCTGATCGACCCAGTAGCCGCCCGGGAACGTATCCGTCACGAAAATTTCCATGATGTGCTTCGGGTTCTTGTAGCCGAGCTTGGTCGGCATCCGCAGCTTCATCGGAAACCCGTATTCCGGCGGCAGCTGGCGGCCGTCGTAATCGAATGCGAGCAACGTCTGCGGATGCAGCGCTGTCGGCATGTCGATGCTTTCGTAGTAGTCGTCCGCGCACTTGAAGCCGACGTATTTCGCGTGCGTGTCGGCGCCAGCGCGCGCGAGGAATGCGCCGAACGGCGTGCCGCCCCAGCGGCCGATCGCACTCCACCCTTCCACGCAGATATGCCGCGTGATCTGTTCCGCGTGCGGCAGCGCGCGAAGCTCGTCGAGCGTCCACACGCGCTTGCCCGTTACACGGCCGGACAGCACGAGGCGGTAGGTCGACTCGTCGACGTGCCGCACTTCGTCGATCCCGTAGTACGCGTTGAACGGAAACGGCCGCGTGATATCGGCTTCGGTGTAGGTCGGCGCGAGCCGGTCGGGATTGAACAGCCACGCCTGCACGCGATCGTTCATGCGCGACACTTTCTCAAGGAACGTGTTGACCGACGCGTCGTCCTGCAGCGTGCAGCCGGTCAGCATCGCGAGGCCGCCGAGCGTCAGCACGCGCCGGTTGAAGAGCCGTCGCGACGGCATCTCGAGCTCGCGGCGCACGTCGAGCTCGAGCGATTTCCGGTCGAGCGTCCAGCGCGGCGCGTCGCGGTTTTTTTCGGATTCCGACATGATGAGTTCCTTCGCCCGCGTCGCGCGGGTCAGCGGCCGCGCAGCATCGCGAGCAGCGAGCGCGGCACCAGCAACGCCATCGCGACGTGGACGACGACGAATGCGACCAGCAGCGCCATCGCCCAGAAGTGCACGATGCGCGCGTTGTCGTAACCGCCGAACAGCTCGCGCAGCAGCGGAAATTGCACCGATTTCCAGATCGTGAGCCCCGACAGCACCAGCACGACGAGATCGACGATCGCGGTCAGGTACGCGGCACGCTGCACCGCGTTGTAGACGCTCAGGTCGTCGTGCGACAGCCGCCCGCCGAGCGCCGCGCGCACGTCGCGCCACACCGACGCAGGCGTCACGGGCAGCAACTTGCGCGCGAAGCGCCCCGTCGCGATCGACATCGCGAGATAGAACAGCCCGTTGCCGACCAGCAGCCACATCGCAGCGAAATGCCATTGCAGCGCGCCGCCGAGCCAGCCGCCGAGCGTGATGCCGTGCGCGAACGTGAACGCCGGATAGATCGGCGACGCATCGTAGATGCGCCAGCCCGACAACGCCATCAGGATCGCCGCGAGCGCGTTGAGCCAGTGGCTCGCGCGCACCCACCGCGGATGGATCGTCGGCGCGGGCGGCGGCACGTTCGTGCGATCGGTGACAGGAACCGTTTGCATGATGAAGACTCCCGGGATGATGCAGCGGGAGGCGACGTGTGCCGGTAACCGGCCGGCCGCGCCCCGCCCGCATTCGTCAGTTCGACGGGCTCATGGCGTCTTTCTTCATCGCATCGCCCTTCTTCATCGCGTCGTGGCCCATCGCATCCTTCTTCATCGCGTGCTTCTTCATGCCGTCCTTCTTCATCGCGCCGTCCTTGGCCATCGCATCGTCCTTGGCCATCGCGTCGTGGCCCATCGCGTCCTTCGACATCGACGTGCCGTCCTTCGACATGGCGTCGCTCTGCGCATGGGCGCCCGTTGCGATCGTGGCAAGTGCGGCGACGCAGGCGGCGAGGAATACGTTTTTCATGACATCTCTCCGATACATGGGTTTGGGAGCCGAATAGACGGAGCACACCGCCGGAAATGACAGCGATGTCAAAAAAATTGTAGACGCCGAAAATGAAGACGCGAATGCTGCACCGCCTGGCGCTATCCGGCCCGGCCGGGACGCCGTTCGGCAGTCGGGATTGCTGCGGTGCACCCTGCCCGGTTCGCCGGCCGCGATCCGGCCGCCGCCCGGCGGCATCGGCTTCGCACCCGGTTGAAACCACCGCCAAGCCGGTGTATCGTGTGCCCTTGCTAACGCGGGGGTCCTGCAATGCGTTCGGTCAAACAACCGGCATTGCGGGTGAGAAATACCCTTTGAACCTGATCTGGATAATGCCAGCGCAGGGAAGCGTACGGATTTCGCCGCCATCCTTCTGACGAAATCCGCCGCCTCACCAAGCCTCGTCTCCTGCTTAGCTCGAGCCCCACATTCGTCAAGGGCTCCGGGCAAGCGCCGCAGCGCCTGTCCGGCGCCCGCACAGGAGATTGCATGAACGCCAATCCGAAGTTTCTGTCTGCCGACGCGCACGTCGACGCCGCCGCCGTCGCGCCGCTGCCCAATTCGCGAAAGGTCTATGTAACCGGCTCGCAGCCCGACATCCGCGTGCCGATGCGCGAAATCACGCAAGCCGACACGCCGACCGGCTTCGGCGGCGAGAAGAATCCGCCGATCTACGTGTACGACACGTCGGGCCCCTACACCGATCCGGACGCGAAGATCGACATCCGCGCGGGCCTGCCCGCACTGCGCCAGCGCTGGATCGAGGCGCGCGGCGACACCGAGGTGCTCCCCGGCCTGTCGAGCCAGTACGGCCTCGAACGCGCGGCCGATCCGGCCACGGCCGAACTTCGCTTTCCAGGCCTGCACCGCAATCCGCGCCGTGCGCAGCCCGGCAAGAACGTCACGCAGATGCACTACGCGCGTCAGGGCATCATCACGCCGGAAATGGAATACATCGCGATCCGCGAGAACCAGCGCCGCGCCGAGTACATCGAGAGCCTGAAGTCGAGCGGCCCGAACGGCGCGAAGCTCGCCGCGATGATGGGCCGCCAGCATCCGGGCCACGCATTCGGCGCCGCGGCCTTCGGCGCGAACGCGCTCGCCGAGATCACGCCGGAATTCGTGCGCGACGAAGTCGCGCGCGGCCGCGCGATCATCCCGGCGAACATCAACCACCCGGAATCCGAGCCGATGATCATCGGCCGCAACTTCCTCGTGAAGATCAACGCGAACATCGGCAACTCGGCCGTCACGTCGTCGATCGGCGAGGAAGTCGACAAGATGACGTGGGCGATCCGCTGGGGCGGCGACACGGTGATGGATCTGTCGACCGGCAAGCACATCCATGAAACGCGCGAGTGGATCATCCGCAACAGCCCGGTGCCGATCGGCACGGTGCCGATCTACCAGGCGCTCGAAAAGGTCAACGGCAAGGCCGAGGACCTCACCTGGGAAATCTTCCGCGACACGCTGATCGAGCAGGCCGAGCAAGGCGTCGACTACTTCACGATCCACGCGGGCGTGCGCCTGCAGTACGTGCCGCTCACCGCGAACCGGATGACGGGCATCGTGTCGCGCGGCGGCTCGATCATGGCGAAGTGGTGCCTCGCGCATCACAAGGAAAGCTTCCTGTACGAACACTTCGAAGAGATCTGCGAGATCATGAAGGCGTACGACGTGAGCTTCTCGCTCGGCGACGGCCTGCGTCCCGGCTCGATCTACGACGCGAACGACGAAGCGCAGCTCGGCGAACTGAAGACGCTCGGCGAACTCACGCAGATCGCGTGGAAGCACGACGTGCAGGTGATGATCGAAGGCCCCGGCCACGTGCCGATGCAGTTGATCAAGGAGAACATGGATCTCCAGCTCGACTGGTGCAAGGAAGCGCCGTTCTACACGCTCGGGCCGCTGACCACCGACATCGCGCCGGGTTACGACCACATCACGTCGGGCATCGGCGCCGCGATGATCGGCTGGTTCGGCACCGCGATGCTGTGCTACGTGACGCCGAAGGAACACCTCGGGCTGCCGAACAAGGACGACGTGAAGGAAGGCATCATCACGTACAAGCTCGCCGCGCACGCCGCGGACCTCGCCAAGGGCCACCCGGGCGCGCAGGTGCGCGACAACGCGCTGTCGAAGGCGCGCTTCGAGTTCCGCTGGGAAGACCAGTTCAACATCGGTCTCGACCCGGACAAGGCGCGCGAATTCCACGACGAGACGCTGCCGAAGGATTCCGCCAAGGTCGCGCACTTCTGCTCGATGTGCGGCCCGCACTTCTGCTCGATGAAGATCACGCAGGACGTGCGCGAGTTCGCGGCGCAGCAGGGCGTGTCAGAAACCGAAGCGCTGAAGAAAGGGATGGAGGTCAAGGCGGTCGAGTTCGTGAAGACCGGCGCCGAGATCTACCACCGTCAGTAAGCGCGCGGCGAGCCGCACCGGCTCGCGTCGCGATGCACGAAGCCCGCTTTCGAGCGGGCTTTTTTTGCGTGCCGAGCGCCTGTTGCGCATCCCGTGTGCCTGCCAATCCGGTGCGAAACAATTGATTACGAAACCGCGCGGGCCTTAACAAGTCCTTACAGCAGCGTCGCGGGACGGCGCGTAGATTGAAGTCATGCGCGGCCGCCAGCCGGTCGTGCGCCTTCCGTTCACTACCACAAGGACAACGATCATGAACTCGATTCGGCGTTTTGGGGTATGCGCTCTTCTCGTTGCGACCGTGGCCAGCCTGTCGGCCTGCGATTCGATGTCGCGACGCCAGCGCGATACGGCAATCGGTGCGGGTGTCGGCGGCGTGGCCGGCGCGGCGATCGGCGGCAACGCGCTGTCGACGCTGGGCGGCGCGGCGGCCGGCGGCATCATCGGTAACCAGGTCGGCAAGTAACGAGCGCGACATCGGCCGGTTGGGCGTCGCTCAGTTGCTGGCCAGTCGGTTCAACGGCGTTTCCGCGGTGCGGAAGCGCCGTTTTCGTATGTTTCGCATGCCGTGCCGCAAAGGCGCGTCCGCGCCGCCCGGAAATGATCGGTTACCGTTTTTCATACCGTGTCATCGGTACGCGGCCTAAGCTTGAAGCATCTGCCGATGGCCGGCTCCGCCGGAGACACATCATGAACAGGACCTTCGTCGCCGCAGCGCTCGCCTGCACGACGCTTGCCGGCTGCTACTACCCCTACGGCTACTATCCGGGCGGCTATTACACGGCGGTGCCGGTACAGCCCGCGCCCGTGTATGTCGATCCGGCCCCCGCCTATTACTATCCGGCGCCGGCGTATGCGCCCGCGTGGGGCGGCTACTGGGGCCCGGCGTTGTCGCTCAATTTCGGTTTCGGCGGACGCGGCGGCTGGCGTCATCACTGATCTGAGCGGCCGTGCCGCGCGTGGTCGGCTATCCGCCCCCGGCAAGCGGCGGAACTCCCGTTTCTTGTCGTTTCATCCGATCCTGAAACGACGGTGCGGTAACGCGGTGTAAGATTCTTCGCATCCCGTCCCGCCCCGGCCCGATCGATGTCACCCAAGAACGCTTTCCTGCTGACCGTGCTCGCCGCCCTGTGGGGCGCATCCTTCCTGTTCATCCGAGTCGGCGTGGTCGATTTCGGCGTCGCGCCACTGATGGCGCTGCGCGTGGGCATCGGCGCGCTGTTTCTCGCGGGCTTCGCGCTGACGCGCTTCAAACCCGCCGATCTGGGCGCCCGGTTGCGCCGTCATGCGTGGCCGCTATTCGTCGTCGGCGCGCTGAATTCCGGCATCCCGTTCTGCCTGTTCGCGTTCGCCGAGCTGACGCTGTCGGCCGGCGTGACGTCGGTGATCAATGCGACCACGCCGCTGTGGGGCGCGCTGGTCGCTTACCTGTGGCTGAAGGACAAGCTGTCGCTGCCGCGCGCGCTCGGGCTCGTCATCGGATTTTCCGGCGTGCTCACGCTCGTGTGGAACCAGGTCGCGAACGCGCACGGCGACACGGGCGCCAGCGCGACCGCGCTCGCCGCGGCGGCCGCGCTCGGCGCGACGCTGCTGTACGGCATCGCGGCCAACTATACGAAACGCAAGCTCGGCGGCGTCGATCCGCTCGTCAACGCAGCCGGCAGCATGATCGGCTCGACCATCCTGCTGCTGCCGTTCGCGATCGCGACCTGGCCGGCCGCGCCGGTCGGCGTGCACGCCTGGAGCGCGGTGCTCGCCCTCGGCGTCGCATGCACGGGCATCGCGTATTTCATCTTCTTCTACCTGATCGCGCATGTCGGGCCGGCCCGTGCGATTACCGTGACGTTCGTGATCCCGGTGTTCGGGCTGCTGTGGGGCGCGCTGTTCCTCGGCGAACACGTGTCGGCCGTGATGATCGAAGGCTGCGCGATCGTGCTCGTCGGCACCGCGCTCGCGACCGGTGTGATCAAGCGGATTCCCGGCGTCCGACCGCGCGGCGGCGAGGCGGCCTGACGATCGGCGAGCGGGGCGCACGAACTGCGGCCGGCCGCCCGTCTCCCGTCGCGCGGCAATACCGGTGACGACGCGACGCGGGTGTGCCGACGGACCGCGGATCGCATCATGACGCGCGGGCATTCGCCTCATTCGTCTGATGGCGGCGGCCGCCGCCGGGATTTCCCGCATCGGCCTGTGCGTCGCGCCGCGGCGACGCACGGTCATGCCGAGGCTCTGTCGCGAGATTGTCATCTGCCGCTGGCCGCGGCGCGCTTCGTTTCGCGACGGTCATGCACCGTACGCATGCACGCGGCGCCCGTCGCCGCGCCGCCGGGCACGGGCTGGAATCGCGGTGTACCGTTTGCGTCTGGAGTTACCCTGATACGCGCGCCGCGGCAATCCCGTTACACTCGGAAAACTCATCCGCAGAAGGCGGTCTCGATGCTCCACGTTCTTTTGCGTCCGCCTGCGCATGCGGCTGCATCGGCGTGGCGATGCGCCGCCGCCCCGCCGCCCGCTGCCGGGCACCGTTGACATGAAGTCCACCCGCGACCTGTCGCTCGACGCCCTGCTCGAACGCCTCACGCCGACGCCCCAGGGCTGGCTCGCCACCTATCGCACCACGACCTTGCGCAGCGTGTTCCAGCCCGTGCTGTCGATCACGCACAAGCGCGTCGTCGGCTACGAGGCGCTGCTGCGCGTCGTCGACGACAACGGCGCGCTGGCGTCGCCCACCGCCCTGTTCGACAAGACGCGCGGCGACGCCGACGCGCTGCTGCTCGACCGGCTCGCGCGCTGCCTGCACACGGCCAACTTCGTCGCGCAGGGGATCGGCGACGGCTGGCTGTTCCTGAACGTGACGCCGCGCGTGCTGGACACGGGCCTCGTGCAGCGCGAGTTCGTCGAGGCGCTGTGCCGGCATTTCGCGCTGCCGCCGAATCGCATCGTGCTGGAGGTGATCGAGCAGCCGGCGCGCGACGAAGCCGCGCTCGCCCGCACGATCGACATGATCCAGCATCGCGATTTCCTGATCGCGATCGACGATTTCGGCACCGGCTTCTCGAACTTCGACCGCGTGTGGCGGGCACGGCCCGACATCGTGAAGCTCGACCGCTCGCTCGTCGAGCGCTCGACCGGCTCGGCCGACGATCGCCGCATCATGCATCACCTCGTGTCGATGCTGCACCAGGCCGGCGCGATGGTGCTGGCCGAAGGCGTCGAAAGCGACGACGCGCTGCAGGCGCTGATGGAAGCCGACATCGATTTCGTGCAGGGTTTCCGGTTCGGCCAGCCCGATGCATCGATCGCGCACGCGAGCGCCGCGGCGCCCGCGATGCTCGATGCCGCGTGGCGGCGCTTCATCGCCCGCCGGCACACGCCGGTGGCCCCCGAGCAGCCCGGTTTCGACGCGATCGAACGGCTCGTGCTCGGCGGCGCGGCCGCGTTTTCGGCGAGCGGCAACCTGCAGGACGCCGCGCAACGCGTGTTCGCGGTGCCGGCCGCGCGTCGCGTGTTCGTCACGGACGAGACCGGCGAACAGTTCCTGCCGTCGATCGGCGCGCCGCTCGACGACAGCCAGGCGAGCGTGACCCGTCTCGCGCCGCTGTTCCCGGAAACCCACAGCAACTGGTCGCGACGCCCGTATTTCCAGCGCGCGATCGCCGCCCCCGGGCGCGTCGCGCTGATGGGGCCGCACTTCTCGCTGACGGAAGGCCGCGACTGCTATACGGCCGCCGTCGCGATCCGCGCGCAGAGCCGGCTCGTCGTGTTCTGCGTCGACTTCGTGCTCGACAGCGCCGGAACCGTGATGCGGTAGCCGGCGCGCACGGCGCACGTTCGCCTGCGACCCGCACCGGCCCTTCGCTCGTCAGTCGATCACCTTCCCTCGTCCCGACTTCACCGTGCTGCGGCGCGACTTGTGCTCGAGCCGCCGTTCCTTCGACGCACGCGTCGGCCGCGTCGCGACCCGGGCACGCGGCGTGTACGCGACGCTGCCGATCAACGTATCGAGCCGTGCCAGCGCGGCCTCGCGGTTCTTCTCCTGCGTCCGATATTCCTGCGACTTGATCACGACGATGCCGTCGCGCGTGATGCGCTGGTCGGACAGCGCAAGCAGCCGCTCCTTCAGGACCGGCGGCAGCGACGACGCGCGAATGTCGAAGCGCAGATGAATCGCGCTCGACACCTTGTTCACGTTCTGCCCGCCCGCGCCCTGCGCGCGCACGGCTGTCCATTCGACCTCGGCCGGATCGAGCGTGTAGCGAATCATCATCGCGAAACCTCCGTGCGGCGCCGGGCAAGCGCCTCGTCGACGCGGGCCGCGAGCCCCGAATCGCGCTGCGTGCGTGTCGCGACCGCCTGCGCCAGCACGCGCCGCGGCCCGATCACCTGCACGCGCGTGCGGGCGCGCGTGACGGCCGTATAGACCAGCTCGCGCGTCAGCACCCGGCCGAACGACGCGGGCAGCACGAGCGCCGCCTCGTCGAATTCAGAGCCCTGCGATTTGTGCACCGTCAGCGCGAACGCCGTTTCGTGCGGCGGCAGCGCAGCCGGCGACACCGCGCGCGCGGTGCCGTCCGCGCGCCGGAACCACACGCGTAGCACGCCATGCGCGTCGGGCAGCGCGATGCCGATGTCGCCGTTGAACAGTCCCAGCGCATAGTCGTTGCGCGTGACCATGATCGGCCGCCCGGTGAACCAGTGCGCGCCGACCGCAAGCGGCACGCGCGCCGCATGCCGCACGTGCGCGGCCACCAGCGCATTGACGTGTTCCGCCCCGCGCGAGCCGCTGCGGGTCGCGCACAGGATCCGGAACCGGTTGAGCGCGTCGAACAGCGGCAGCGGATCGGGCACCGGCGCGGCCAGCGCGTCGCGCAACGCGTCGAGGTAGGCGCCGAAGCGCCGTGCGAGCCGCTCGACCGTCGACGACGCCAGCGTGTCGCCCGCATCGTCGTGAAACGATGCGGCGGCCGAATCGTCGGTGGGCAACGCTTCGAGCGTCGCCTGCACGTCGCCGCGGCGGATCGCGAGCGACAGCCGCCCGATCGGCGAATCGAGACCGAAGCGGTAATTGCGTTCTAGCCACACCACGCAGTCCGCGAGCGGTGCCGCGGTGGACGTACCGGTGGACGCGGCTGCGGCTGCCGCTTCGCCGGCCAATGGCGATGCGGGCGCCGTCATCGATGCAAGTGCCGCATCGCCTGCGTCGAACGGCGGCAGCTCGACGGTGTCGAGCCATGCGAGTTCGTCGGCCTCGATCCAGGCCGGTGTCTTGCCGTCTGGTGCGCCGGCATCGGCGGTCAGCGCCGACTCGGTGGGCGGTGACGGCGCGATGCCGGCCGTCGACGACACTTCGTCATCCTGCGGTTCGTCGTCGAAAAGCGACGCCTGTCGCGCATCGACTTTCGGCCGCGGCGCCGATTTGCGCGAAACAGGCGCAGATGCCGATGGCGACGCCGGAGCCCGTGCGGACGCGGAAACCGGCTGCGCGGCCGGCACCGCTGCCGGCGCCACCTCGTCCGGCACCGGCAACGCCGCGACGAACGTCGCCTCGTCGATGCCGAGCGCCTGCGCGATGCGCGTGCGCGCCGCGGCGGTGAACGCCGGCCGCGCGCTCAGCTCCGCGAATACGGCGCCGGCCTCGACCGCCGCCAGCTGGTCCTTGTCGCCCAGCAACACGAGCCGCGCACCCGGCGCGAGCGCGTCGAGCAGATGCGCGGCGAGCGCGACGTCGATCATCGACGCCTCGTCGACGACGATCAGATCGTACGGCAACGGATTGTCGCGATGATGCCGAAAGCCGGCCGCCCCGCCGCCGCCCAGCAGCCGATGCAGCGTGTACGACGTGTCGGGCAGGCGCGCCGCGAGCTCGGGCGGCAGATCGCCGGCGCGCGCGTGCAGCGCCTCCTGCATCCGCTGCGCGGCCTTGCCGGTCGGTGCGGCCAGCGCGATGCGCAGCCCCGGGTGCGCGTCAAGCAGACAGGCCAGCACGCCGACGACGGTCGTCGTCTTGCCCGTGCCCGGCCCGCCGCTGACGATCGTCACGCGGCCGGTCAGCGCGACGATCGCCGCGACGCGCTGCCAGTCGACTTCACCGGTGGCCGGCCCGAAGTAACGGGCGAGACTGTCGCGCAACCGGTCGGGCGACAGGCCTTCGTCCGGCGCGGCGACGCCGGCCTGCGCGACGAGCGCATCGGCGAGCCGCCGTTCGTAATCGAAATAGCGCGACAGGTACAGGTGATCGAGCCGGTCGACGATCAGCGGCCGCTCGCCGCCGCGCGCAAGCGTGCCGAACGCGACCACGCCGCTCGCGGCAAGCGCCGCGCGGACCTCGCCGAGCGGCGCTTCGTAACGCTGTGCAAGCGCGCCAAGCGCGACGCACACGTGGCCGCTCGCGGTCGCACGGCTCGTCGCGAACGCGGCACGCGCCGCCCAGCGTGCCGACGCGGACGGCGCACCGGCACGTCGCGCGAGGTCGCCGATGCGGCGCGCGAAGCCTTCCGCGAGCGCAATGCCGAAATCGGCCGGCTCGGGCAGCCGCGCGACGAGACCGCCGGTGAATTCGAGCATGTCGTCGGATGCGGTCATGCGCGGCCCCCTTCCATCATCCGGTCGAGTGCGTCGACGAGCGCGCGGGCGGGCCGCCGCGCATGCACGCCGGCCGGCTCGCCGCCGCTGCGCCAACCTGGCCGCACGCCGCGCACGAACAGGTACAGGTAACCCGCGATATGCGTGTCGTAGTCGTAATCCGGCAACCGGCCGCACAGGTAGCGATGCAGCGCGACCGTATAGAGCAGCGCCTGCAGGTGATATGCGTGATCGGCCATCGCGACGTCGAGCGCGCGCGGGCCGTAGGCGTCCGGTGTCGTGCCGAGGTGGTTCGACTTCCAGTCGACGATCCAGAAACGGCCGTCGTGTTCGACGATCATGTCGATGAAACCCTTGATGAAACCGGCGAGCGTGCCCGCCTCCAGTGCAACGTCCGGATAACCGTGCGCGACCAGTAGCCGGCGCAGCGCCAGCAGGTCCAACGACGGCGCCGGAAACAGGAAACCCATTTCGTCGAGCCGCTTCGCCGGATCGAGATCGACGAGCCGCATGCCCGACACGAGCTCGGTGTGCACGACATCGTCGACGAGCCGCACCATCATCGCCGGCAGTCGCGCCGCAAGCGCCGGCTCGGCCTCGACCGGCCGGTCGTGCAGCGCGCCAAGCGCGGCCGCGTGCCACGATTCGGGCTCCGTGAACCGGCTGAGTTCGAACAGGCGGTGCAGGCATTCGCCCGCCGCCGCGCCGCGCGGGAACACGAGGATGTCGTCGTCCGGCGGATCGGTCGCAATCGTATCGGCGAATATCAGTTCGCCGTCCGGCGTTACCGCGGCGAGCGCATCGTGATCGGGCCGCAGTTCGTCGTCGGGCACGGCCGCGACGCCCGCCTCCTCGCGCGCCATCGACGCGGTCAGCGAGCTGAAGCTCGCCATCCGCCACGCATCGCGCAGCACGCGCGTCGCATGGCGCGCCGCGAGCGTCTGCGACGCGTCGTGCCCGGCCGCGAGACGCTCGCGGCGCGCGGGCACGGGCAGCGGCGCGACGCTCACGGGGCCGCCCGCGAGCGCGCGCCATGCCGCCTCGAGCGCGGCTTCGTCGGGCGGCTCGTCGAGCCACGCATCGAACGCATGGCCGGCACCGGCGACGAGCCAGTTGAGCACGCTGCGCCGCGCTTCGCGCGTCGAACGCGACGACAGGTAGGGCCCGGCGACGACATAGCAGCGATACACCGCGCGCGTGAGCGCCACGTAGACGAGCCGCGCGCGCTCCGCGGCCTGCTCGCGCAGCGCCTGCCGCGCCGCGTGCGCGGCCGCTTCGTCGTCGCATCCGTAATGCAGCACCGCCTCGCCCGCGTCGTCGTGATACTCGCGCGCATCGGGCAGCGCGGAAGACGGCGGCTCGCGCAGCCCGCCGTCGTTGAGGAACGGACAGAACACGACCGCGTATTCGAGCCCCTTCGACTTGTGCACCGTGACGATCTGCACGAGGTTTCGATCGGATTCGAGCCGCAGTTGCGCTTCCTCGCCGCCGCCGTCCAGCCGTTGCGCGGCCAGCCAGCGCAGCGTCGGCGCGATACCCGGTTGCGCGGACGCCCGTGCCTGCGTCAACTCGGCCAGATGGTTGATGTCGGTCACGCGACGTTCGCCGTCCGCACCGCCCATCAGCCGTTCGGCGATCCGCAGCTCGCGCGTGAACGTGCGCCACATCACCGCGAAGCCGCGTTCGCGCCACAGCAGCCGATACCGCGAGAAGCGCTCGACCCAGCTCATCGCGTCCGCACTGTCGGCCGCCGACGCGCCGGGTGGCGCATCGCCGTCGCCCTGCTCCATGCGCCACAGCGCGCCGGCATCGAGCCCGAACCAGTCGGACGCGAGCGCCGCGCGCAGACGCCGCAGGTCGCCTGGCGCATCGATCGCCGCCAGCACGCGTTCGAGCTGTTCGGCGTCGCCGGTCGAAAACACCGACGCCTGAGCCAGCTCGACGCTGCCGATGCCCCACGTCGCGAGCACGCGCTTCACGAGGCTGCCCTGCCGGTGCGTCTGCACGAGCACCGCGATGTCGCCCGGCGACAACGGCGACTCTCCCAACCGCACTCGCCCTTCACGCGCGCCGCGCATCAGCCGCGCGATCTCGGCCGCGCAGGCCTGTGCAGCCTGCGCCTGCGCATCGCGCTTGAGCAGCGTACCTTCGCCGCCCGGCAGCGCCCACACCCGGAAATCGCCGGCCGGGCCCGGATCGGTCTCGTCGACGAACGGCGCACGCACACGCGTGCCGGCGCGCACCGCGTAATAGTCGAGCCCGTCGAGCACGAACGCGCGCGGATTCGACAGGAAGAAGCGATTGCACGCTTCGACGATCGCGGGTGTCGAGCGCTGGTTGACCGCGAGCGTGTAGCACGCGCTCGCCCGTGCGCGCGCGGCGAGATAGGTATGCAGGTCGGCCGCGCGGAAACTGTAGATCGCCTGCTTCGGATCGCCGACGAGAAACAGCGGGCCGCGCGGCGCGAAGATCCGGTCGAAGATCGCGAACTGCAGCGGATCGGTATCCTGGAACTCGTCGATCAACGCGGCCGGATAGCGCGCGCGCAGCGTCTCGGCGAGCCATGGATGCGCGTGCAGCGCGTGATACAGGTTCGCGAGCAGGTCATCGAACGATACGACGCGACGCGTGCGCTTGCGCTCGGCCAGCTCGCCGGGCGCCATGTCGAGCCATTCGGCGATCAGCGCGAGCCAGCGCGCGCGCTGCGCGGCCTCGGCTGCGGCCACGGCCGCTTCGAGCGCGTCGGCCACGTCGAAGAACGCATGTGCGGGTGTCGCACCGCCTTTTTTGGTCGCCTTCGTCAGCGCGGTTTGCGTGAGCTTCAGCGCGGCTTTCGGCAGCGCGGCCGTCGCGTCGCCCTGCTCGAAATGCACGGCCCACGCGGCGAGCGCATCGGTAACCGCGTCGGGCTTGTGCGAGCGTTGATTCAGTACGGGCTGCGCGGCGCGCAGCAACGCATCGATCGCGTCGCGCTCGGCCGCCCACATCCGCGCCGCCTCGGCGAAGCATTCGGCCGCCGCTGCTTCGGCTGATTCGTCCGGCTCGGTCACGCCATCCCAGCGCAGCGCGGCGAGCGGCTTCTTCAGCCGGCGTGCAAGCTGTGCATCGAGCGCGGCCGGGCCGGCGCCCGATTCGACAAGCCAGGTCGCGAAGCCCGGCCAGCGCGCGGCCGCCGGTTCGACACGCGTGCGCCAGAAATCCGCCGCGAGTTCGAAGCGCAGCGACGCATCGTCGGCCTCCATGTCGAACGCGAACGGCATCGCGGCCGCGAACGGCGCTTCCTGCAGCGCGCGCTGGCAGAACGCGTGGATCGTATGGATCGCCGCCTGGTCGAACGCGCGCAGCGCGCGCCGGATCCGCTTCGCGGCCGTCTCGGAGTCGAGCGCGCCGTCATCGCCGAGCGTGGTCTCCAGCAGGCGCGCGATGAACGGATCTCCGCCGTCGTCACCCGTGTCGAGCGCATGCGCAAGCTGCGCGAGCCGGCTGCGAATCCGCTCGTGCAGCTCGGCCGTCGCCGCTTTCGTGAAGGTCACGACGAGGATCTCGTCCGCGCCGAGATCCTTTTCGAGCAGCAGGCGCACGTACAGCGCGCAGATGTTCCAGGTCTTGCCGGTGCCGGCCGACGCCTCGATCTGGTTGACGCCGTCGAGCGGGCAGGCGAACACGTCGAGTTCGAGCGCCTGCTGCTGCGACACGGCGCTCATGCGACCTCCTTCAGATGTTCGACGAGCGGCTCGAACACGAGCCGCGCGAGCGTGCCGAACGGCTCGTCGAGCGACGGATGCGCGCCGCGCCACGCGATCGCGATGGCCGGGTCGTCGGCTTCGCTCACGACCCGCTCGTTGATCCACACGCTCGCGGCCTTCGCCTCGCCGTCGGATACCCGCGCCCACGCACTGCGCGGGAAAAACCGCAGCGGCATGCGCCGCCCCGCGCGAAACAGCGCGGCCAGCGGCGCGAGCCGTTCGAGCGGCGCCGCGACGGGCGTCAGCTCGAACGCACCGCCGCTGCCGAACCACAGCGTGCGGCGCGGGCCGCCGGGCTCGATCGCACAGTAGACGAGATGCGCGAGCCACGCGGACAGGTAATCGCGCGCGCTCGGCCGTGCATAGCGGTAGACGACCTGCCCGGCCGGCGTCAGCCGGTTCAGCGTGCCGTGCAGTTCGAGCGGCGCGCTCACCGCGTCGGCCGCCAGCATCGCGTCGTCGGCGCCGAACAGCGGCTGCTCGGTGTCGGGCCACTTCGGTGCGACGATGAGCGAGAACGGCCGCCGCTCGATGCCGTCGGCCAGCGCACGGCGCACGTTCGACGCAAGCTGCGTCATCGAACCGAGCGCCTGGTCGCGCCACACCGCCCCCGTCGCGCCGCCGGGCAGTTCGGGGCTCGCGTCCGCAATGCGCAGCGCGTGATCGTGCACGCCACCCTCGCTCGCTTCGATCAGGAGCGGCAGCACGCGCTCGGCCAGCGCGTCGCTGCCGGCAAAGTCCAGCGCGAATGGCTCGGTATCGAGCAGTTCGGCCTGTGCGTCGGCGAGCACGATGCCGAGCCGGCCGCGTAGCAACGCACGCGCCGGATGCCGCCAGAAGCGTTCGAATTCGCTGAACGCGACGGGCTCGACCGGCTCGGCCGGCAGCGGCTGCGCGAAGAACGGCTGCTCGCGCGGCTCGCCGCGCGACGCTTCGGCGGCCAGCAGCGACGCGAGCGTCGCCCGCTCGGCGTCGTACGACACGAGTTCGCTGCCCGGCTGGAAATACGCGGCCGCGAACGGTTGCAGCGGATGCTCGACGATGAACGCGCGCCGTGCGGCATCCACCGCATCCGGTGCGGCGCCGGGCCCGGCCGTGACGATCGCCAGATGATCGAGCAGCTCGTCGACGAGCGCCGCGGGCGGCAACGGCGCATTGTCGCGGATGCTGCGGCCCGTATAGGCGATCAGCAACCGGTCGCGTGCGGCGAGCAACAGGTCGAGAAACAGATTGCGCTCGTCGTCGCGACGCTGCCGGTCGCCCAGCTTCGGCAGCACGGCCATCAGGTCGAATTCGTCCGCGCGCGCGAGACTTGGCAGCACGCCATCGTCCATCCCGAGCAGGCAGACGACGCGATACGGCAGCCCGCGCAAGCTCGTCAGCGAAGAGAACGTGACGCCGCCCCACGGCACCCCGCCGCGGGCCGGATCGTCGAGCGCCGCGGTGAGCCCCGCGCGCACGACGGCCGCCGACAACGCCTCGTCCGGCGCCCCTTCCGTCATCGCGGCCAGCATCGCGTCGAGCGCGTCGCGCACGCCGGCCAGCGCGTCGGCATACGCGGCGCCCGAATCGAAGAAGCGCGCGAGCGTGTCGGCAAACAGTTCGCTCCAGCCGCGCGGCGTGTGCGACTCCGCGAGCCGCCGCGCGAAGCCGTCGAGATCGTCGGTAAACCGTGCGAGCCGGCCGAGCAGTTCGGCCTCGCTGCCGGTGGCCGCCTCGATCGGCAGCCATGCGCCGATCGGCGCCGCGCCTTCGGGCATCGCATAGCCGAGAAAGAGCCGCGCAAGCGCATCGGAGAACGTATGGCGCGGCGCGGGCACGGCCGCGTCGTCGCTCGCGAGCGGCGACAGCCCGCGCCGCGCGCCGGCGGCCGCGAGCCAGGTCTGCACCGTTTCGAGCGCGGCCGCGTCGATGTCGTAGCGCGCGGCCACCGCATCCACACGCAGCCATTCGACCAGCTCCGGCGCGCCGACCTGCCGTTCCGGCAACGCGAGCCAGTCGAGCAGCACGCGCGCGACCGGGTTCGCCTGCGACGGCGGCAGGCCGGTGATCCGGTACGGCACCCGCGCGCCACCAGCGCCGGCCGTGCCGAACACCGCGTCGATCAGCGGCCCGGCCGCGGCGAGATCGGCGACCGCGACGAGCACGTCGGACGGCTGCAGGCTCGCATCGGCGTCGAACCAGGCAAGCAGCCGGTCGTGCAGCACCTCGAGCTGGCGCGCGAGACTGTGGCACACGTGCACCTCGATCCCCCGCTCGACCGGCGTGTCGCCGATTTCGGCTTCCGGCTGCAATCCGAGGATCGCGTTCTGCACGCGCGCGAGCCAGGTGGGCGCGGGGTTCTCGACGAAACGCGACGCATCGCCCGATGCGGCGCTTTCGGTCAGTTCGTGCAGCATGTGCAGTTGCGCCTGCGTCTGCCTGCCCCATTCGGCGAGCAGCGGATGACCGACCTCCTGGTAGTCGCGCCGCCCGGCAGCATCGAGCGCCTCGGCATGCGCGGCGGTCACGATGTCGAACCAGAATTCGCGGCACGGGTTCAGCGCGTAGACGCGCACGTCGATCCAGCGCGACAGTTCGCGCAACAGCGCGACGTGCAGCGGCGGCATCGTCGGCAGCGCGAACACGCTGACCGATTCGGGCCAGTCGGCCCGCGCGACCGCGTCGGCATCGAGATGGCGCGCTTCGACGAGGAAGCGGTGTGCCGGCGGCGTGCCGCTGTCGCTCAGCTCGGCGAGCAGCGCACGCCACAGCGCGGCCTGCCAGCGCTCGTCGTCGCGCGCGGCGTCGCTGATCCCGCGCGGCGCGGCGTCGCCCGCGAGCATCGATTCGCCGGCCTGCCACGCGGCCAGCCATTCGGGGCGATAGGTCAGGTAGTGATCGAGCACGGCCGCGACGCGATGGGCCAGTTCGTAGCGCATCGCATCGTCGGAGGCCGACAGATACGCGGCGAGCCGCGGCGACGCGAGCCACGGCGCACCATCGGCCGCCTGCGCGAACAGCCGGTAGCAGCGCCACACGAGCCGGTCGGGTGCGAACGGCGAGCGCGCGGGCACCGTCAGCACGCGGCCGATCTGCGCCCACAGCCACTGCGCGAGATAGGTGAACTCGACGTTCGCGCACACGCCATTGCGCGCGGCGATGTCGAGCTCGAGACGGCGGCGCAGCGCCGCGCTCGGCACGATGACCTGTTGCGGCGCCCACGGGCCGTTGCGGGCCGGGAACGCGGCCAGATCCTCGAGCAGCGCGTCGGCCAGCGTTTCGTGACGGTTCGAATAGAAGAGATGGAGCATGAGGCGGGCGTCGGAACCTCGCACCGACGGGGCCGGGCGAACAGGATGACCAAGGATAGCAAAGGGCCGCAGCCACGGCCATCGTCCGGACAGCCAGCTTTTGCGAGCCGCGAAATACGATAGACTCGTCGCCAGTCAATACGCCGCCCCGGCGTCTTCGTCTGTCATTCAGCCCATCGATGCGCTATTCGGTCGAAATCAGAAAGTTTTTCTACAGCCAGTACTTTTTCGGCGGCCTGCGGATCGCGGTCGGCGTGTCGCTGCCGGCCGTGTTGTGCCTGATCGTGTTTCACAACCGCGAGCTCGGCTTCACGATCTCGACGGGCGCGCTCGGCGCGTGCGTGGTCGACATGCCGGGCCCGCTGAAGTACAAGCACAACGAAATGCTCGCGTGCAGCGTGATCGGCTTCCTCGCCGCGCTCGCGACCGGCCTCGCGACCCCGAACATCTTCGCGCTGTGGCTCACGATCGTGCCGCTCACGTTCGTGCTGTCGCTGATCGTCGTCTACGGCAACCGCTGGCCGCAGATCAGCTTCGCGACGCTGTTCATGATGGTGATGACGCTCGAGGAGAAGTTCACGCCGCTGCAGGCGTTCGTCAACGCCGGCTGGATTCTCGCGGGCGGCCTCTGGTACACGTACTGGGCCACGCTCGTGTCGCAATGGCAGGCGCGCCGGATCGAGCAGCAGGCGCTGGCCGAAAGCCTGTTCGCCTGCGCCGATTATCTGCTCGCACGCGCGCAGTTCTACGATCTCGACGCCGATCTCGACGAGTGCTACCGCAATCTCGTCGCCCGGCAGATCACCGCGGTCGAAACGCAGGAAACCGCACGCGACATCGTGCTGCGCAACCTGCCGAAGCTGCGGCGCGGCAAGCTCGATCCCGGCCGCACGACGATGTACAACCTGTTCATCAACAGCGTCGACCTGCACGAGCTGTTCGTCGGCGCGCACACCGACTACCCGCTCGTGCGCAACACGTTCGGCGGCTCGGACCTGATCATTTTCTATCGCGACCTGATCCGCAAGGCCGCGGCCGATCTCGAGGAGGTCGGCCTCGCGGTGCTCGAAAACCGCGCGCCGCATTCGCACATCAGCGTGAAGGCCGAGCTGCGCGCGATCGAGTACGAGATCGAGTTGATGCGCAAGAAAAACTTCGCGGCCACCCACGCGGAAGCCTATGCGGCCGTGGTCGCGACGTTCCGGCGCATCTGGAGCGCGACGCGCCTGATCGACCGGATGCGCCGCAACCTGTCGGGCCACGCCGATCCGCAGCAAACCGAACTGAAGATCGACAAGGCGCTCACGCGCTTCCTGCAGCGCCGCCGCATGTCGCCGCTGCTGATCTTCTCGAACCTGAACATGCGCTCGCCGAGCTTTCGCCATGCACTGCGCGTGACGATCGCGGTGGCGGTCGGCTTCTGGATCGGCCGGCTGCTGCCGCTCACCAACGCGTACTGGATCGTGATGACGACCATCATCATCCTGAAGCCCGGCTATTCGCTGACCAAGCAGCGCAACGCGGCGCGTATCGTCGGTACGCTGATCGGCTGCGCGGCGAGCGTCGCGCTGATCTACACGGTCAAGGATACGCACCTGCTGATCGCGATCATGTTCGGGTCGATGGTGATGAGCTACAGCCTGCTGCTGTTCAACTATGCGGCGAGCGTCGTGTTCACGTCGTCGTACGTGCTGCTGATGTTTCACCTGCTCGCGCCGGGCAGCATGCGGATCATCGGCGAACGCGCGATCGATACGGTGGTCGGCTGCATGATCGCGATCGCCGCGAGCCGGCTGTTCCCGTACTGGGAATACCGGCTGATGGGCAAGCTCGTCACTGACATGCTGACGTCCACCCGCAAGTATTTCGAGGCCGTGTGGCGCGCCGGGCGCGGCATGTCGCCGCCGGTGCCGGTGCCGACCGCCGACGGTGCCGCCGTCGTCGCGGGCGTCGCCGCCGCGATCGAATCTCCGACGGCCAGCCTCGACGACGACTACCGCTACCGCCTCGCCCGCAAGGACGTGCACATCGCGTTCGCGAACCTCGGGCAGGCGTTCCAGCGGATGATGATCGAGCCGAAGGCGCACCAGCGCTTCGTGCCCGAACTGAACGACCTGCTCGTGCAGACGCACGTGCTCGGCGCGCAGATCACGGCCGCCGCGCCGCTGATCCGCAGCGCATGCGCGGCCGACGGCGGCCTCGTCCACGATGACGCGCTGCAGCGCGGCCTCGCCGCGGTGCTCGACAATCTCGAGAAGGCCGAGGCCGGCGAACCGCCGCCTGCCGACCAGCTCGAAGCGTCGAAGCAGATCACGCGCGATCTCGATGCGATGGTCGTGTCCGCGGAAAAATCCGATGCAGTCGGCGCCGAACTCACGCATGACCTGAAGGTGCTCGCGCACCAGTGCAAGCAGATGCTCGCGTCGTCGCTGCTGATCCGCAAGGATGCGAGCGTGATCCGCCTGCCCGCCTGACCCCGAATGTCCGCGCCGGCAGGCCGGCCCACGCATGGCGCGGGTCGGCCACCGGCGCACGCCGATTCAACGATCCCCGAAGCATGCCCCACCCGCTCCACGCGGCCCGCGCATCCGGCGCGCGACCGCCCCACGCCCCATTCCGCTTGCCGCGCCAGTCAGGGAATACCCGATTCCGGCCACCGGGTCCGGCTTGTTATCATTCGTTCACATTCAAGTTGTATATACAACTTGACGCATTCGAACCGGCACCGCTCGCCAGGCTCGTCGCATAACGATATCGGAGACTCCATGAAAAACTTGCAGCGCCACCTGAGCGCGCGGCACATCCGCTTTCTCGCGCTGGGCTCGGCGATCGGCACGGGCCTGTTCTACGGTTCGGCGTCCGCGATCCAGCTCGCGGGCCCGGCCGTGATCCTCGCGTACATCCTGGGCGGCGCGGCCGTCTACATGGTGATGCGCGCGCTCGGCGAGATGGCCGTGCGCGAACCCGTCGCGGGCTCGTTCGGCCACTACGCGACCGAGAACCTCGGCCCGTTCGCGGGCTTCGTCACCGGCTGGACCTACACGCTCGAAATGGTGATCGTCGCGATCGCCGACATCACCGCATTCGGCATCTACATGGGCTTCTGGTTTCCGGACGTGCCGCAATGGATCTGGGTGCTCGGCGTCGTCGCGATCATCTGCGGGCTGAACCTGTGCCACGTGAAGGTGTTCGGCGAGCTCGAATTCTGGCTGTCGATCATCAAGGTCGGCGCGATCGTCGCGATGATCGGCGGCGGCGTCGCGATCCTGCTGACCGGCATGCACTTCGGTCATTCGGCCGACTTGCCGACGTTCGCGAACCTGTGGAACCATGGCGGCTTCTTCCCGAACGGCATCGGCGGGCTGATCGCGTCGCTGTCGGTCGTGATCTTCGCGTACGGCGGGATCGAAGTGATCGGGATGAGCGCCGGCGAGGCGAAGGACCCGGAACGCGTGATTCCGCGCGCGATCAACGCCGTGCCCGCGCGCATCCTGCTGTTCTACGTGCTGACGATGGTGGTGCTGATGTCGATCAGCCCGTGGACGGGCGTCGGCAGCGACGGCAGCCCGTTCGTGCAGATCTTCTCGGCGCTCGGCGTGAAATCGGCCGCGACGATCCTGAACCTCGTCGTGATCAGCGCGGCGATCTCGGCGATCAACAGCGACATCTTCGGCGCGGGCCGGATGATGTTCGGGATGGCGCGGCAGGGTCAGGCACCGCGCGTGCTGACGACGACGTCGCGCCACGGCGTGCCGTGGGTCACGGTGCTCCTGATGGCCGGCGCGCTGCTGGTGGGCGTGGTGCTCAACTACCTGATGCCGAAGGACGTGTTCCTGGTGGTCGCCGCGATCGCGACGTTCGCGACCGTGTGGGTGTGGCTGATGATCCTGCTGTCGCAGGTGGCGATGCGTCGCCGCCTGTCGAACGCCGAAGTCGCCGCGCTGAAGTTCAAGGTGCCGCTGTGGCCCGTCGCGCCCGCGCTGACGATCGCATTCATGGGCTTCGTGATCGTGATGCTCGGCTGGTTCGAGGATACGCGCGTGGCGCTGTTTGTCGGCGCGGCATGGCTCGCGCTGCTCGCGGCCGTGTTCTACGCACGGATCCGCCCGAAATTCGCACCTGCGTCACGTTGACGCACGGCTGACTGGCCGATGCGGCGCGCCGGTTCCGGCGCGCCTTCCGATGTCCCGGTTCCGCGCGGCGCCCGTCGCGCCGGACGCCGCGGATCGACTCCCGTGGCATACCCCGCACCCGACCCGATCGGGCCGCGTAGCGGCGCGTCAGTGCGACGCCGCGCTCGCGGCCTCGGCCGGATGGGCCTCGTCGTACGCGTGCTTCTGCGAAATCGCGTTGTACAGGATCGTCCCGATCACGAGCAGCACGGCCACGACGATCAGGATGCTCACGTTGCGGACAGGGTTCTTCTTGCGCTGATCGTTCATGGTCGGTGCGGCTCCGTCAAATTCGTCGAAGCGGGCATTCTACGCGCTTGCGCCCACACTGCACGGCCCCGTTCGCCGCCCTCCGGCCCCGGCTTCTCCTCCGCTTTCCGCCAGCTTTCGATTGTTAATCGTTCCCATTTCGATCTAGAATCCCAAGTCTTTCATTTTGTAATGCTTCGGGTCGCTCGGGCGGCAGGCGCGCCCCGGAACGCTCCCTCGTCCACCTGCCGCACCGGAGTCTTCATGTCGAATCCGCGCACCCGCCTGCTGCCGCTCGCCGGCACCCTCGCCGTCGCCGTCGCAGCCTTCGCGCCGCTTGCCCACGCGGCCGAGGAAGTGAGCCTGTACACCACCCGCGAGCCGAAGCTGATCCAGCCGCTCATCGACGCGTTCACGAAGCAGAGCGGCGTCAAGGTCAACACGGTGTTCGTGAAGGACGGCCTGCTCGAGCGCGTGAAGGCGGAAGGCGCCCAGTCGCCGGCCGACGTGCTGATGACGGTCGACGTCGGCAACCTGCTCGACCTCGTCGACGGCGGCGTCACGCAGCCGGTGCGCTCGAAGGTGCTCGACGACGCGATTCCCGCGAACCTGCGCGCCACGAACGGCGACTGGTACGCGCTGTCGCTGCGCGATCGCGTGCTGTACGTCGAAAAGGACCTGAAGGTCGACGCATTCCGCTACGAGGATCTCGCCGATCCGAAATGGAAGGGCAAGGTCTGCATCCGGTCGGGCCAGCATCCGTACAACACCGCGCTCGTCGCGGCGATGATCGCGCACGACGGCGAGGCCACGACCGAAAAATGGCTGCGCGGCGTGAAGGCGAACCTCGCACGCAAGGCGACCGGCGGCGACCGCGACGTCGCGCGCGACATTCTCGGCGGCATCTGCGACGTCGGCCTCGCGAACGCTTACTACGTCGGCCACATGAAGAACGCCGAACCGGGCAGCGATGCGCGCAAATGGGGCGACGCGATCAAGGTCGTGCGCCCGACCTTCGCGAATGCGAAAAGCGGCGGCACGCACGTGAACATCAGCGGCGCGACGGTCGCGAAGCACGCGCCGCACAAGGCCAACGCGGTGAAACTGCTCGAATATCTCGTGTCGCCGGAAGCGCAGGCGCTGTATGCGCAGGCGAACTACGAATACCCGGTGCGCGCGAACGTGAAGCTCGACCCGGTGATCGCCAGCTTCGGCACGCTGAAAGTCGATCCGCTGCCGTTGGCGGATATCGCGAAGCATCGCAAGCAGGCGAGCCAGCTCGTCGACAAGGTCGGCTTTGACAACTGACGCGTCGCCCGCCCGCGCCTGCCGCGAGCCGAGCGGTCCGCGGCCGTGTCTGCGTCTGCGACCGCGCGCGCGCAGCCTGTGGCTGCTCGCGGCGCTGACGATCGCCGCGGCGGTCGCGGCGCCGCTCGCGGTGCTCGTGGCCGCCGCCTTCGACGCCGATCTCGCGCACTGGCGGCATCTCGCCGAATTCGTGCTGCCGCAGGCGCTCGTCAATACGCTGCTGCTGCTCGCCGGGGTCGGCACGATCGTGTCGATCGTCGGCACCAGCTGCGCATGGCTCGTCACCGCGTACGATTTTCCCGGCCGCCGGACCCTGACCTGGGCACTGCTGCTGCCGCTCGCGGTCCCCACCTACATCGTCGCGTTCGCGTATCTCGATCTGCTGCATCCGATCGGCCCCGTGCAGGGCGCGATCCGCTGGCTGCTCGGCTTCGACAGCCCGCGCCAGTTCCGTCTGCCCGACCTGCGTTCGCTGCCCGGCGCGATCTTCGTGCTCGGCTTCGTGCTGTACCCGTATGTCTACCTGAGCACGCGCGCGATGTTCGTCACGCAGTCCGCGAGCCTGCTCGAAGCCGCGCGCACGCTCGGCGCGGGCCGCGTCGCGACGTTCTGGCGCGTCGTCGTGCCGCTTGCCCGGCCGGCGATCGCGGTCGGCGTGAGCCTCGCGCTGCTCGAAACGCTGAACGATATCGGCGCGTCGGAATTCCTCGGCGTGCAGACGCTGACCGTGTCCGTCTATACGACGTGGATCACGCGCTCCGATCTCGCCGGCGCCGCGCAGATCGCGCTGGCGATGCTCGCGATCGTCGTCGGCATGATCGCGCTCGAACGCTATGGGCGCCGCCGCCAGCGGTACGCGCACGGCCGGCGCATGCGGCCGATCGCGCCGCGCCGCCTGACCGGCGCGGCCGCGCTGGGCGCCGCCATGCTCGGCTGGCTGCCCGTCCTGCTCGGCTTCGGCGCGCCGGCCGCGTACCTCGCGGTCGAAACGGCCAAGCGGCTGCACGTCGTCGGCGGCGTCTCCGCGCAATTGATGACGGGGCTCGCGAACACGCTGACGATCGCGACCGCCGCCACCGTCGCGACGCTCGCGTGCGGGCTCGTCGTCGCGTGGGCCGCCCGCGCGCAGCGCGACAGCGCCGGTGCGGGCCCCGCCCGCCTGTGTGCGCGGATCGCGAGCCTCGGCTACGCGGTGCCAGGCACCGTACTCGCGATCGGCCTGCTGATTCCGTTCGCGACGGCCGACCGGCTGTTCGGCGCGGCGCTCGGCCGCGACGGCCTGCTGCTGATGGGTTCGGCCACCGCGCTCGTGATCGCCTATACCGTGCGTTTTCTCGCGATCCCGGCCGGCGGCATCGAAGCCGGCCTCGCGCGCATTCCGCCGTCGCTCGAACAGGCCGCGCGCTCGCTCGGCGAGACGGCCGGCGGCACGTTGCGCCGCGTCCACCTGCCGCTGTTGCGGCCCGCGCTCACGACGAGCGCGCTGCTGGTGTTCGTCGACGCGATGAAGGAGCTGCCGGCCACGCTGCTGCTGCGTCCGTTGAATTTCGACACGCTCGCGACCTGGCTGTATGCGGAAGCCGCGCGCGGCACCTATGAAGAAGGCGCGGTCGCCGCGCTCGCGATCGTGCTGGCCGGGCTCGTGCCCGTGATCCTGCTCGCCCGCACCCGCCACAAGATCGGAGCCTGACACCGTGAACCTGCTCGAACTCGACGACCTCTGCGTCGCCTACGACACGCCGCACGGCCGCCGCACCGTGGTCGACGGCCTGAGCCTCGCGCTGCCGCGCGGCGACATCGGCTGCCTGCTCGGCGCGTCCGGCTGCGGCAAGACCACCGTGCTGCGCGCGATCGCCGGCTTCGAACCCGTGCGCATGGGGCGCATCGTGCTGGACGGCACGCCGGTCGCGGCGCCGTCGCTCGACGTGCCGCCCGAGCGGCGGCGCATCGGCATGATGTTCCAGGATTACGCGCTGTTTCCGCACCTGAGCGCGGCCGACAACGTCGCGTTCGGCCTGCGGCGCATGCCGAAGGCCGAACGGCGCCTGCGCGTCGCGGAGATGCTCGACCTCGTCGGCCTCGCCGATTCCGGCGACGCGTATCCGCACGAACTGTCGGGCGGCCAGCAGCAGCGCGTCGCCCTCGCACGCGCCCTTGCACCGTCGCCGGAATTGCTGCTGCTCGACGAGCCGTTCTCGAATCTCGACGTCGATACGCGCGAGCGGCTCGCGTTCGAGCTGCGCGACATCCTGAAGCACACGGGCCACACCGCGATCCTCGTCACGCACAATCAGGCGGAAGCGTTCGCGATCGCCGACCGAATCGGCGTGATGAAGGACGGCCGGCTCGCGCAATGGGATACGCCGTATGCGCTGCACCATCATCCGGCCAGCCCGTTCGTCGCGGATTTCGTGCGCCGCGACGCGCTGGCCGACGAACGCGCACGCGCGCTGGCGCGCGGCCGCTGAAGCCGCGCGGCCGGCGCGGCGGCCGGCCCGTCAGGCCGGCTCCCCCAGATCGCGCACGGGCAGCGCGGTCGAATACTTGATCTGCTCCATCGCGAACGACGAACTGACGTCGAACAGCGGCACCGTGCGAATCAGTTGCTTGTAGACGCGGTCGTAATCGTCGATGCCGGCCACCACCACGCGCAGCAGGTAATCGGTCTCGCCGCTCATCCGGTACACCTCGACCACTTCCGGCATGTCGCGCACCGCCTGCGTGAAACGCTGCGCCCATTCCTCGGTGTGCTGGTTCGTGCGGATCGCGACGAACACGGTCGTACCGACCCCGAGCTTGCGCGGATCGCACAGCGCGACCTGCGCGCGAATCGCGCCGGTTTCCTTCAGCCGCTGCACGCGCTTCCAGCACGGCGTCTGCGACAGGTTCACGCGCTGCGCCAGCTCCGCGATCGGCAGCGTGGCATCCGCCTGCAGCAGCTCCAGCAGCTTGCGATCGATGGCGTCCATTTCTCCATTCCCTCGTCGATAGAAATTTATTCTATTCATCCTGCCCAACGGGGAACAATATGAAAAGTGTCTCGGCACGTCGACCGGTGTAAATACCGATCCGCCACGCGCTCGCCGCCCCAAACGAAACAGGCGACGCCACCCCCGAAGGGTGGCGTCGCCCGACATCGTCGCGCGTCGCGGCTTGCACGCCGCGCCCGGGCCGACGCTCACACGCCGCCGGCCGCCACGCCGATCAATACGCGACCGTCGCGATTTCGCGCACGAAGCTGTCCTGCTCGAGCGCGTCGACGAACGCGACCGCGTAGTCTTCCGCCGAGATCTTGCTGTTGCCCTGCGCGTCCACGATCAGCTTGCCGACGCCGGTGCGGAACGTGCCCGTGCGCTCGCCCGGCGCGATCAGCGCGGCCGGCGCGAAGAAGGTCCAGTCGAGATCGGTGACCGTCTTCAGGTAGTCGAATGCATCGCGGTGCGCGAGCGCCTGCGGCTTGTACGCGTCCGGAAAACCTTCGGTGTCGACGAGCTGCTTGCCCGGCGCGACTTCGAGCGAACCGGCGCCGCCTACCACGACGAGCCGCTTCAGGCCGGCCTGGCGCGTGCCGGCGACCAGCGCCTTCGCGGCCGCGACGACCTGCGCCGCATCTTCCTGCTTCGGGCCGTACGCGCTTGCGACGACGTCATGGCCCGGCAGCGCGGCGGCGATGCTGGCCGCGTCGAACAGGTCGGCCGCCTTCGCGGTGATGCCGTCGCCGGACACGCCCGGATGGCGCGACAGCGCCGTGACGCGGTGGCCGCGTCGCACGGCTTCCGCCGCAATGCGCGAGCCGATCGTGCCGGTGGCGCCGAACAGCGCGATATTCAACGAACGTTGCGTCATATCGATTCTCCAGTAATGAAAATATGTAACACAGTTAATTACACATAAGACCGAAAAAAACGGGGCGAAGCCCCCGTTGCGCCGATCGCCGCGCGTACGCGCCGTCCGGCTTCCTGCCCTGCCCGCCGTCGGTCACCCGCCGGCGCGCGCCGCCCGTTGCGTGCGCTGCTCCCGATCCAGCATGTCGGCCGTCACGTCGACCAATGTGCGCGTGGCGAGCGAAGCCTCCATCGCGCGCTGCGCGTCGCCGATATAGCCGGTCAGCACGCCCTGGATGTGCCGCCCGACGAGACACGCCGGATTCGGCGTCTCGCGGTGCAGCGCGAACAGTTGCGCATCGTCGACCGCGCGATACACGTCGAGCAGCGTGATCTCACCGGGCTCGCGCGCCAGCAGCGCACCGCCGCCCGCGCCGAGCTGCGACGTGGTCAGGCCCGCGGCCGCCAGCATCGACAGCAACCGGCGAATCAGCGCCGGATTCGTATTCACGCTGCCCGCGATGATGTCGGACGACAACGGTACACCTTCCTGCATCGACAGCAAGGCAAGCACGTGAACGGCAAACGCGAACCGGCTGCTGGTATTCATTCCTGACTCACTCGGCGACGCCGGCCCGACCCGCAACCGGCGACATGTGTAACCATCATAATTACATTTTGCAGATCGTGCAAGCCCGCGTCATTCGCCGCTCGCGGATTTCGCCCCCGCGGCGTTCTGCTGGCTCCACTGCTGGAGTTTCTTGCCGGCTTCGGCGATCTTCGCGCCCGCTTCGGAAGCCGCATGCGCGACGACCGCGGACGCCGCCGCGTCGATCTGCGCCTGCGCGGCCGATGCGAGACCGCTCGCGGACAGCGGCGGCACGGCCGACGCCGCGGACGCGATGCCGGCCTTCGCCGCGTTGATCTGTTGATTGACGGTGCTCGCCACCTGGTCGAGCGCCTTGGCCGCGTTGTTGGCGGCATCGGCGGCCGCGCTCGCGGCCGTATCGGGTTGCGCGGCCGGCGTGCCGGACTTCTCGCAGCCCGCGAGCAACAGCAGCGCACCGGCGGCCACGGCCGCCAGCACGGACCCGGGCACACGACGCGCCCGCGATGTCTTCATGTTCATCAGCAATCTCCGGCCGTGCGTGGCGCGACCTCGTGGTTGGACCGGTGTCGATGATACCGCCTGTGGAACAGGCCAAATAACGACCCGTCATTAAAAATACCTTTCAATTTCGGATTCGTCTGATTCAATCGCACGCACCACGCCTCTAAAGTGGGCACGCTTCAATCCGCTTCGTACGTGTCCCCTTTTTTCTCGTTATGGCTTTCCTCGTCGACTGGCTCATCGCCCTGGCCGCGCTGCTCGCCGCCACCCTGTTCCTGTGCCTGCGTGCGCCGTCGGCGCGCCGCCTCGCCGAATCCGGGCGTCCGCGCCGTATCGCCTGCGCGCGCCTGCTCACGCAGGCCGTGATCGGCTTCTGGACCGCGGCACTGATCGTCGCGCAAGGTATCCTCGGCGCCGACGCCGACGGCCAGTCCCTCGCGGGCTTCGCGGCGCTTGCCTTCGCCGCGCTCGGGCTGGCGACCGTCGCCGCCTACTGGTCGGCCTGCGCGCTGCGGCTGCGCCGGCCGCCCGCGCTGTTCGCACGCCACTGACGCGCCAGATCGGTGCGTGACACCGCATCGCCGCGCACCGCCTCGTTCATCGTACGCACCAGTTCAGCACGTCTCGCACCAGCTACGTGCAATCTACGCGCCCCTCGAGCGGCGCCGATCACGCCTCGATCCCGTGCACGATTCACCGGAATGCCGCATGGCGCGGCATCCAGGCACCAATTCAACGCAATCATTCACCAGGCTGGCTCGATATTTGCGTTCCTTGCCCGTTTTTTGCGCAAGGAAGCCACGGCATGGATGGTCTGAAATCCGGCGTCGACACACTGTTCCTGTTGATCGGCGCCGTCATGGTGCTCGCGATGCACGCGGGCTTCGCGTTTCTCGAACTCGGCACGGTCCGCAAGAAGAACCAGGTCAATGCGCTCGTGAAGATCCTGGTCGACTTCTCGGTGTCGACGCTCGCGTACTTCTTCATCGGCTACACGATCGCGTACGGCGTCGAATTCTTCGACGACATCGGCACGCTGTCGCAGCACAACGGCTACGCGCTCGTCCGCTTCTTTTTCCTGCTGACGTTCGCGGCGGCGATCCCGGCGATCGTGTCGGGCGGCATCGCCGAGCGCGCGAAGTTCAACCCGCAACTCGTCGCGACGCTGATCATCGTCGGCTTCATCTATCCGTTCTTCGAAGGGATCGCCTGGAACGAGCGCTTCGGCGTGCAGGCCTGGCTCGCGCACGCGTTCGGCGCGCCGTTCCACGACTTCGCGGGCTCGGTGGTCGTGCACGCGTTCGGCGGCTGGGTCGCGCTGCCGGCCGTGCTGCTGCTCGGCGCGCGCCACGGCCGCTATGCGAAGGACGGCCGGATCGCCGCGCACCCGCCGTCGAACATCCCGTTTCTCGCGCTCGGCGCGTGGGTGCTCGCGGTCGGCTGGTTCGGCTTCAACGTGATGAGCGCGCAGACGCTCGACAAGATCAGCGGCCTCGTCGCGGTGAACTCGCTGATGGCGATGGTCGGCGGCACGCTCGCCGCGTGGATGGCCGGCCGCAACGACCCCGGCTTCACGTACAACGGGCCGCTCGCGGGCCTCGTCGCGGTATGCGCGGGCTCCGACGTGATGCACCCGATCGGCGCGCTCGTCACGGGCGCCGCGGCCGGTGCGCTGTTCGTCGCGATGTTCACCTGCGTGCAGAACCGCTGGCGCATCGACGACGTGCTCGGCGTGTGGCCGCTGCACGGGATGTGCGGCGCGCTCGGCGGCATCGCGGCCGGCGTGTTCGGGCTGCCGGCGCTCGGCGGCCTCGGCGGCGTGTCGTTCCTGTCGCAGCTCGTCGGCACGCTCGGCGGCATCGCGATCGCAACCGCGGGCGGCACGCTCGTCTACGGCGCGCTGAAGGCGACCGTCGGCCTGCGTCTCGATCGCGAAGCCGAATTCGACGGCGCCGACCTGTCGATCCACCGCATCTCGGCCACGCCCGAGCGCGATTGAACGCAAACGCTTGCGACCGGCGTCCGTCAGCTCACCTGACGGACGCCCGACGCCTCATTACGTTTTCGATTCAAAAAACTTTCATCTAGCGTCCTTACACTTCCGTCCAGTTTTCAATATGCCTTCGCGAAGCTTGGCGCTCGCCCGCTTCGCGAAGGCCATTCTTCCAACAACCGAAACTGGACTCCACATGCCCGCGTTGCCCAATGCTTCCCGTCGTCAGGCCCTGAAGATCCTTGCCGGCGCGCCGATGCTGCCCCTTTCCGGCCTCGCGCTGCCGGCCCTGCTGACGGGTTGCGGCGGCGACGACGATCCCGCGTCCACGCCGGCGCCGGTCGCCGCTGCCTACACGTCGGCGGCATTCTCGGCGATGGCCGCGCCGACGCTCGACAACGCGGCCGCGATGGCCACGACGACGGTCGGCTCGACGCTGTCGGTGTCGTTCTCGGACGGCTCGTCGCGCAACTTCAAGCTCGCGTACAAGCCGTTCTTCGTGACGGGCGACATGGTGCCGGACGGCAACGGCGGCACGACGCTCGCGGGCGGCTACTACGACATCAACAACCAGCCGATCATCGATCGCTCGGTCGCCGGCAAGGAACGCCAGTTCTATTCCGACTGCCCGGACGGCAGCTCGCTGCTGACGCTGAAGAACGCGAACGTCCCCGGCGTGAAGGGCAACACGGTGTTCGCGGTCGTGCAGTTCGAATACACGACGCGCGACCAGGCGAGCGCGTCGCAGTACGGCCAGCTGCCGTCGCCGATCGCCGTGCTCACGCTGGACCAGGACCCGGCCACCGGCGCGCTGAAGGTCGTGAAGTACCACAACGTCGATACGTCGAAGGCGCACGGCCTGTGGATCACCTGCGGCGCGAGCCTGTCGCCGTGGGGCACGCACCTGTCGAGCGAGGAATACGAGCCGGACGCGACGAAGGCCGCGACCGACGCGCAGTTCAAGGCGTTCAGCAAGAACACGTTCGGCGACGAGACGAAGGCGAACCCCTACCACTACGGCCACCTGCCCGAGATCACCGTGAACCCGGACGGCACCGGCACCGTGAAGAAGCACTACTGCCTCGGCCGCATCTCGCACGAGCTGATCCAGGTGATGCCGGACCAGCGCACCGTGATGATGGGCGACGACGCCACCAACGGCGGCCTGTTCATGTTCGTCGCCGACAAGGCGGCCGACCTGTCGGCCGGCACGCTGTACGTCGCGAAGTGGACGCAGACGTCGTCCGTCGGCGCAGGCACCGCGACGCTGACGTGGATCAAGATCGGCCACGCGACCAGCAGCGAGATCGAGACGCTTGCGAACACGCTGAAGGCGTCGGACATCATGGACCTGGTGACGACCGATCCGAACGATGCGAGCTACACGAAGATCCACTTCGGCGGCAAGTTCAACTGGATGCGCGTGAAGCCGGGGATGGAGAAAGCGGCCGCGTTCCTCGAGACGCACCGCTACGCGGCGCTGCTCGGCGGCAGCATGGCGTTCACGAAGCTCGAAGGCACGACCGTGAACGCGAAGGACAAGATCGTCTACACGGCGATGTCGCGGATCGAAACGTCGATGGTCAAGGGCAACGCGGTGTCGCGCGACGTCGCGGTCGACAAGAAGATCGCCGCAGGCGCCGTCTACGCGCTGAACCTGAAGGCCGGCCAGCGCGACACGACGGGTGGCGCGATCGACAGCGAATGGGTGCCGGTCGACATGGGTGCGCCGGCCGCGCTGGTCGGCGAGGATCTCGCCACGGCCGACGCGCTCGGCAACCTCGCGAACCCGGACAGGATCGCGAACCCCGACAACCTGAAGTTCTCCGAAAAGCTGCGCACCCTCTTCATCGGCGA
Source organism: Burkholderia cenocepacia (assembly GCF_014211915.1). Classification (NCBI taxonomy): domain Bacteria; kingdom Pseudomonadati; phylum Pseudomonadota; class Betaproteobacteria; order Burkholderiales; family Burkholderiaceae; genus Burkholderia; species Burkholderia cenocepacia. The sequence continues at coordinate 1,786,275 of NZ_CP060039.1, read as the reverse complement.
AGACTCGGGCATGCACGTGAACAACTTCCTGTGGGCCTACAACGTCGACACGAAGTCGCTCTCGCGCGTGCTGTCATGCCCGGCCGGCGCCGAATCGACGGGCCTGCACGCGGTCGACGAGATCAACGGCTGGACCTACATCATGAGCAACTTCCAGCACGCGGGCGACTGGGAATCGCCGCTGCACGACAAGGTCAAGCCGACGCTCGACCCGCTCGTGCGCGCGAACTACAAGGATCGCTTCGGCGCCAGCGTCGGCTACCTGACGGCCGAGCAGACCAGCATCAAGCTCGCGAAGGGCTGATTCCCACGCGAGGCGGAGGCGTTGCTCCCTTGACGGGGCGCCTCCGACCAGGCGTCGTTTCTTCATTACCGTTCATTCGTCGGCGCTCCACGCCGTTTCACGCGCGATGCCCACTGCGGGCGTCGCGCTTTTTTTTGCGTGCGGGGATCGTGAGAGCGATGCACATCGCACCTGCAAGCAGGCGCGAAGCGGCCCTGGACAGGCGTTTGCGGCGATCGGGGGATAATACGGGCCTGACGCGTCCGGGCGGACGGTCGGAAAGACAGGCAAAAAAAAGCGCCACGGAGACCGTGGCGCTAAAAAAGTTCTAGCCATTCCGAGGGCCGTGCTAGAACCTGAGAGACTGCGCGAAACATCGTTGCCGGTTAAACTCTTGAAACGATGTTTCGAAAACGTGAGACATTCTTTCCGTTTCCGCCCGACAAGTCAAGCGGTATTTGCACCGGTTCATGCACTTTCCAGCAACGCTCATTTGAGCGTTTTCCTAATAAACCAAGGGTGAACCCGTAAAATCGCATCGAATGACCGGTTCACCCGCGGAACATGCATCCTTTGACAATAGTCCTACAATACCAACAAAATTGAAATCGAGTTTCGGAATTAGAGAGAATCCCTCGTGTCGACAACTGTAACCTCTCCCGCGTCGCGGGACCGTGAATCGTCGCCCGACGAGATCACCGCCCTCGCCCGCGGCCTCGCCGTGCTGCGCCGCATCGCCGCTGCCGACGCCCCCGTCAGCAACCGCGAACTGACCGAATTGACCGGCATCCCGAAGCCGACCGTCTCGCGCATCACCGCGACGCTCGTCAGCGCCGGCTTCCTGTTCCAGTTGCCCGACAGCGAGCGCTTCGTGCTGACCGCGTCCGTACTCGAACTGAGCCACGGCTTCCTGCGCAACTTCGACATCCGCGCGCGTTCGCGGCCGTTCATGATCGAACTGGTCGAACGCACGTCGCTGTCCGTGCATCTCGCGGTGCGCGACCGCCTCGACATGGTCGCGATCGACGTGATCCGCCCGCGCTCGGCCGTGCTCGTCACGCGCCTCGAGATCGGCTCGCGGATGGACATCGCGCGTACGGCCGTGGGGCGCGCGTACCTCGCCGCGCTCGAGGACGACGAGCGGCGGCAACTGCTCGAGTCGCTGCGCACCACGGCCGGCGACGACTGGCCGCACGTGTCCGCTCGCCTCACGCCCGCGCTCGACGAAGCGATGCGCGACGGCCACGCGATCGCGATCGGCGAATGGCGCGAGGGCCTGAATGCGGTCGCCGCCGGGTTCGTCGGCCCCTCCGGTCAACGCTATTCGGTGAATTGCGGCGGCGCGGCGCACCAGTGTCCGCCCGAATGGCTGCAGGAACAGGTGGTGCCCGCGCTGCAGGAATGCATCGCGAAAATCACCCGCGAAATCGGCGGCGCGCCGGCCCGGCGCGTCGGCGTGTAATCGTTTCGTCATCGCCGTGTCGCGTTCTGTAACGACCGTAACCCGTTGAAAGATAGACCGCTGGACTGTAACGGGGACGGCACGTAGGATCATGCCCATCATCGCGCCGCATTCGCGGTGCGCACCGCTCTTTTCCCGCGGATCGGCGGGGCCCCGGACCGAGCCGGGCCGCCCCGTCCCGTCACCCGCACGCCCACGCGCAGCCCAGCAGTCCGATTTTCCGGCCCGCCGCGCCGTCTTCCTGACAGAACACGATGGATAACGAACAAAAGCCCACGCCCCCTTCGAAAGACTCCGCGCCCGCCGCTGCACGGCGCCCGCGCCGCACGCTGCTGATCGGCACCGTCGCGGTCGTCGTCATCGGCGGCCTGCTGTGGTGGCATCCGTGGAACCGCACGCCCGCGACGGGCAGCTCGGCGCAAGGCGCGGGCGCCAGCGCGGCCGCAGGCAGCCATCGCGGCCGCGGCGGCCCCGCTGCAATGGCGAACGTTCCGCAGCCGGTGCAGGTCGCCCCCGTGACGCAGGGCGAGATGCCGATCGTGCTGTCCGCGCTCGGCACCGTCACGCCGCTCGCGAACGTGACGGTCAAGACGCAGTTGTCGGGCTACCTGCAGTCGGTGTCGTTCCAGGAAGGCCAGATCGTCAAGAAAGGCGACGTGCTCGCGCAGATCGACCCGCGCCCGTACCAGGTCGCGCTCGAGAACGCCGAAGGCACGCATGCGCGCGACGCGGCGCTGCTCGCGACGGCCCGCCTCGACCTGAAGCGCTACCAGACTCTGCTGTCGCAGGACTCGATCGCGTCGCAAACCGTCGATACGCAGGCATCGCTCGTCAAGCAATACGAAGGCGCGGTGAAGACCGACCAGGCCGCGATCGATTCCGCGAAACTCAATCTCACCTACGCGCGCATCACGGCGCCGGTCTCCGGCCGCGTCGGCCTGCGCCAGGTCGACCCCGGCAACTACGTGACGCCGGGCGACACCAACGGCATCGTCGTGATCACGCAGTTGCAGCCGATGAGCGTGATCTTCACGACGTCGGAAGACAACCTGCCGCAGATCCTCAAGCAGGTGAACGCCGGCCAGAAGCTGTCGGTCACCGCCTACAACCGCAACAACACCGTGCCGCTCGAAACGGGCTCGCTCGCGACGCTCGACAACCAGATCGACACGAGCACCGGCACGGTCAAGCTGCGCGCGAACTTCGATAACAAGGAAGGCATGCTGTTCCCGAATCAGTTCGTGAACACGCGGCTGCTCGTCGACGTGATGCGCAACGCGACGATCGTGCCGACCTCCGCCGTGCTGACGGGGTCGATCGGCCAGTTCGTCTATGTCGTGAAACCCGACAACACGGTGACGGTGCGCAAGGTCACGGTCGGCCCGGTCGACGGCGAGCGCACGAGCATCGTCAGCGGCGTGACGCTCGGCGAGCGCGTGGTGACCGACGGCTCGGACCGTCTGCGCGAAGGCTCGAAGATCTCGATTCCGGCCGACAAGCCGAAGGGCGCATCGGGCGCGCGCGGCGCAGGGGCCGCATCGGGTGCATCGGCTGCGTCCGGTGCCGGCGGCCATCGCGGCGGACACCGGCACGGCGCGTCGCAAGCCGCGGCCCCCGCGGCCCAGTAACGCGCGGGCCGCTCGATGAATCCATCCCGCCTCTTCATTCTCCGGCCGGTCGGCACCGCTCTCCTGATGGCGGCGATCATGCTGGCCGGCCTCGTCGCGCTGCGCTTCCTGCCGCTCGCCGCGCTGCCCGAGGTCGACTACCCGACGATCCAGGTCCAGACCTTCTACCCTGGCGCGAGCCCGGAAGTGATGACGTCGTCGGTCACCGCGCCGCTCGAACGCCAGTTCGGGCAGATGCCGTCGCTGAACCAGATGTCATCGCAAAGCTCGGCCGGCGCATCGGTGATCACGCTGCAGTTTTCGCTCGACCTGCCGCTCGACATCGCCGAACAGGAGGTGCAGGCCGCGATCAACGCGGCCGGCAACCTGCTGCCGTCCGACCTGCCCGCTCCGCCGATCTACGCGAAGGTGAACCCGGCCGATGCGCCGGTGCTGACGCTCGCCGTCAAGTCGAAGACGCTGCCGCTCACGCAGGTGCAGGATCTCGCCGACACGCGCCTCGCGATGAAGATCTCGCAGATCGCGGGCGTCGGCCTCGTCAGCCTGTCGGGCGGCAACCGCCCGGCGGTGCGAATTCAGGCGAACCCCACCGCGCTCGCGAAGTACGGGATGAACCTCGACGACCTGCGCACGACGATCTCGAACCTGAACGTCAACACGCCGAAGGGCAACTTCGACGGTCCGACGCGTGCGTACACGATCAACGCGAACGACCAGTTGACGAGCGCCGACCAGTACAACAGCGCGGTCGTCGCGTACAAGAACGGCCGCCCGGTGATGCTGACCGACGTCGCGACGGTCGTCGCCGGCTCGGAGAACACCAAGCTCGGCGCGTGGGTGAATTCGGATCCGGCGATCATCCTGAACGTGCAGCGCCAGCCGGGCGCGAACGTGATCGCGACCGTCGACGCGATCAAGGCGCAGTTGCCAAAGCTGCAGGAAACGCTGCCGGCCGCGCTCGACGTCGAGATCGTCACCGATCGCACGACGATGATCCGCGCGGCCGTGCGCGACGTGCAGTTCGAGCTGCTGCTCGCGGTCGCGCTCGTCGTGCTGGTGATGTACCTGTTCCTCGCGAACGTCTACGCGACGATCATCCCGAGCCTGTCGGTGCCGCTGTCGCTGATCGGCACGCTCGCGGTGATGTACATGGCCGGCTTCTCGCTGAACAACCTGTCGCTGATGGCGCTCACCATCGCGACCGGCTTCGTCGTCGACGACGCGATCGTGATGATCGAGAACATCGCGCGCTACGTCGAGGAAGGCGAATCGGGGCTCGAGGCCGCGCTGAAGGGCTCGCGGCAGATCGGCTTCACGATCATCTCGCTGACGGTGTCGTTGATCGCGGTGCTGATCCCGCTGCTGTTCATGGGCGACGTGGTCGGGCGCCTCTTCCATGAATTCGCGATCACGCTCGCGGTGACGATCGTGATCTCGGCGATCGTGTCGCTCACGCTCGTGCCGATGATGTGCGCGAAGCTGCTGCGCCACTCGCCGCCGCCCGAGAGCCACCGCTTCGAGGCGCGCGTGCACCGTGCGATCGACTGGGTGATCGCGCGCTACGCGGTCGCGCTCGAATGGGTGCTGAATCGCCAGCGCTCGACGCTCGTCGTCGCGCTGCTGACGCTCGGGCTGACCGCCCTGCTCTATGTCTACGTGCCTAAGGGCTTCTTTCCCGCGCAGGACACCGGCGTGATCCAGGCGATCACGCAGGCGCCGCAGTCGATCTCGTACGGCGCGATGGCCGAACGCCAGCAGACGCTCGCGGCCGCGATCCTGAAGGACCCGAACGTCGACAGCCTCACGTCGTTCATCGGCGTCGACGGCAGCAACATCACGCTGAACAGCGGCCGGATGCTGATCAACCTGAAGGCGCGCGACGAACGCGCCGAAACCGCCGCGCAGATCATCCGCGACCTGCAGCAGCGCGTGTCGAACATCACCGGCATTTCGCTGTTCATGCAGCCGGTGCAGGATCTGACGATCGACTCGACGGTCAGCCCGACGCAGTACCAGTTCATGCTGACGAGCCCGAACTCGGAAGAGTTCGCGACCTGGGTGCCGAAACTCGTCGCGCGGCTGCAGCAGGAGCCGTCGCTCGCCGACGTCGCGACCGACCTGCAGAGCAACGGCCAATCGGTGTACATCGAGATCGACCGCGCGAGCGCCGCGCGTTTCGGCATCACGCCGGCGACCGTCGACAACGCGCTGTACGACGCGTTCGGCCAGCGCATCGTGTCGACCATCTTCACGCAGTCGAACCAGTACCGCGTGATTCTCGAATCGGAGCCGAAGGAGCAGCACTACGCGCAATCGCTGAACGACATCTACCTGCCGTCGGCCGGCGGCGGCCAGGTGCCGCTGACGTCGATCGCGTCGTTCCACGAGCGGCCGTCGCCGCTGCTGGTCGCGCACCTGTCGCAGTTCCCGTCGACGACGATCTCGTTCAACCTCGCACCGGGCGCATCGCTCGGCGAGGCCGTCAAGGCGATCGAGGCCGCCCAGAAGGACATCGGGCTGCCCGGCTCGTTCCAGACGCGCTTCCAGGGCGCGGCGCTCGCGTTCCAGGCGTCGCTGTCGAACCAGCTGTTCCTGATCCTCGCGGCGATCGTCACGATGTACATCGTGCTCGGCGTGCTGTACGAGAGCTACATCCACCCGATCACGATCCTGTCGACGCTGCCGTCGGCCGGCGTCGGCGCGCTGCTCGCGCTGATGATCACCGGGCACGACCTCGACATCATCGGGATCATCGGCATCGTGCTGCTGATCGGCATCGTGAAGAAGAACGCGATCATGATGATCGACTTCGCGCTCGAGGCCGAACGCGTCGAAGGCAAGCCGCCGCGCGAGGCGATCTATCAGGCCTGCCTGCTGCGCTTCCGGCCGATCCTGATGACGACGCTCGCCGCACTGCTCGGCGCGGTGCCGCTGATCGTCGGCTCCGGCGCGGGCTCCGAGCTGCGCCAGCCGCTCGGGATCGCGATCGCCGGCGGCCTGATCGTGTCGCAGGTGCTGACGCTGTTCACGACACCCGTGATCTACCTCGGCTTCGATTCGCTCGCGCGCCGCGTACGCGGCTGGTTCGAGCGGCACGGGCCGGGCGCCGATGCAGGCAAGCACACGGGTGCATAACCGATGAACCTGTCGCGCCCCTTCATCACCCGCCCCGTCGCGACGACGCTGCTCGCGCTCGGCGTCGCGCTCGCGGGCCTGTTCGCGTTCATCAAGCTGCCGGTGTCGCCGCTGCCGCAGGTCGACTTTCCGACGATCTCGGTGCAGGCGTCGCTGCCGGGCGCGAGCCCGGAAACGGTCGCGACCAGCGTGACGAGCCCGCTGGAGCGGCACCTCGGCTCGATCGCGGACGTCTCCGAAATGACGTCGACGAGCACCGTCGGCAATGCGCGGATCATCCTGCAGTTCGGCCTGAACCGCGACATCGACGGCGCCGCGCGCGACGTGCAGGCCGCGATCAACGCGGCGCGCGCCGACCTGCCCGCCGCGCTGAAGAGCAATCCGACCTACCGCAAGGTCAACCCGGCCGATTCGCCGATCATGGTCGTGTCGCTGACCTCGGAGACGGCGTCGCCCGCGAAGGTGTACGACGCCGCGTCGACGGTGCTGCAGCAGTCGCTGTCGCAGATCGACGGAATCGGCCAGGTCACCGTGAGCGGCTCCGCGAACCCGGCCGTGCGCGTCGAGCTCGAGCCGCAGTCGCTGTTCCACTACGGGATCGGCCTCGAGGACGTGCGCGCGGCGCTGGCTTCCGCGAACGCCAATGCGCCGAAGGGCGCGATCGAGTTCGGCCCGCAGCGTTTCCAGCTCTATACGAACGACCAGGCGTCCCAGGCGTCGCAATACCGCGACCTCGTCGTCGCCTACCGCAACGGCTCGGCCGTGCGGCTGTCCGATCTGTCGGACGTCGTCGATTCGGTCGAGGATCTGCGCAACCTCGGCCTGTCGAACGGCAAGCGCGCGGTGCTCGTGATCCTCTACCGCTCGCCCGGCGCGAACATCATCGAGACGATCGACCGCGTGCGCGCGGCGCTGCCGCAGCTCACCGCGTCGCTGCCCGCCGACATCACGGTCACGCCGGTGCTCGACCGCTCGACTACCATCCGCGCGTCGCTGCGGGACACCGAACACACGCTGCTGATCGCGGTCAGCCTCGTCGTGATGGTCGTGTTCCTGTTCCTGCGCAACTGGCGCGCGACGCTGATCCCGAGCGTCGCGGTGCCGATCTCGATCGTCGGCACGTTCGGCGCGATGTATCTGCTCGGCTTCTCGATCGACAACCTGTCGCTGATGGCGCTGATCGTCGCGACCGGCTTCGTCGTCGACGATGCGATCGTCGTGCTCGAGAACATCTCGCGGCACATCGAGAACGGCAAGCCGCGGATGCAGGCCGCGTTCGACGGCGCGCGCGAAGTCGGCTTCACGGTGCTGTCGATGAGCATCTCGCTCGTCGCGGTGTTCCTGCCGATCCTGCTGATGGGCGGAATCGTCGGGCGCCTGTTCCGCGAGTTCGCGCTGACGCTGTCGCTCGCGATCGCCGTGTCGCTCGCGGTGTCGCTCACGGTCACGCCGATGATGTGCGCGCGCCTGCTGCCCGAACAGCACGACCCGCAAAGCGAGGGCCGCTTCGGGCGCTTCCTCGAACGCGGTTTCGCGCGCATGCAGCGCGGCTACGAGCGCTCGCTGTCGTGGGCGCTGCGCCGGCCGCTCCTGATCCTGCTGACGCTGTTCGCGACGATCGGGCTGAACGTCTACCTGTATATCGTCGTGCCGAAGGGCTTCTTTCCGCAGCAGGACACCGGGCTGATGATCGGCGGCATCCAGGCCGACCAGTCGACGTCGTTCCAGGCGATGAAGCTGAAATTCTCCGAGATGATGCGCATCGTGCAAAGCAACCCGAACGTGAAGAGCGTCGCGGGCTTCACCGGCGGCACGCAGACCAACTCGGGCTTCATGTTCGTCACGCTGAAGGACCGCACCGAGCGCAAGCTGTCGGCCGATCAGGTGATCCAGCAGTTGCGCCCGCGGCTGGCGGACGTGGCGGGCGCGCGCACGTTCCTGCAGGCGGCGCAGGACATCCGCGTCGGCGGCCGGCAGAGCAACGCGCAGTACCAGTTCACGCTGCTCGGCGATTCGAGCGCCGACCTGTACAAGTGGGGGCCGATCCTGACCGAGGCGCTGCAGAAGCGCCCCGAACTGACCGACGTGAACTCCGACCAGCAGCAAGGCGGTCTCGAGGCGATGGTGACGATCGACCGCGCCACCGCCGCGCGGTTCGGCATCAAGCCCGCGCAGATCGACAACACGCTGTACGACGCGTTCGGCCAGCGCCAGGTCTCGACGATCTACAACCCGCTGAACCAGTACCACGTCGTGATGGAAGTCGCGCCGAAGTACTGGCAGAGCCCGGAGATGCTGAACCAGGTGTGGATCAGCACGTCGGGGGGCAGCGCGAACGGCTCGCAGACCACCAACGCAGCCGCCGGCACCTTCGTCGCGACCTCGGCCGGCACGTCGAGCGCCGGCACGGCCGCGCAGAGCGCCGCGGCGATCGCGTCCGATTCCGCGCGCAACCAGGCGCTCAATTCGATCGCGGCGAGCGGCAAGTCGAGCGCGTCGTCGGGCGCGTCGGTGTCGACCTCGAAGTCGACGATGATCCCGCTGTCGGCGATCGCGACGTTCGGGCCGAGCACGACGCCGCTGTCGGTCAACCACCAGGGGCTGTTCGTCGCGACCACGATCTCGTTCAACTTGCCGCCGGGCGTGTCGCTGTCGCAGGCGACACAGATCATCTATCAGACGATGGCGCAGATCGGCGTCCCGCCGACGATCGTCGGCAGCTTCCAGGGCACCGCGCAGGCGTTCCAGCAGTCGATGAACGATCAGCCGATCCTGATCCTCGCCGCGCTGCTGGCCGTCTACATCGTGCTCGGCATCCTGTACGAGAGCTACATCCACCCGATCACGATCCTGTCGACGCTGCCGTCGGCCGGCGTCGGCGCGCTGCTCGCGCTGCTGCTGTTCAAGACGGAGTTCAGCATCATCGCGCTGATCGGCGTGATCCTGCTGATCGGCATCGTGAAGAAGAACGCGATCATGATGGTCGACTTCGCGATCGACCAGACGCGCAATCACGGGAAGTCGTCGTTCGACGCGATCCACGAGGCGTGCCTGCTGCGCTTCCGCCCGATCATGATGACGACGATGGCGGCGCTGCTCGGCGCGCTGCCGCTCGCGTTCGGCAACGGCGACGGCGCCGAATTGCGCGCGCCGCTCGGGATCGCGATCGCCGGCGGCCTCGTCATGTCGCAGGTGCTGACGCTCTATACGACGCCGGTCGTCTACCTGTACATGGACCGGTTCCGCGTGTGGGCCGAGAAGCGCCGCAACCGCCGCGGCAATACTGGCGGGCCGGCGGTCGCGGGCGAGTGACGAACGCGGCTGCCCTTCCGAGTTGCCCCCCCCAAGAGTTGGACATTATCCCGACCCTTGGGGGGGCGTGAATGAACCGCCCGGATTTCCTGGACAGCGCCGAGCGTTAGTGTTTCTTTCGGCGGCCGTCTTTTGCGCTTTCTTTTGCGCTTGATTGCCGGGCTTGATTGCCAGCCGCAATCGGCTATCGTGTGTCCATGCCCACCGCCGCCCCGCCGCACGGGAACCCGCCATGAACGTCCAGCTCAACCACACGATCGTCTGGTGCCGCGACAAGCATGCGTCGAGCCGCTTTCTCACCGAACTGCTGGAATTGCCGCCGCCGACGCCGTTCGGCGCGATGCTGGTCGTCGCGCTCGACAATGGTGTGTCGCTCGATTTTTACGAACAGGCGGGCGAGATCCGGTCGCAGCATTACGCGTTCCTGATCGACGAAGCCGGCTTCGATCGCGTGCTCGCGCGCATTCGCGAACGCGGGCTGCCGCACTGGGCCGATCCGGCGAAGCGGCAACCCGGCGACATCTACCGCCACAACGACGGACGCGGCGTGTACTTCGACGATCCGGACGGTCACTTCCTCGAAGTGATGACTCAGCCGTATGGGCTGAACGGGTAGCGCGGCAGGCCGGCATTGCGCCGGCCCGGATGGCGCGGCGCGGGTGTCGCCCGGTTGCGGACGAGACCCGGCCGATCGTCAGACTGTCGCCAACTGCCAGCTACCGTTACCCGGTTACTCGGCGGCAGCCGTCGTCTTGCGCGGACGGCGCGCCCGCGGTGCCGCCTTGCGGGCCGGTTTCTTCGGCTTGGCGGCGGCCGGCGCTTCGGCAGCGCCTTCGGGCGTCGCGTCGAGCGGCGCCACGTCGTGCGACGATTGCACTGCCTCGTCCCGAGCGCCGGAAGCGCGAGGCGCCGGTTCGGCTGGCGCCACCGCGTGCCGCTCGTCATGCGCTGCGTCGCGATGCGACTCGTCCCCACGCTGGCCGGGCGCGTGCGCATCGCCACCGTGCGCCGCATCGCCCTGCGCAGCGGCGTCCGGCTTGCCGGCCGCGGGGCGACCGGTGCCCTTCGCGGCCGCGCCCTTCTTCGCGCCGGTCTTCTTCGCCGCGCTCTTGCGCGCACGCTTGCGGCCATCCTTCGCGTCGCCATGCGCTTCGGCCACGTCGGGCGTGTCGGGTGCGTCGGGTGTTTCGGCCGGCGTCGCATCGGCGAGCTCGGCAAACTCCGCGTCTTCCGCGTCATCCGCCTCGACCTGCACACTTTCGTGGACGACGGCTTGCGCGCGCTGCCCGCGACGGCGCGCCTCGCGGCCGGCCGGCACCGCCTCCGCCGCGCGCGTACCGTGGTGGCCGCCGTGGTGCGCCGCGCCGCCTTCACCCCCTGCGGCAACGTGCTCGGCTGCGGCCGACTGGCGAGCCCGCGACACGAACGCGCCCGACTTGTCGTCGCGCCCCACTTCGAGCAGCCCGCGCGCCTGCGCCTCGTCGAGCAGGTTGCCGAACGCGCGGAACCCGTAGTACGACTCGTTGAAATCCGGCTTGCGGCGCTTGATCGCGCTCTTGAGCACCGACGCCCAGATCTTGCCGACGTCGTCGCGCTCCGACGCGAGCGCGTCGAACGTCTCGACCGCCAGCGCGATCGCCTCGGCCTTGCGCGCATCCATGTCGTGCTTGCGCGACGGCTCGTCCGGCCGCTTCGCGCCGCCGTTGCCCGCGCGCTGCTGCTGTTCGCGCTTCGCGAGCGCACGCTGCTGCTCGCGCACCAGGTCGTCGTAGAAGATGAATTCGTCGCAGTTCGCGACCAGCAGATCCGACGTCGATTTCTTCACGCCGACGCCGATCACCTTCTTCGCGTTCTCGCGCAGCTTCGACACGAGCGGCGAGAAATCCGAATCGCCGCTGATGATCACGAACGTATCGACGTGCGACTTCGTGTAGCAGAGGTCGAGCGCGTCGACGACGAGCCGGATGTCGGCCGAATTCTTGCCCGACTGGCGCACGTGCGGGATCTCGATCAGCTCGAAGCTCGCCTCGTGCATCGACGCCTTGAAGCCCTTGTAGCGATCCCAGTCGCAATAGGCCTTCTTCACGACGATGCTGCCTTTCAGCAGCAGGCGCTCCAGCACGGGCTTGATGTCGAATTTCTCGTACTTCGCATCGCGCACGCCGAGCGCGACGTTCTCGAAGTCGCAGAACACGGCCATGCTGACGTTGTCCAGGGGTAATGCCATGTGTACTCCAACCGGTGGGCCGCCGCGTTATTCACACGTAGCGGCGAAAAATGCATCGCGCACATGATAGCCGGTCGGCGCGTCATTCCCGCATCCGTGTGATTGACGTCCTCCTCTCCCTAAAGGGAGAGGGTTCCCACACCTGGCGATGCACGTCCGCATCGGAGAATGTTCAACGCAGCGTTGGTATCTCGATCATGCAAGACACCACAGTCACTGCAGACCCACTCTCTTATTCTCAGTCCCGCGATACCTTTCGGCCGCGTCGTGCTGTCTTTCGATCCGCACGCCGAACAGGACTGGGTCGAACCGCTTTCGTCGACTTCCTCGAACGTGGCCCCGTGCGCGATCGCTTTATAGCGGAGCTTGTTTCGGAAGGACGACCAGGATGCGTCGTAGACGCTCTTTGCCATCCTGGTTCTGGCAAGTTTTGCGGCCGACACGTTGCCGACCGCGATGTAATCGAAGCGCCGCACCAGATCGAGCGCGAGCTTGTGCTGGAAATCGGCACGCGCATTCGCGACCTTTGCGTGCAGCTTCGCGATATGTCGCTTGTGCTTTCGTGCTCGCTGCGCTTTCGCCAGCTTTTCCGCCGCTCGTCGGCCGAACTGGTCATTGGGCAGCTTCTCGCCGGTCGAAAGTGTGGCGAAGTCTTTCAGGCCAAGATCGACGCCGACGCCGGAACGGATCGGGCGGGCGTGCACATCCGGCATCTCGATCACGATGTTGAGAAACCAGTTGCCGCGTGCATCCTGCGCAAAGTTGATTCCATCCTTGATCTTGCCTTCGGGAAGCGGTCGGCTGTTGAACACGCGAAACGTGTTGCCGGCGAAACGGAACGCGTCACCTTCGCGCTTCAGGTCACGGCCCTTCAGCGGCACCCAGCCCAGCGATTTCCTGCCGCGATAGCGCAGGTAGGGCCGACGGTGCTGACTGCGCGAGTTCGCATATTGCTCACACGTCGCGTTAATCGTGCCGGAGTGGATGCCGAGCGCCTTGCTGCTGCCGGTCGTCAGCACGTTCAGGTCGAATCCCGTCGGCCACTTCTTGCCCCACTTGAGCGCGTGCTTCTGCGTGTCGTTGCAGAAGTTCCAGACGTAGTTCACCGCGCGGCTCTGCTTGTTGAGCAGTCCGTTGAGCGATTTCACCCGGTAGCGATAGACAAGGATCATGCCGGCCATTTTAACGGTGGAATGCCGCTGTCAAACAGCGGCGCTCCTTTCCTCCCCGTCCTGAAGGACGAGGTTTCTCGGAGCAACTGATGAATGAACGCCGGTACGCCCGATGCCGGTACGCCCCTTATTACACCCCCGCCGCCGGGTCGATTCGACATTACACTTGAGTTATCGGTCGTCCGTCCCTATCTGGATGGATGACGCATCGAGCAAGGAGCGGTTTCATGACGACGAAGGTACTGCTGATTGGCGCGACCGGCCGGACGGGCCAGGCCTGCGCGGATCTGCTGCTGAAGCAGCCGGAGTTCGAGGTCACGGCGCTCGTGCGCCGGCACGGCTATGCGCTGGCGGGCGCACGGGTCGTCGAGGCCGATCTGACGAACGATTTCTCGCACGCGTTCCAGGGCATCACGCACGTGATCTACACGGCAGGCTCGGCGGAATCGGACGGTGCGACCGAAGAGGAGCAGGTCGACCGCGACGCGGTCGCCCGCGCGGCCGACTACGCGCTGGCCTACAACACGCAGAAGCTCGTGGTGGTCAGCTCGCTGTCCGCGTACCGGCCCGAGCAGGGCCCGGACGCGCTGCACCACTATTCGCAGATGAAGCGCGAAGGCGACGAGCGCGTGATCGCGTCGGGCGTCGACTATGTGATCCTGCGCCCGGGCCCGCTCACGGACGATCCGGGCGTCGGCAAGATCGCGCTGACCGACCGGTGGCTCGAGCCCGCGCCGCCCGTCTCGCGCCAGGATGTTGCATGGGCCGCGATCGAGGCGATCAAGCTCGGCATCTCGCGCAAGATCGTCGGCTTCGTCGGCGGCAGCGTGCCGATCGAACAGGCATTGCGCGCGTAACGGCCCGTCGCGCGCCTCCCGGAAGGGCGGCGCATGCCCGTGCCCGCGGCCCGCACGACGGGCCGTTTTCACGTGCGGGGCAGCCGCTTACTGCTTCGGATGCGCGTCGGCCCACGCCTTCACGGCGGCGAGCGTGTTCTCGACGTGCTTGTCGGGCGACAGGCTCGTGTATTCGTAGAGAACCTTCCCTTCCGGCGAAATCACATAGGACACGCGGTTGGCCCGGTCGAGCGCCGGCAGCTTCGCGTCGTATTCGCGGATGATCTTCGCGTCCGGGTCGGCCGCCACCGGGAACTTGCTGCGGCACTCGCTCACCGAGAACTTCGTCAGCGTGTCGATGTTGTCGGCCGACACGCCGATCACCGTCGCGCCGTAAGCCTTGTAACGGTCGACCGCGTCCGCGAACGCATGCGCCTCGATCGTGCAGCCCTTCGTGAACGCAGCCGGATAGAAATACAGCACGACCGGCCCCTGCTTCAGTGCGTCCGCGAGCGAGTACGTGTAAGTCTTGCCGCCCAGCGACGCCTGCGTCGTGAAATCGGGCGCCGCGGCGCCCGGCCTCAGTTCCGCCTGCGCCAGCAGCGCATGGCCGGCCACCAGCGCCGCCATGGCGCCCAGCAACAGTTTTCGCTTCATCTGCGTCCTCATTTCTTATAAAGTCGGCCTCGATGCAGGCCATTCAGGTGTTCGCCTGTCGAACGCCTGCCTCGTTGATCCGGACTGCGGCAGCGCCGCCCGCGGCCGGCCCGTTAAAGATTTCTGACAGTCTGCCGTTATTCCTTCCGGACAACCGGTTCCAGCCCTTCACGTCAGCGAGAAACATGGAAGCCAACAGGAAACAGACGTCACGCAAGGGCTCCTGGCGCAGCGCCTTGCATACGCTGCGACGCTTCGCTCGGTCGGGCGGCGCGCTGATGCCCGCGCGCGCCGTCGCGCCGCGCCGCGACGACTCCGTGCGCAACTGGCTGGAACAGACGGTCGGCACGGTGGATTTCCTCGCCCACGTCGACCGCGAGCTGCGCTTTCTGTACGTGTCCGACGCCAGCCTGCGCTTCATCGGCTACCACCGCGACTATCTGCATACGCTGACGCTGCGCGACCTGATCGCCGAACAGGATACCCCGGCGCTCGAAGGCCTGCTTGCACGCGCCGCCCGTTCCAGCCAGGTCGAGAAGGCGACGATGTGCATCGTCAAGTCGCTCACCTACCCGCTGGACGTCGAGATCCGCGCGTTCAAGAGCCGCCACCACGGCGTCGACGGCTTCGCGATCGCGGCGTTCGACGTGTCGTCGTGGCGCGCGCTCGAGGCTCGCCTGACGTACGAAATGCACCACGACCCGATGACGGGGCTCGACAACCTGTCCGCGCTCGTGCCGGCGCTGATGGCCGCGCAGCAGACGGCCGACGAGGACGGCACCTGCGCGGCGCTGCTGCTGCTCGACCTCGACGACTACCAGCGGATCAACCGCGCGCTCGGCTACGACGCCGGCGACATGCTGCTGCGCGAGACCGCGCAGCGGCTGAAGGCGCTCGTCACGCCGAACGAGCGGCTCGCGCGCGTCGCGAGCGACAAGTTCGCGGTCGTGCTGGGCGCAGCGGACCGCGCGCAGGCGAGCCATGCCGCCGATGCGCTCGCGCGCCGGCTGCAGGCCGCGGTGCGCGAGCCCTATGTATTCCAGGGGCAGACCGTGCACCTGTCCGCGAGCATCGGCATCGCGCTCTATCCCGACGAACGTGCCGCACCGCACCGGGCGCAGCATCACAGCCCGCTGCTGCGCCGCGCCGACCACGCGCTCGCGCAGGCGAAGGCATCGGGCGGCAACGCGCTCGCGTTCCATGCGCCCGTCGACGATCCGGCCGACGCCGAACGGCTCAAGCTCGAGGCGGATCTGTACGACGGCGTGCGCAACGGCGAGTTTTCGCTCCATTTCCAGCCGATCACGCGCAGCCAGTCGGGCGCGGTGGTCGGCGTCGAGGCACTGATCCGCTGGCGCCATCCGGTGCACGGCCTCGTGCCGCCGGCCACCTTCATCCCGCTCGCCGAATCGATCGGCCTGATCAACTACCTCGGCAACTGGGTGCTCAAGGCCGCGTGCATGCAGCTCGTCGCGTGGGACGGCCAGGGGCTCGCGCTGCAATACGTGGCGGTCAACGTGTCGCCGCAGCAGTTCCGCGACCCGCGCTTCACGCAGAGCGTGCGCGAGGCGATCGCGCTGACCGGCATCGACCCGCGCCGCATCGTGCTCGAAATCACCGAAAGCCTGCTGATGCACGATCCCGCGCACGCGAAAATCCTGCTCGAGGAACTGACCGGTCTCGGCATCCGCTTCGCGATCGACGATTTCGGCACCGGCTATTCGAGCCTCGCCTATCTGCAGCGTTTCCCGCTCGCGAAGCTGAAGATCGACCGCAGTTTCGTCGAGAACCTGCTGACGTCGCGCAACGACCGCGCGATCGTGTCCGCGGTGGTCGGCCTCGCGCAGACACTGGATCTCGAGCTCGTTGCCGAAGGCGTCGAGACCGAGGCGCAGCGCGCGCTGCTGTCGGAGATGGGCTGCAATCACATCCAGGGCTGGCTCGTCTGCCAGGCGCTGCCGTCCGAGGAGCTCGCGCGGCGCTTCGAGGCGCAGCAGCTGCACCTGCACGCCGCCGCCTGACGCGCGCGGCGAACCGAACAGATCCGTATGTCAACCACCGAATACCTGCCCCGCACCGCGCTGCTCGACAAGCTGTGGGCCCGGATGAACGAACGGGGCGATTTCCCGCTGCTGTCGGAATCGCTGCGCGCGACGATGGCCGCGATGAAGAACGACGACCTCGACTTCACCGCGCTCGTGCGCGTCGTGCTGTCGGACTTCGCGCTCACGCAGAAAGTGCTGCGGCTCGCGAACTCCGCGATGTACATGGCGTTCGGCGGCAACATCACCACCGTGACCCGCGCACTGATGGTGCTCGGCATGGACGCCGTCGGCCATCTCGTCGTCGGGTTGAAGCTCGTCGACCATTTCCATCAGAGCACGCCGCGGCGCATCGACGCGAAGCTGGCACTGAACCGCGCGCTGCTGTCCGGCTGCGTCGCGCGCAAGCTCACCGAGCGCGCCGAACTGCGCTCGGGCGAGGAAGCCGTCGTCTGCACGCTGATGCGCCAGGTCGGCAAGCTGCTGGTGGTCTGCTATCTCGACAACGAATGGGATCACATCCGCCGCCGCGCGGCCGAGTTGAACGGCGACGAATCGGCCGCCTGCGTCGACGTGCTCGGCGTCGGCTTCGACGAGATCGGTCTCGAAGCCGCCGCGCGCTGGCGGCTGCCCGACGTGATCCGCGCGGGGATGGCCAACGGAGATCACGCGGCGCACGCCGACGCGTTCGACGACGACGGCGACGCCCGCCACGCGGGCCCGGCGGCAGACGACGGCCCGGCCGACCGCATCCGCTGGCTGCGCGCGGTGAGCCGCTGCTCGACCGACGTCGCCGGCGCGCTCGTCATGCCCGCGAGCCCGCAGCGCGACGCGCGCATCGCGGCGCTCGCGCAGCACTACGGCGCGGAGCTCGACATGGAATCCGACGCGCTCGTCGAGATCGCCGAACGGCTCGCGCGCGAGGAAGCGAGCGACACCGTGATGCGCGAGATCGTCGAGCTGCGCGCGAACGCCGATGCGATCGCACGCGCGCAGGCCGCGCCCGAGGCCTGCCTCGAAGCCGGTCTGGCCGACCTGCGCGCGCTGCCGTCCGAGCACGTGCTGACGCCGGTGCTCGCGCTCGCGTCGGAAAGCCTGCTGGCCGGCCTCGCCTTCACGCGCACCGTGATGTTCGTGCGTCACGACGACGGTACGTTCGCCGCGCGCCTGGGCTTCGGCCCCGGCGTCGACACGGCGCTCGACCGGCTGCGCTTCGACGAACGCTTCGAGCCGGACGTGTTTCATCTCGCGATCTCGAACTCGGTCGGCATCTTCATCGAGCAGGCGCAGGAGCCAAAGATGATGAAGCGCCTGCCCGCGTGGTATCTCGACGCGTTCGACGACACGCGCGCATTCGTGCTGCTGCCCGTGCGCGTCGGCACGACGAGTGTCGCGCTGCTGTACGGCGACTGGGCCGGCGCGCAACCCGCACGCAAGATCTCGCAGCAGGAGATGGCCGTGCTCAACGAACTCGCGCGCGAGCTGGGGCGGTTCTTTCCCGCGCAGCCAGGCTGACGGCCGGCGCGCGTCCGGCGTTTTCGCTCCCCAAAAGAAAAACCCGGCCGCATCAGCGGCCGGGTTTTCTTTGCAACAGCGTGCGCTCGAGCGATGCGCTTACTTGAGCGTGACGGGCACGCTGAAGTACTTCTTCGCGAGGTTGTCGATCGTGCCGTCGGCCTTCAGTTCCTTCAGCGCCTGATCGAGCGCGGTCTTCAGTGCCGCGTCGTTCTTGCGCAGGCCGAAGCCGACGCCCGAGCCGAGGATCTCGGTGTCGCTGACCGTGCCGCCCGCGAACGCGAAGCCCTGGCCTTGCGGCTTCGTCAGGAAGCCCTTCGAGCCGGCTTCCGAATCCTGGAAGGTCGCGTCGAGACGGCCCGACTTCAGGTCGGCGTACGCCAGATCCTGCGTCTGGTACGGCACGACTTCAACACCGGCCGGCGCCCACTTCTTCTTTGCATACGCTTCCTGGATCGTGCCCTGCAGCACGCCGACGCGCTTGCCCTTCAGCGATTGCGGGGTCGGCAGCAGGCCGCTGCCCTGCTTCGCGATCAGCTGGTTCGGAATCGTGTAGATCGGATCGGTGAATGCGATCGCGTGCTTGCGCTGCTCGGTGATCGTCATGTCCGAGTTGATCGCGTCGAACTTGCGCGCCTGCAGCGCCGGGATCAGGCCGTCGAAGTCGTTCTCGACCCACACGCACTTGGTCTTCAGCTTCGCGCACACCGCGTTGCCGATGTCGATGTCGAAGCCGGTCAGCTTGCCGTCGGGCGTCTTGTATTCGAACGGTGCGTACGAGGCCTCGACGCCGAACCGGATCTCCTTCAGATCCGCGGCAAACGCGCTGCCTGCCGCCATCGCCGATGCCGCCACCACCGCATGCGCGGCCACTTTACGCCAATCCAACTTCATCAGGTGTTCTCCTCGATACTCGAATGTTCCGGAACTACGGGCGCATGCATCATTGCAGGGTCGGATGACACCGACAATGCCGATGCCGCGCCGTGATGCGGCGCAACAGCCGCAAGGCCGCGATTGTACCAATCCGCGCGGCCCGATATGGCAAAGCGGCCACCGATATGCAATGCTGCGCTGCGCGTCCGGGAGCCGCCACGCGCCCCGTCGAACTCGCAAGACGGTGTCGCAAATACGCAAGCGTGGCGCGTGCGCCGGCCGTGCGGCGGGCGGGTGTTATCGCAAAAAAATGAAGGGACCGCGAGACGATGCGCGGACTGCGAGTCGCCGCAGCCCGCACGATCGCACCCTGATCAGACGAGTGCGGCCAGCGTGTCGCGCGTCGTATCGACGACGAGCAGGCCCGCGCGCAGGCCGGGCTTCACGGTCGGGTTCGGAAACACGATGCGTTCCTCGTCGTGCTTCACCGTGTAGCGGTAGTCGCCGTCCTGCGCGAGCACCGTGCCGCGCGTGAACGCGGTGAAGTTCGCGACGTCGGCCGCGACGAACAGCTCGAGCGCGTCGCTCTGCTTCGTGATCTGGTCGATGACGGTGAACACGCGCGGCAACGTGGCACCGCCTTCCGCCCGCCCACCCGACACGAGCTTGCGCACCGCGCGGTCGGCCGGCGCGAAGCGCGTCAGGTCGTTCTGGCCGAACGGACGCACCTTGCCGAGCTCCAGCGTGCACGCGAGCGCGCCGCAATGCTCGGCCGTGAAATGCGAATACGTGTTGCCCTTCGCCGTATGCAGCAGCACGGCCGCGATGCGTGCATCGCCGAGCCATTCGACCATCGCGCGCGTGGGCGGCGTGCCCGTGTGCGGCAGCAGCGCGAACTGTTCGAACACCGATGCGCGAATCGCCGTGTGCATGTCGATATGCCAGCGTGCGCTGCCCGCCGGCGCCGCCCCGAAGAACGCGGATGCCGCCGCTTCGAGCTGCGCGGCGCGCGGCGCTTCGCGACTCGCGGGCACCTGCGCGTGACGGCCGCTGAACAGGCGGTTCAGGTCATCGTCGAGATAGCGTTCGCCCGCGCGCATCGCCGGCACGTTGCCGAGCACGACGAGCAGCCGGCACGCGAGCGGCAGCGCACCCGCCACGAGGTCGCGCGCGAGCATCGACAGCAGCTCGATCGGCGCGGTCTCGTCGCCATGCACGCCGGCCGACACGAGCACGCTCGCGCGCGCCGCGGCGTCGGTCGCCGCCGGCTCGAACGCGAGCAGCCCGTCGCCGAGCCATTGCCAGCGCACCGCGCCGCCCGCGCAGACGCCGTCCCGTTCGGCCGGCGCGTCACCAGCGAGCGTGAACGCCAGAAAATCGTCGAGCAACGCGGCGGCCGGCATCCGTGCCTCAGCGCTGGAAGTCATACAGCGAACCGACGCGCAGGATCTGCGTAAGCTCGTCGAGCGCCGTACGCGACTCGTCGAGCAGCGCCGGATCGGCGAGGTCTTCCGGTGCGAGGCGGTCACGATAGTGCTTGTCGATCCACGCGTCGAGCGACGCGAACAGCGTGTCGTTGATCCACACGTTCGACGTGACGGCCGCGCGCTCGGCGTCGTTCAGCACGACGCGCAGGCGCAGGCACGCCGGGCCGCCGCCATTCTTCATGCTTTCGCGCAGGTCGAACACGAGCACGTCGTGAATCGGGCCGTTGCCGGCCGCCAGCTGGTCGAGATAGGCGGCGACCCGCGCGTTCTCGCGGCATTCCTGCGGCACGACGAGCACCTGCGAACCATCCGCGCGCGACAACAGCTGGCTGTTGAACAGGTAGGACGTCACCGCGTCGTTCACGCTCACCGCCGCGTCGGGCACCTCGATCACGTTCAGGCGCGCACCGCGCGCGTCGAGCGCGGCGGTCAGCGTGTCGTAGATCGCCTGCTTGTTGACGAACGCGCGTTCGTGCGTGAACAGCGTGTCGCGGTTGCCGACCGAGATCACGTCGTTGTGGAACACGCCCGCGTCGATCACGTCCGGGTCCTGCTGCGCGTACACCGTCGCTTCCTCTGCGAGCCCGTGGCGATGCGCGACCGCGCGGCTCGCCTCGAAGGTCTGACGTGCCGGGAAGCGCTTCGGCTCGGGGCCGCGACGGTATTCGGCGCGGCCGTACACGAAGAATTCGATGCCCGGCTTGCCGTATTCGGCGCAGAAGCGCGTATGGTTCGCCGCGCCTTCGTCGCCGAGCGCCGGCGTGCCGGTCAGCGCTTCGTGCACCGCGAAGTGCGTGGGGTCCGCGAACAGCGTCGACAGCGTGCGGCGCGTCGCTTCGTGCTCGATCGCGCGATGCAGCTTGCTGCACAGGTTCGCCGGCGTGAAGTGCACGCGGCCGTCGCTGGTATCCGCCGACGGGCTGACGGTGGCCGCGTTCGCGGTCCACATCGCCGACGCCGAGCTCGCCGCGGCGAGCAATTCGGGCGCCTGCTTCGCGGCCTTCGCGATCACGTCCGCGTCCTTGCCGGAGAAGCCGAGCTCGCGCAACAGGCGCAGCGACGGCCGCTCCTGCGGCGGCAGCACGCCTTGCGCGAAACCGAGATCCGCGAGCTGCTTCATCTTGCGCAGCCCCTGCTTCGCGGCGGCCTTCGGGTTCGCGGCCGACTTCTCGTTGTTGAGCGACGCCACGTTGCCGAACGACAGCCCGGCGTAGTTGTGGGTCGGGCCGACGAGCCCGTCGAAATTGGCTTCTTGTGCGTTCATCGTCGTTCCCTCGATCAGAAATGCAGGCCCGGCGACAGGCTCGCGGGCAAAGTCAGTTGCGTGCTTTCCACCGACGCCATCGGGTACGCGCAATAGTCGGCCGCGTAGTACGCACTCGGGCGATGGTTGCCCGAGCGGCCCGTGCCGCCGAACGGCGCGGCGGACGATGCGCCATTGGTCGGCCGGTTCCAGTTGACGATCCCGGCGCGGATCGTGCGGCGGAAGTGCTCCCATACCTTCGCGTCGTCGGCCAAGAGGCCGGCGGACAGGCCGAACGCCGTGTCGTTCGCGCGTTCGATCGCCTCATCGAACGTCGCGTAGCGGACGACCTGCGCGAGCGGGCCGAAATGCTCTTCGTCGGGCAGGTTCGCGACGCCCGTCACGTCGACGATCGCCGCATTCACGAAGCCGAGGCGCGGATCGCGCTGTGTCATCGCGACGATCGGCTTCGCGCCCTGCTCGACCAGGCGCGCCTGCGCATCGACCAGCTTCGCGGCCGCGCGTGCCGAGATCACCGCGCCCATGAACGGCTGCGGATCGGCGTCGAACACGTCGGCGGTGATCTTCGACGTGACGTCTGCGAAGCGCGCGAGGAAGCGGTCGCCGAACGCGCCCTGCGGCACGAAGATGCGGCGCGCGCACGTGCAGCGCTGGCCGGCCGACAGGAACGCCGACTGGATCGTGTGATGCACGGCCGCGTCGATGTCCTCGACTTCGCCGATCACGAGCGGGTTGTTGCCGCCCATCTCGAGCGCGAGCACGATCTCCGGACGGCCGCCGAACTGCTTGTGCAGCAGCGTGCCCGTATCGGAACTGCCGGTGAAGAACAGCCCGTCGATCTGCCGATGGTTCGCGAGCGCGATGCCGGTGTCCTTCTCGCCCTGCACGAGGTTCAGCACGCCGGCCGGCAACCCGGCTTCCTGCCACACCTCGACCGTCGCGCGCGCGACGCCCGGCGCAAGCTCCGACGGCTTGAACACGACCGTGTTGCCGGCGATCAGCGCCGGCACGATATGACCGTTCGGCAAGTGGCCGGGGAAGTTGTACGGGCCGAACACCGCGACGACGCCGTGCGGGCGGTGACGCAGCACCGCGACGCCGTCGGCCATGTCCTGACGCTTCTCGCCGGTGCGTTCCTGATACGCCTGGATCGAGATGCCGACCTTCGCGGTCATCGATGCGACTTCGGTGCGCGCTTCCCACAGCGGTTTGCCCGTCTCGCGGCCGATCGCGGTCGCGATCGCTTCCTTGCGCTCGGTGAGCAACGCGGCGAAGCGCTTGACGATTTCGCAGCGCGCTTCGAAGTCGAGCGCCGACCAGCCGGCGAACGCGCGACGTGCGCTCGCGACCGCACGGTCGACGTCGGCCGCCGACGCGCTCTCGCCCTGCCAGGCGACGGCGTCGGTGCCGGGGTTGCGCGAAGCGAAGACGGGGCCCGAGCCTGCGACCCAGGCGCCGTCGATGAAGAGTTCCGTCATGATTCGTTTATCCCTGTTTGACTTTGAGCGGCAGTACGCGGACCGGATCGCCGGCCTTCACGTCGAGCGCGACGGCATCGTCGGCCGACAGCACGAACGCGCCGTTCGCGACCACGCCCGGCGCGACGCCGACGCGGAAATCGCCCAGCGACGTGTTCGACACCAGCGACCGAGGGGCGTCGTCCCGCGCGTCGGGCACGCCGATCGCGACCGGTACGACGACGCTCTCGCGCACCGTGCGCAGGTCGTTGACGTGGCATTCGAGCACGGGGCCCGCGTCGAAGATGTCGACGTGGTTCTGGTAGCGCAGCCCTTCCGCTTCGAGCATCTTGCGGGCCGGCAGCGTGTCGCGGTGCGTGAGCCCGACCGCGTCCTGCGCGTCCTGCGGCAGCAGGTCGACGTATACCGGATAGCGCGGCATCAGTTCCGCGAGGAACGACTTGCGGCCGTGCGAGCTCAGGTAATCGGCCGCGTTGAAGTCGATCTGGTAGAAGTGCGAACCGACCGCGCGCCAGAACGGCGACGTGCCGTCCTCGTCGAAGTGGCCGCGCAGTTCCGCGCAGATGCGTTCCGGAAAGCGGTCGCGGAACTGCGCGATGAACATGAAACGCGAGCGCGACAGCAGGCCGCCGACGCCGCCCGTGCGATAGCGCGGGCTCAGGAACAGCGAGCACACTTCCGCGTAGCCCGTCAGGTCGTGCGAGATGTTCAGCGCGGACATCCGCGTCCACACGCCGAGCTCCTGGCTCGCATGCACGACCGTGCTCACGCGGTAGTTGTAGAACGGCTGCTCGAGGCCGACCTGCGTTTCGATCCCGCACACGCCCGCGATGTCGCCCGTCTTCGATTCTTCCATCACGAAGAAGTAGCCGGCTTCGCCCGGCGCGGCCCGGCCTTCGAGCGTGCGGCGCGAGCGTTCGATGCGCGCGGCGAGCGCGTCGCGGTCGGGCTTGAACGTGGTCAGCCCCGGCCCGGTTTCCTGCGCGAGCGACACGAGCGCGTCGACGTCGCCCGTTTGTACGACCCGAACGACGATCATGCTGCGTCTCCCTTCAAATCTTCCTCGTCGCGGCGGTGCAGCGGCACGCAGCGCACGACATCGCCGTCCTTCACGTCGAGCGCCGCGCGCACGTCGCCGGCCAGCGGCGCCTCGGCGCCGCCCGCATCGGCCGTGTCGCCCGGCAGGTCGGCCAGCACGCAGCGGAACGATTCGCCGCTGCCGGTCGACACCATGTACGCGACGTCGCCCTGCTGGTGCGCGGCCTCGCGCACGACGCGCTCCGACGCCTGCTTCACGCACGCGGTACGGTCGACCTGCGCGGTCAGCACCGGGCCCGCGTCGAAGATGTCGACGAAGCGGTCGGGCTCGAAGCCTTCCTCGAGATGGATGTCGTACGCGAGCAACGCCGTTTCGTTCGGCTCGCCGAGCACGCGCTGCGCGGCTTCGGGCAACAGCGGCACGTAGAGCGGATAGGCCGGCATCACTTCCGCGATGAACGTGCGGCTGCGGCCGCCCGACGCGATGTCGACGTCGGTGAAGTCGCGGCCGAAGAACTTGCGGCCCACCGCTTCCCAGAACGGCGATGCGCCGTTGCCGTCGCTCACGCCGAGCAGCAGCGTGAATACTTCCGGCGTGAAGCGGCGGCGGTTCGCGGCGATGTACATCATCCGGGCGCGCGAGATCAGGTGCGCGGCCGCGTCGCCGCGCAGCGACGGATCGACGTAGAAGCCCGCGAGCCGGCTCTTGCCGGTCAGCTCGTGCGACATCGTGAGCGCGTGGATCTTGCGGTTCACGTGCAGCTCGCGCGACGCGTGGATCAGCGCGTCGTTGCGGAACGCGTAGAACGGTTCCGAGTAGCCGGCCGCGGCCACGATGCTCGCCGTGCCGAGCAGCTTGCCGGTCGACGAATCCTCGAGCACGAAGAGGTAGAACTCCTCGCCGGCGAAGTCGACGTCCGCGCGAAACGAATCCTCGGAAAGCGCCACACGCGCTTCGAGCGCCGCGCGGTCGTGCGGCAGCGAGTGCAGGACCGGCTGCGCGGTGCGCGCCATGTGCGCGAGCGCATCGAGATCCGTGAGTTTGCCGGGGCGAACAAATAGCATCGTCGTTCCTGTCTGCGATGGGCGCGCCGATCAGCGCGCGGTGGCTTCCTGGGCCGCGAGCACTTGTTCGACCGCTTTCTCGAAGCGCTTCACGCCTTCGTCGAGCAGGTCGAACGGGATCACCAGCGACGGGACGAAACGCAGCACGTTCGGGCCGGCGATCAGCATGATCAGGCCGTTCTCGGCGGCGGCGGTGACGAAGTCCTTCGCGCGGCCGTCGAATGCGGCGGTGAGTTCCGCGCCGACCAGCAGGCCCTTGCCGCGCACGTCCTTGAAGATGCCGAAGCGCGCGTTGATGCGTTCCAGCGCGCCCTTCAGGCGCACGCTGCGTTCGCGCACGCCTTCGAGCAGCGCCGGGTCGCCGATCAGCTCGACGACCTTGTCCGCGATTGCCGATGCGAGCGGGTTGCCGCCGTACGTCGTGCCGTGCACGCCGACCTTGAAGTGCGCGGCCAGTTCGTTCGTCGTCAGCATCGCGCCGATCGGGAAGCCGTTGCCGAGCGCCTTGGCGGTCGTCAGGATGTCCGGCGTGACGCCCGTGTCCATGTAGGCGTAGAACTGGCCGGTGCGGCCCACGCCCGTTTGCACTTCATCGAAAACCAGCAGTGCGCCGTTGGCGTCGCACGCTTCGCGCAGCGCCTTCAGGAACGCCGGATCGGCGGGGATCACGCCGCCCTCGCCTTGCACCGGCTCGACGATCACGGCGCAGGTTTTCGGGCCGATCGCGGCCTTCGCGGCTTCGATGTCGTTGAACGGCAGGTGCTTGATGCCTTCCGGCACCGGGCCGAAGCCTTCCGAGTACTTCGGCTGACCGCCGACGCTGACCGTGAAGAACGTGCGGCCGTGGAACGACTGCACGAACGACGCGATTTCGTACTTATCGGCGCCGTGGCGGTCGAAGGCGACGCGGCGCGCGAGCTTCAGTGCGGCTTCGTTGGCTTCCGCGCCCGAGTTTGCGAAGAACGCGCGATCGGCGAAGGTCAGCGATTCGAGGCGCTTCGCGAGGCGCAGCACCGGTTCGTTCGTGTAGCCGTTGCCGATGTGCCAGAGCTTGCGGCCTTGTTCGTCCAGCACCTTCAGCAGTTCCGGGTGGCCGTGGCCGAGCGACGTGACCGCGATGCCGCACGCGAAATCGATGTACTCGCGGCCGGCCGTGTCCCACACGCGGGAGCCCTCTGCGCGATCCGGCACGAACGGGGCGGGAGAGAATACCGGCACCATCACTTCGTCGAATGTCTGGCGGGTCACGGTCGAGGTCGTCATGGTCGTTCCTTTCGGTTTCGTAAGAGGGTTCAACAGGATCAAGTTTAGGTAAGGGTGACGCAAGCGTCTTGCGGAATTGCGACGGGTTCTATCGGAAGGTTTTGGTTTTGCCCTTTAGGGCCGGGGGCCGGCTACGCCGTGTCGGTATTTTGGGGCTTTTTCTCTCTTGTCTGGGGCTTGCTTCCGGTGTCGCGAAGCACCTGCAATCGTGTCGGTCTATTAGCGTCGCCCCTGCGCGGGGCAGCGGTTACTTTTCTTTGTCTTGCCAAAGAAAAGTAACCAAAAGAAAGGCGCTCGGATATCGCATGACTTACCGGTGCCATCGCCAACAAAGTGGTCCGCACAAAAGTGTCCGCGCCAGTCAGGAATCCGGAGTGGTTCGAGCAATGGTTCTGACACCGCTGCCTACGCAACAGAGCGGTATACCGCCCCCTAGCTCCGTCCTCGCTTCGCTCGGCCGACAGGTCCATCCCCACCAATTCCGACTTCACCTCCCTCGCAAGGGACCCGCCGTACTTTCAATTAACGGAATTCGCTGCTTTGCCCGCGAGAAAAATGCGGGGCGCAAACATATCGTCGTCACGAAAAATCAATCGTCAAACGATCGGTCACTCAAAGGGGGAACACAGAAAAAGTGCCTGGCTGCCGACATCTGATGGAGGAAGCACGAACGTAACCACCCGCCCTGAAGTACCTTGCAGCCGAGCGCAGCGAGGATGGAGCTAGCGGACGGTATACCACTCCGCGGGGTAGCGAGTGGTGTCAGAACCATTGCTCGAACCACTCCGGATTCCTGACTGGCGCGGACACTTTTGTGCGGACCACTCGGGGCGCCATGGCACCGGTAAGTCATGCGATATCCGAGCGCCTTTCTTTTGGTTACTTTTCTTTGGCAAGACAAAGAAAAGTGACCGCTGCCCCGCGCAGGGGCGACGCTAATAGACCGACACGATCACAGGTGCTTCACGCCAACCGCGAGCAAACCACCAAACAAACCAAACCCAAACCTCAATCTTTCCCGCGCTCGACGAGCGCCCCACCCCGAGGCTCACTGCCCCCGCCGGTCTGCTTCTCGAGCCACGCTCTTCGATCCTCCCGAGGCGTAACCCCAAACCTTTCGCGGTAAGCGTTGGAGAAGTGCGCAGCAGAAGAGAACCCACAAGCGAGAGAAACCTGAACAACCGACTTGCTGGTCCG
This sequence comes from Burkholderia cenocepacia, assembly GCF_014211915.1. NCBI lineage: Bacteria > Pseudomonadati > Pseudomonadota > Betaproteobacteria > Burkholderiales > Burkholderiaceae > Burkholderia > Burkholderia cenocepacia. Next base: position 1,758,338 of record NZ_CP060039.1, on the reverse strand, counting down.
CTGCAACTGCGTGCGAGCCTTGAGCAGCCGAAGATTGAGGTAATACTTGGAGGGCATCGCCCCGAGATACTGCCGAAAGAGCCGCTCCAACTGTCGGCGCGAAACGCCGACCAATCCGGCGATCTCATCGGTAGTAAGCGGATCCTCGACATTGGCTTCCATCAAGAGCAACGCGTCATTCAACCGAGGATGCCGCTCCCCCGGAGCAGTAACAAAAGGAATCCTCTGCCGCTCCTCGCCGCTGCGCAGTGTGCCGGCTCCCAGCGCATCGGCAATCCGCTCCGCGAGATCCGCCCCATGTTCCCGGCCAATCATGGCCAGCATGAAATCGACGGTCGCCTGCCCACCGGCACAGGTCGCCCGATCGCGATCGATCTCGAAGATCTGCTGCGTGACGATCGACCGCTCGAACTGCTCGGCGAACTGCTGATACGTTTCCCAGTTCACGCTCACCCGATACCCGGAAAGCTGGCCCGCCATCGCGAGCCACCACACGCCGTGGTGAATACCCGTCACGACCGGCGTGCGCTGCCCGACCCGCGCGAGACTCGCGAGAAACAACCGGTAATCGGCAAACTGCTGAAACCGTTCGGACACGACGATCAACCAGTCGCACGCGATCGCATCATTGAACGCCGCATCGGCATGCCACTGCGCACCGCCCGCGAGCGGCACCGGCCGCCCGTCCCACGAACACACCTGCCAGCGGTACAGGAGCCGCCCGTCGATCTCGTTCGCGAGATTCAGCGCATCGACGATCGGACCCACGCCCGACATCGACACGGGCGGCAATGCAACGATCGCCACCTGCGTCGTGCGGGTGGCGCCTGCGGGACGAGACACCGGTACCACGGTTGAAACCTGCCCTGTCGCGTTACTTGAGGCTGCCCGACAGGAACTGCTTGAGCCGCTCGCTCTGCGGGCGCACCAGCACTTCCTTCGGGTCGCCCTCCTCCTCGGTCCGCCCCTGATGCAGGAACATCACGTGGTTCGACACGTTGCGCGCGAAGCCCATCTCGTGCGTGACGACGATCATCGTGCGGCCTTCCTCGGCGAGCTTCTGCATCACCTTCAGCACTTCGCCCACCAGTTCCGGATCGAGCGCGGAGGTCGGCTCGTCGAACAGCATCACGTCCGGATGCATCGCCAGCGCACGGGCGATCGCCACGCGCTGCTGCTGGCCGCCCGACAGATGCGACGGATACTGCTTCTCGACGCGCGGCGGCAAACCGACCTTCTCGAGATACTCGCGTGCACGCTCCTCGGCTTCCTTCTTCGAAATGCCGAGCACGTGCACGGGCGCTTCCATCACGTTCTCGAGCACGTTCATGTGCGCCCACAGGTTGAAGTGCTGGAACACCATCGCAAGCTTCGTGCGAATGCGCTGCAACTGCTTGTGATCGGCGACTTCGAGCGCGCCGGCGCGATCGGTCTTCGTGCGCACGGCCTCGCCGTCGACGACGATCTGCCCCGCATTCGGCCGCTCGAGAAAATTGATGCAGCGCAGGAACGTGCTCTTGCCCGAGCCGCTCGCGCCGATGATGCTGATGACGTCACCAGCCTTCGCGTTCAGCGACACGCCCTTGAGCACCTCGTTGTCGCCATAGCGCTTGTGGATGTCGACCGCGGCAAGCTTGACGGAAGCGGACGCGCTCGTTTGGGTGATCTCGGCCAACTGGCTCTCCTCGAAGTAATTCAATGACGGGCGGCCGCGAGGTACGCGAGCCAGTGGCGCTCCGCGCGGCGAAACGCCGCGACGAGTGCGAACGATACCGCAAGATAGATCAGCGCGGCGATTCCGAACGACTGGAACGCCATGTAGGTCGCGGAATTGGCATCGCGCGCGACCTTCAGGATGTCCGGCACGGTCGCGGTGAATGCGACGGTCGTCGCGTGCAGCATCAGGATCACCTCGTTGCTGTACAGCGGCAGCGCGCGACGCAGCGCCGACGGCAGGATCACGCGGCGGTACATCGTGAACGACGACATCCCGTACGCGCGCGCCGCCTCGACCTCGCCGTGCGGAATCGCGCGGATCGCACCGGCGAAGATCTCGGTGGTGTACGCGCAGGTGTTCAGCGCGAACGCGAGGATCGCGCAGTTGAAACCGCTGCGGAAAAATGCGTCGAGCAGCGAGTGCGAGCGCACGAACTCGAGGCTGTACATGCCCGTGTACATCAGCAGCAGCTGCACGTAGAGCGGCGTGCCGCGGAACACGTACGTGTAGAACCGCACCGGCATCGACACCCACTTGTTCCTCGACACGCGCGCAACCGCGAGCGGCACCGCGCACACGAAGCCGAGCGAAATCGATGCGACGAGCAGCCACAGCGTCACCGCGAGGCCGGACAGGCGCTGGCCGTCCCAGAAAAGGAACGCCTTGCCGAATTCCTGGAGGATCTCGATCATAGTTCTGCGTGCCGCACGCCCATGGAATAACGCTTCTCGAGCTGGATCAGCACGAGGTTGGAGACGGTCGTGATCGCGAGATAGATCAGCGCCGCGACGAGGATGAAGAAGAACATGTTGAACGTGCTCTTGCCGGCGTCCTGCGCGGCCTTCACGACGTCCGCGAGACCGATGATCGACACCAGCGCGGTCGCCTTCACGAGCACCTGCCAGTTGTTGCCGATGCCCGGCAGTGCGAAGCGCATCATCTGCGGAAACATGATCCGCACGAACACGCGCGCGCCGCTCATCCCGTAAGCCGAACCGGCTTCGAGCTGGCCGCGCGGCACCGACAGGAACGCGCCGCGAAACGTCTCGGTGAAGTACGCGCCGTAGATGAAGCCAAGCGTCAGCACGCCGGCCACGAACGGATCGATGTCGATCTGGTTCCAGCCGACGAGGTCGGTGAACTGGTTCAGCCAGATCTGGATGCTGTAGAACAGCAGCAGCATCAGCACGAGATCGGGCACCGAGCGGATCAGCGTCGTATAACCGGTCGCGATCGCTCGCAGCACCCGGTTGTGCGACAGCTTCGCCACCGCGCCGATCAGCCCCAGCGCCACCGCAGTGGCGAGCGACAGCACCGACAGCTCGATGGTCTGCACGGTGCCGGCCCAGAGGACGGGACCAAAGCCGTAAAGGAACACGCGCGTCTCCAGAGTTGAATGAATGCCGACGCGACAGCTTGTCCCGCGCCGGGGTGACGCGGATAGTCGCAAGCGAAATTGATTGCCTCAAATCACCGTGCGCGCGGTTGCTGCGTCGCAACAATTCGTCCCACCATTTCTGCGCACGGCCTATACCGCTGTTTCCAAAGGAAAAAACCCGCTTCCTGACAGTCGGATGACGCGTCGGGAAGCGGGTTTTTTGCAATTTTCCGGTCGCTTTTTCGATATAGCGCCGGACTGGCCATCAGGCCGAATGGGCAGGTCCAGGCCCGCGTCACACAATCGCTCGCTCATGCCCGCGACACGATGCGCGCCTGCGCGCCGATTCGATGCCATCCGCTGCGGCGTCTTATTTTTTGCATCCACAAAAACTCCTTGCCTGCCCATGTTTTTGCATCCACAATTAGTCGAAATTCCATTCGTTTTCGACGAGGCCAAGGATCTGTCGAACCGGCTGAAACACGGCATCTCGTTGCGAATGGCCGAATTCGCCGAGTGGGAAGCCGCGCGCACGTGGCCGGACACCCGCCGGGACTACGGCGACGCACGCTGGATCTGTCTGGTGCCGATCGGCACGCGCCTTTACACGGCGATCGTCGTCCCGCGCGGCCGCGCGCTGCGCGTCGTCAGCCTGCGAAAAGCCAACAACCGAGAGATGAGTCGGTATGAAGAAGGCGGTTAAATTCATCCGCAACACGCCCGAGGAAGAAGCGGCGATCGCGCGCGGCATCGCCGCCGATCCGGACGCCCGTGAACTCGGCGACGAAGAAATCGATGCGATGAAGCCCTTCGTCGAGGTCGTCGCGAAGAAATTCGGGCGCCCGAAGCTCGAGCACCCGAAGGAACAGGTCAGCATCCGCTACGACGCGGACATCCTCGCCGCGTTCCGGGCAGAAGGCCCGGGCTGGCAGACGCGCATGAACGACGCGCTGCGCGACTGGCTGAAGAAACGCCGCGCGTGAAGGTCAGCGCCCTTTCAGGATGTCGGAGCGCGACGTCGTATAAACGAGCCCGTCCGGGCCGAAATGGACGTTGAAGAACGCGTCGGTGTTGACGCCGTCCTCGAGCCAGCGCCAGCTCCAGACCGTCTCGGGTTTCAGCGGATATTGCGCGATGTCGCCGGGTTTGCCGAGCAGGCGCCGCACCTCGTCCTCGTCCATCCCCGGGCGCACTTTCGCGAAATTCTCGGCGGTCAGCACCTGCGTCGCGCCCGTGTAGCGCCCGTTCGCATCGAGATCGACGAACCACGTCTGGTTGCCCATCGGGCCGCGCGGATACTCGAGACGCTTCGAGCCGTCGGTGAACGTGCGCTCGGTCTCGGGCTTGCCCATCGTGCCGCGCACGTCGGCCTCGGTCGATTCGCCGACCTTCAGCCCTTTCAGCAATAGCGGCGCGGGCTTGATCGCGTTGAAGAAGTCTCTGATACGTTGCACGTCGAGATGGCCTTGGTCGTCGCAACCGGTCAGCGCCAGCGCGGCGGCCAGCATCGTCACGGGAAGCAGCCGGAAACGAAAAATCATCGGAAGAGTGGCGCGTCGAGAAAACACGCGGCAAGGATACCCGCGCGACGCCAAAAGCGCGAGACGGGCCGTGCAGCCCGTCCCGTGTTCAATGCGTCGTTTCGGTTTCGGTCCGGGTTTCGGACGCCCGCTTCGCCGGCGGCGCCGGGCGCGGCACGGTCGACGGCGCGCCCAGCCGGCGGCGCGTGCGCACCAGCTCGGCAAGCTGCCACGAGCCGAGCGCGAGGCAGCCGAACAGCACCTCGCGGCCGCGCTTGACGACCGCGAGCGACAGCGCCGTCTCGCGGTCGACGCCGAACATCTGCGCAAGCAGCACGACGGTCGCCTCCTGCACGCCGAGCCCGCCCGGCACCATGAACGCCGCATGCCGCACCGCCTGCGTCATCGCCTCGATCGCGATCGCGCCGCCGATCGACACCGGGTGGCCGAGCAGCGCGAGCGCCCAGTAGATCTCGAGCGCGCCGAGCACGTAGCCGGCCAGTTGCCAGAAGAAGGCGCTGAACAGCAGGCCCGTGCGCGACATCAGCGAATCGATGTCGGCGTCGAGCCGACGGCCGTCGACGCCCTGCAGCAGCCGGTGCGAATCGCCGAGCAGGCGGCCCGCGAAACGCTCGATCGCATGGAAGATGCCGCCGCGCCGCATCAGCACCACGCCGAGCACCGGCAACGGCAGCGTCAGCAGCAGCGCGAGGCCGATCGTGCCGCCGCCCATGTTGTCGGTCGTCGCGAGCAGCAGCACGAGGCCGAGCGCCGCGAACGCATACTGGACGACGATCGTCACGAGCACCTCGACGATCACCGACGCGGTCACGCGGCTCGCGTCGGGCACCTGCCAGCGCGCGAGCCGGATGCCGACGATCTCGCCGCCGATCCCGACCACGGGCAGCAGCCGGTTCACGGCCTCGCGCACGGTCGCGATCCACCACAGGAACGGCAGCGAACTGCGCCGGTCGAGCAGCTGGTGCCATGCATACGCATCGAGCAGCAGCGGCAGCGCGTGGAACGGCACGAGCCACAGCAGCGCATAGCCGGCGCGCGCGAGCATCTGCGACACGTCGCCGACGCCTTCGTGCAGCCCCAGCGCGAGCAGGATGCCGATGCCGATCGGCCAGCCGAGCCACTTGATCCACTTGCTCATGACGGCTGCGCTCCCGGTGCGCGCGACGCGTGCGCGCCGCGTCGGGCCGCAGGCTCGCCGAATACGTCGGCAAAGCCGCCGGTCGCGACGCCCGCCGCCTTCAGCGCGGCCCCGACGCGCGGCGACAGCAGCGCATCCAGTTCGTCGACCGGACGGTAGCCGGCCATCGTCGGCGTGATCGGGCCGTCGCCGGCCTCGGCCGGATGGCAGTAGATCTCGCCGACGCCCGGCGGCAGCTTCGCGAGCGCGTCGAGCAGCACGGCCTCGTCCATCGCGCCCGTCTGCTCGATGCCCACCACGTAGTCGTTGTGCGCGAGCCCCGCGCGGTCGAGCCGCGCGCGCACCAGCGCGATCCACGGCTTGAGCAGCGCCGGCGCGCTCGTTTCGTACGGCAGCCGCACCGCGCGCAGCCCGTAGTCGCGGCCGATCTCGATGATCATCGACAGCACGGTCGGATGCAGGTGGAAATGCTTGTGCGCGTTCACGTGGTCGAGCGGCAGGCCGCTCGCCGCGAACGCGTCGAACTGCGCACGGATTTCGCGGCGCAGCTGCGCGCGCACGTGCGGCAGGAAGAAGAAGCGACAGCCGTCCTTCGCCATCGCGTCGCCGAAGCGCCCGTCGGGCCCGACGAGCGCGGGAATCTCATGCGCGGGCAGCGTGGCCGGCCCGTCCGCGAGCACCAGGTGCAGGCCGACCGCGAGCGACGGCAGCCGCCGCGCGCGTTCGATCGCATCCTGCGCGGCGGGGGCGCCGACCATCAGGCTGGCGGCGTTCAGCACGCCGTCGCGGTGCGCGCGCTCGACCGCCGCGTTGACGCGCGGGTGCAGCCCGAAGTCGTCCGCGGTGAAGATCAGCGCCCGCGCCGCCCGCTGCGTCGCCACGGATCAGGCCTCGTGCGCGCGCAGGAAGCGGAAGAACTCGACGCCTTCGCGCAGGCGACGCTTCATCATGTCCCAGCTCGTCAGCATCTCGCGCACGATTTCCCAGATCTTCGACGGACGGAAGTAGAACTGGCGATAGAACTGCTCGAGATGGTGATAGATCTCGTCGCGCGACAGGTGCGCATAGCCGATCGCCGCGAGCTGCACGCCTTCCTTGCTGACCAGGTTGATGGTCTTGTTCTCTTCCATCCAGCCGTTTTCCACCGCCTGCTGGTACAGCGTCGTGCCCGGATACGGCGCGGCGAGCGACACCTGGATCGTATGCGGATTGATTTCCTTCGCGTACTCGATCGTCTTCTTGATGGTTTCCTGCGTCTCGCCCGGCAGGCCGAGGATGAAGGTGCCGTGGATCTTGATGCCGAGCTTCTTGCAGTCCGCGCTGAAGCGGCGCGCGAAATCGGTGCGCACGCCCTTCTTGATGTTCACGAGGATCTGGTCGTCGCCCGATTCGAAGCCGACCAGCAACAGCCGCAGGCCGTTTTCCTTCATGATCTTCAGCGACTTGTACGGCACGTTGGCCTTCGCGTTGCACGACCACGTGATGCCGAGCTTGCCCAGGCCGATGGCGATGGCTTCGGCGCGCGGCAGGTCGTCGGTGAAGGTGTCGTCGTCGAACATCAGTTCCTTCACTTCCGGCATGTTGTCGCGAATCCACTTCGCTTCCGCGAGCACGTTCTCGACCGAGCGCGTGCGGTAGCGATGGCCGCTGACCGTCTGCGGCCACAGGCAGAACGTGCAGCGCGACTTGCAGCCGCGGCCCGTGTAGATCGACACGTACGGGTAATTCAGGTAGCCGATAAAGTAGTTGTCGATCTTCAGGTCGCGCTTGTAGACGGGCGCGACGAACGGCAGTTCGTCCATGTTCTCGAGGATCGGACGCGCTTCGTTGTGCTCGATCGAGCCGTCCTTCGCGCGCCAGCTCAAGCCCTTGATCTCGGGGAACGGCTTGCCTTCGGCGAGTTCCTTGCAGGTGTAGTCGAATTCCTCGCGGCACACGAAGTCGATCGCCTCGCTCGCCGTGAGCGAGTTGTGCGGATCGACCATCACCTTCGCGCCGACCATGCCGACCAGCATCGACGGCTTCATCTTCTTCAGATCCTGCGCGAACATCGCGTCGGTCGGGAACGACGGCGTGCTCGTGTGGATGATCACGAGATCGTAGTCGTTGGCGATCTTCAGCGTTTCCTCGACCGACAGGCCGTCGGCCGGCGCATCGACGACGCGGCTGCCCGGCACGAGCGCGGCCGGCTGCGCGAGCCAGGTCGGATACCAGAAGGAACGGATTTCGCGCTTCGCCTGATAGCGCGAGCCGGCTCCGCCGTCGAAGCCGTCATACGAAGGGGCCTGCAAGAACAGCGTTTTCATGAATGCTCCGGTAGCCTGCATAGTTCGTTTCGTTACAACGATTCAGTCAAAAAACCGCGGGCCGCCATGCCGGCGCCCGCCTCTCTGTCATGTCGCGCCGCGCGGTTTCGCCGTGCGACGCGTCTCGGCCCGCGGGCCGGGTTCGATCGACGGCCCTAGCGGCCGTCCACTGCTTCCACGGCCGCCGTCGCGCGTTCGCCGCCGACGACCGTCATCCTGGCGCCGCGCCACACGACGTGCGTGCCGAACACGGCCGCGAGCCACTCGAGCGCGAGCAGCGTGTCGCGCACCGCGACGAGCGGCAGGTCGCGCCAGAACGCGCGCCAGCCGTCCTCGCCGCGCGCATGCAGCACGAGCCGGCCGAATGCGCCGACCGCGGCCGCCCCGCCCGCCAGCGTGCCGGCGAAGGTGCCGTCGAGGCGCAGTGCGAGCGCCGCGCCGATCGCGAGCCACGGCACGGTAAACGTAATGAACAGGAACGCGAAGCCGGCCGGGTTCAGCGAACGGATCGTGCGCAGCCAGCGCGTCTCGCGGTGCCACAGCGGCCCGAACGACGGCTCGATCACGTCGGTCGCGACCTCGACCTCCGACAGCACGGTGCGCCGCCCGAGGCGACGCGGCAGCTCGGCCAGCCAGAAATCGTCGGCCAGTTCGTCCTTCAGCGCGACGAGCCCGCCGATCCGGTCGAGCGTGTCGCGCGTGAGCGCGAGCGTCGCGCCGAAGCCGAAGCGGCTCGAGCGGCCGAGGTGCGTGATGCGCACCGACGGCGCGAACCACGCGTCGACGAACTGCGCGCCGATCCGCGTCCAGAAGCCGCCGACGCTGCGCGCATGATACAGGCACGTGACGACCCCCACCGACGGGTCCGCCAGCGGCGCCGTGACACGCTCCAGATAGTCGGGCTGCACCGCGATGTCGCTGTCCGCGATCACGATGCGGCCGTATTTCGCGCGCTCGGCGAGATTGATCAGGTTGCTGACCTTCAGGTTCTTGCCATGCACGCGCGCGTCGATCACGAGCGTGATGTCGCACTCCGGATGATCGGCGCGCAGCCGCTCGACGACGGCGATGGCCGGATCGGCCGACGATGCGACGCCGAGCAGCACCTCGTAGCGAGGATGGCGCTGCGCGCAGAAGGTCGCGAGGTTTTCATACAGGTGCGGCTCCGCGCCGCACAGCGGCTTCAGCACACTGACCGGCTCGAAGCCGTCGCGCACCGCGGTGCGCGGCGTGCGCGGCCGCGGCGCGAAGGCCGCGACGAGCGCGTAGCCGGCCGCGGCCAGCGTGAAGACGATCAGCAGCCAGTCGAGCAGCGTTGCGGCGGGCGTCATGCGCGAGGCCTCCCGGCGAACGGGGCGCCATGGCAAACGCTTGAGCGTGATTGAGCGTGATGCGGTATTCCGACGACGACGAACGCGGGCACGACCCGACTCCTTGTTCCAGCAGCGTCTGTAATGGGGGAGGCACGACCCGTCGTTCGGGTGCGGCCATGCCCGGCTTCGCGTGGCGTATCCCCGCGCAGCGCCCGGACGGCATGCGGGAAGACTCGAATGGCTCCATCGGCACAACATGGGCAGGCGCCGGATTTTAGCAGTCCGCAGCCCCCGCGTGCGGCGCTTCGAGAAACGGACTAGTGCAATTCCGGCAAAGCTGAGCGGTCGACGGACCTGATCGGCCCGGCCACGTTCACGTTAGCGTAAGTACTTTGCAGGCGTATTGCAGTCTTTAAAATCAAACGTTTCGTGCAAATTTGTATGTCGATGCGGTTTCACTTCCAATCGCCGTAAAGTTTGGTAATTAATCAGCGATTAGCTTGATTTTTGCAACGATCGTCGCAAGCAACCCTGCACCCCTGTAAGGCGCATGGGTATCCGCGCGCCGCCAGCACGTTCCGGAACCCTTTGGCAAAATCCTTGGCATTTGTTGCGTCAGCGCATCACCACGCCACCCGTTTCGAAGGTCTTCCGATGACACCGTTTTCCGTACTCGATCTCGCCCCCATTCCGGCCGGCGCCGACGCCTCGCAGGCGTTCCGTAACACCGTCGATCTCGCGCAGCATGCGGAACGCTGGGGCTACCAGCGCTACTGGCTGGCCGAGCATCACAACATGCCGGGGATCGCGAGTGCGGCCACCGCCGTCGTGATCGGCCACGTCGCGGGTGCCACCCGGACGATCCGGGTCGGCTCGGGCGGCATCATGCTGCCGAACCATGCGCCGCTCGTGATCGCCGAACAGTTCGGCACGCTCGCGTCGCTGTATCCGGGGCGCATCGACCTCGGCCTCGGCCGCGCGCCCGGCACCGACCAGACCACGTCGCGCGCGCTGCGCCGCGACCTGATCGGCAGTGCCGATTCGTTTCCGGACGACGTCGCGGAGCTGCAGCGCTACTTCGCGGAGCCGGTACCGGGCCAGCGCGTGCGGGCGGTGCCCGGCGCGGGGCTCGACGTCCCGGTGTGGCTGCTCGGTTCGAGCCTGTTCAGCGCGCAGCTCGCGGCGATGCTCGGGCTGCCGTTCGCGTTCGCGTCGCATTTCGCGCCGGACTATCTGATGCGGGCGCTCGAGATCTATCGCGCGCAATACCGGCCGTCGGCCGCGTGGCCGAAACCGCATGCGATGGTGGGCGTCAACGTGTTCGCGGCCGAGACCGACGACGAGGCGCGGCGCCTGTTCACGTCGCTGCAGCAACAGTTCATCAACCTGCGGCGCGGCACGCCGGGCAAGCTGCCGCCGCCCGTCGACGTGCTCGAGGCGAACGAACTCGAGCTCGCGACCGTCGCCCATTCGCTGTCGTTCGCGGCGGTCGGCTCGCGCGACACGGTGCGCGACAAGCTGCGCGACCGCATCGCGCAGACGGGCGCCGACGAGCTGATCATCACCGCGCAGATCTACGATCACGCCGCGCGGCTGCGCTCGTTCGAACTGGCCGCGCAGATCCGCGACGAGCTCGCGAGCGAGGCACGCTGACGGCGCGACCGCGCGCGGCCTGCCACCTGCCCGTCACTGCGGGTGCACGGCCTCCAGCCCGTCGAGCAGCGCCTTGTGGAACGCGTCCGGGTCCTGGATCTGCGGCGCGTGTCCGAGCGCCGGAAATTCGACGAGCTGCGCACCGGGAATCGCGGCCTGCGTGCGCTTCGCGAGCTCAGGATAGCGGCCGAGCTTCGCGTGCACGTCGGGCGGCGCGACGTCCTTGCCGATCGCGGTCGTATCCTTGTCGCCGATCATCAGCAGCGTCGGCACGCGAATCGCGCCGAATTCGTAGACCACCGGCTGCGTGAGGATCATGTCGTAGATCAGCGCGGAATTCCACGCGACCGCGTCGCGGCCGGCGCCGCGATACATCCCGGCAAGCATCTGCACCCACCGCTCGTACGACGGCGCCCACTTGCCCGCGTAGTAGGTCGACTGCTCGTAGCGGCGGATGCCGTCGGCGTTGGTCTTCAGTTCGCGCGCATACCAGTAGTCGACCGACAGCGGCGGCACGCCGAGCGCCTTCCAGTCCTCGAGGCCGATCGGGTTCACGAGCACGAGCTGGTCGGTCGCCTTCGGATACATCAGCGCATAGCGGATCGCGAGCATCCCGCCCGTCGAGTGGCCGATGATCGTCGCCGACTTCACGCCGACCGATTCGAGCAGCGCGTGCGTGTTGCGTGCGAGTTGCTGGAAGCTGTACTGGTAGCGCTCGGGCTTCGACGACTTGCAGAAGCCGATCTGGTCCGGCGCGATCACGCGATAGCCGGCGCGGCTCAGCACACCGATCGTGTCCTCCCAGGTCGCCGCGCAGAAGTTCTTGCCGTGCAGCAGCACGACGGTGCGGCCGTTCGGGTGCGCGGGCTGTACGTCGAGATACGCCATCTCGAGGGTTTCGCGTTGCGACACGAACGCGTACTCATGCACGGGCGCCGGATACGCGAATCCTTCCAGGCGCGGGCCGTAAGCGGGCCCGTCGTTGGCGGCGGGCGTGGCGGCAACGGCCGCAACCGGCATCGCGCACGCGGCGGCGGCACTCGCGCCGAGCACGGCGGCACGTGCGACGGACAACATCTTGCAAATCGAAAGCATGGCGATCACGGTGATTGGGGATGCGCGCGGGCGGCCGGGCCGCAGCGGGGCTGTCTCGCGCCCCGCGATTCTACGCGGTCGCGTGACGACGCCGCGCAACACTCCGGGGCCGCGCGACTTCCGCGCGGTTGACGAACTCGGGTATCGTGTGACGTGACCCTGAAACGCGTGCAGGCGAATTCCCATGAAAAACGTCCTCAGCATTCAGTCGCACGTCATCTACGGCCATGCCGGCAACAGCGCGGCCGTGTTCCCGATGCAGCGTCTCGGCATCAACGTCTGGCCGCTCAACACCGTCCAGTTGTCGAATCACATGCAGTACGGCCACTGGGCCGGCAGCGCGATCGACGCCGCGAAGATGGAACAGCTCGTCGACGGCATCGCCGCCATCGGCGTGCTCAAGCGGTGCGACGCGGTGCTCTCCGGCTTCCTCGGCTCGCCGCCGCAGGCACGCGCGGCGGTCGAGATCGTGCGCACGGTAAAGGCGATGAATCCGAACGCGTGGTACTTCTGCGATCCGGCAATGGGCCAGACGGGCGGCATCCGGCCCGAGCCCGGCGTCGAGGAATTCATCGTGGAGGAGGTGCCCGCGCTCGCGGACGGCATGTCGCCGAATCACACCGAACTGCAGAAGCTCGCCGGGCGGCGCATCGAGACCGTCGCCGAAGCCGTCGACGCATGCCGCGCGCTGATCCGCCGCGGCCCGCAGATCATCCTCGTCAAGCACCTGCACGACCGCAACAGTCCGGCCGACCGTTTCAACATGCTCGCTGTCACCGAGACCGAAGCGTGGATCGGCCAGCGGCCGCTGTATGCGTTTCCGCGCCACCCGGTCGGTGTCGGCGACCTGACCAGCGCGATCTTCGTCGCGTGCCGGCTGCGCGGCGACTCGGTGCGCGCCGCGTTCGAGCACACGCTCGCGGCCGTGCACGCGGTCGTGAAGGCCACCTACGACGCGCGACGCTACGAGCTCGAACTCGTCGCCGCGCAGGACGAGATCGCCCGCCCGAGCGAATGGTTCGGCGCGTGGGTGACCGACGCCTGACGCGCCGGCACTGTCCTGCGCTGCTGCGGCGCGCCGCCGTCCTGCCGTCCCGCCGTCCCGCTGTCCCGCTGTCCCGCTGTCCCGTTGCAGCCGACCTGCTGACGCCGCATCCCGATGCCGGTCCGCTGCCCGTGCAAACGTTTCCGGACTTCACATGAATGACACCGATTCCTCGCTATGCTCGCGGCGGCACGCACCGGCGCAGCCGCATCCTGCGACCCGGTGCGCGCCCTTCCCGCAGGTCCCGCCAATCGGCTCCCTCTTTACCCCACGATAACGACCATGACCCGATCGAACCGTCGTGACTTCCTGCGCGTCGCCGCCGGCACTGCCGGCGCCGCCGCGCTGAACCTGTTTCCGCCCGTGATCCGGGATGCGCTCGCGATTCCCGCGAACCGCCGCACCGGCACGATCCGCGACATCGAACACATCGTGATCCTGATGCAGGAGAACCGCTCGTTCGACCACTACTTCGGCACGATGCGCGGTGTCCGCGGCTTCGGTGACCCGCGCCCGCTGCGCCTCGCGAACGGCAAGTCGGTGTTTCACCAGCCGGTCGGCCCGGCCGAACTGCTGCCGTTCCACCCGGGCGCCGACAAGCTCGGCCTGCAGTTCCTGCAGGACCTCCCGCACGGCTGGCAGGACATGCACGCCGCCTGGAACAAGGGCCGCTACGACCAGTGGGTGCCGAACAAGGGCACCACGACGATGGCGTACCTGAAGCGCGACGACATCCCGTTCCACTACCAGCTCGCCGACGCGTTCACGATCTGCGACGCGTACCACTGCGCGATCCCGAGCTCGACCGACCCGAACCGCTACTACATGTGGACGGGCTACGTCGGCAACGACGGCACGGGCGGCGGCCCGGTGCTCGGCAACGAGGAAAAGGGTTACGGCTGGACGACCTATCCGGAAGTGCTCGAGCAGGCCGGCGTGTCGTGGAAGATCTACCAGGACGTCGGCACGGGGCTCGACGCGAACGGCTCGTGGGGCTGGACGCAAAACCCGTACATCGGCAACTACGGCGACAACTCGCTGCTCTACTTCAACCAGTACCGCACCGCGCTGCCCGGCACGCCGCTGTACGACAAGGCGCGCACCGGCACCAACGTCAGCGCCGGCGGCACGCTGTTCGACGTGCTGCAGCAGGACGTGAAGAACGGCACGCTGCCGCAGGTGTCGTGGATCTGCGCGCCCGAAGCGTATTCCGAGCACCCGAACTGGCCGGCGAACTACGGCGCGTGGTACATCGAGCAGGTGCTGAAGGCGCTCGTGTCGAATCCCGACGTGTGGAGCAAGACCGCGCTGTTCATCACGTACGACGAAAACGACGGCTTCTTCGACCACGTGCCGCCGCCGTTCGCGCCGCAGTCGCGCGAGAACGGGCTGTCGACGGTCGCGACGACCAACGAGGTGTTCGCCGGCGACGCGTCGCACATGGCCGGCCCGTACGGGCTCGGGCCGCGCGTGCCGATGCTGGTCGTGTCGCCGTGGACCAAGGGCGGCTGGGTCTGCTCGCAGACCTTCGATCACACGTCGCTGCTGCAATTCATCGAGGCGCGCTTCGGCGCGCAGTATCCGGTCACGGCCGCCAACGTGTCGCCGTGGCGCCGCGCGGTGTGCGGCGACCTGACGTCGGCGTTCGAGTTCGCGACCGCGGACGCCGCATGGCCGACGCTGCCCGACACCAGCGGCTACGCGCCGCCCGACCGCGTGCGCCATCCCGACTACATCCCGGTGCCGCCGCTGCTGCAGAAGCTGCCGAAACAGGAAGCCGGGCTGCGTCCGGCGCGCGCGCTGCCGTACGAGCTGTTCGTGCACGGCCGCGTCGAAGCCGCCAACGGCCAGTTCCGGCTGACCTTCGCGAACACGGGCCGGGCGGGCGCCGCGTTCCAGGTCCAGTCGCGCAACCGCGTCGACGGCCCGTGGACGTACACGGTCGAAGCCGGCAAACGTATCGCCGATACGTGGAGCGCCGCCGCGTCGCTCGGCCTGTACGATCTCGACGTCTACGGCCCGAACGGCTTCTACTGCCATTTCCGCGGCCCGTTTGCGACCGGCGTCGGCAGCGCGAACGTGAACCCCGAGGTGATCTACGGCTACGACGTCGCGAACGGCAACATCACGCTGCGCCTGATGAACCGCGGCCACAAGGCCGTGCGGCTCAAGGTCACGAACGCGTACGGCCACGGTCACGCGCGTACGTTCGACCTCGCGCCGGGCGCGCACGTCGACGATTACTGGGACCTGCGCGGCAGCCACGGCTGGTATGACCTCACCGTCAGCGACGGCCGCCTGCTCGGCTTCCTGCGCCGCTTCGCGGGCCACGTCGAAACGGGCCGCCCCAGCACCAGCGACCCGCTGATCCGCACGACCGCGTCGCACGACGACGCCGAAGCCACGGCGGACGCCCTGTCCGACTGACGTCGACCCACGCGCGGCGCGGCCCTTCTGACGGGCCGCGCCGCGTTTTTGCCCGCACCGTCCCCTTCTCTGCACCCGTTGCGTTCGCGACGGGAAACTCCCGATACCGGCTGCCCGCGCACGCGCGGAAGCTATGCGCAAATCCGCATCGAATGCGCGACAAATTTCCAAGACCCGCGCATATCGGCGACCTATATATCGAAGCAATCGGGGCTCTTCGCGGAGCCTGACGGGAGATGTTTCCGAGGATCACGATGCCGACCTCCCCGCCCGATTCCGAGAAGCGGTCAAACCGCCCGCCCGTCGCACGCGCCCGGCCCGCCCAGGCGCGCGCGGTACCCACTCGCCGGTGTCGAACAAGAGGAACAACATGAAATTCCGTCATTCCCTGCTGTCGGTGTCGATTGCATCCGCGCTTGCCCTTCTCTCGCAACAGGCTGCCCAGGCCGCCGATACAACCGACGTGAAGGTCGGCTTCGCCGCGCCGCTCACGGGCGTGAACGCCGGCTACGGCAAGGATCTGCAAAACGGCGTGCAGCTCGCGCTCGACGATGCGGCCGCGCAGAAGGTGCAGATCGCCGGCAAGCCCGCCCGCTTCAATCTCGTCGTGCAGGACGACCAGGCCGACCCGCGCATCGGCGTGCAGGCCGCGCAGGCGCTGGTCGACCAGAACGTGTCGGTCGTGGTCGGCCACTTCAACTCGGGGACGACGATTCCGGCGTCGGTGGTCTACGACAAGGCCGGCATTCCGGTGATCGACCCGGCCGCGACCAACCCGACGCTCACGTCGCGCGGGCTCGCGAACATGTTCATGGTGATCGCGACCGATGGCCAGAATGCCGGCAACGCGGGCAAGTACGCGGTCGAGGTGACGAAGGCGAAGCGCATCGCGATCATCGACGACCGCACCGCGTTCGGCCAGGGCGAGGCCGACGAATTCGAGAAGGCCGTGAAGGCCGCCGGCGGCAACCTCATCGGCCGCGAGTTCACCAGCAACCAGGCGGTCGATTTCCGCGCGCAGATCACGAGCCTGAAGGCCAAGAATCCCGACCTGATCTTCTTCGGCGGCCTCGATTCGCTCGCCGCCAACTTCATCAAGCAAATGCGCCAGCTCGGGCTGAACGCGCAATTCGTCGGCGGCGGCGGCGTGAAGGACAACGAGTTCATCAAGATCGCGGGGCCGGCTGCCGAAGGCGCGATGGCGTGGGAATACGGTCAGCCGCTCGACGAGCTGCCGCAGGGGAAGGATTTCGAGGCGCGCTTCAAGAAGCGCTTCGGCGTCGACGTGCTGTCGTATGCGCAGTTCGGCTATGACGCGGCGTGGGCGGCGATCAAGGCGATGCAGGCGGCCGGTTCGACCGACCCGAAGGCCTATCGTCCGGCGCTGAAGAAAATCGACTTCCCAGGCGTGACCGGCCGCATCTCCTTCGCGAACGACGGCTCGCTGAAGAGCGGGATGTCGACGCTGTACCAGGTGAAGAACGGCGCGTGGAAGACGATCGTGACGAAGGGAGGCTGATCGGCGAGGCAGGCGGACGGCCGGCGGCGGGAGCGCCGCCTGGCCTGGAGATCGCGGCGGCCATGCCGACCTCGTACGACGACTGATGTTAAGGCAATCCAGGTAGGCCCGCCGTGTCGCGAGCCCTGTCACGCAACGTCAGCCCGCCTCGGCCTCGGCTGCCTCGTGCGCGCGGCGCAGGCGCTCGCGGCTGTTGGTGAGGTGCGTGCGCATCGCGGCGCGCGCCGCTTCCGGATCGTGGCGCGCGATCGCCTCGTAGATGTCCTCGTGCTCGTGGTTCAGCCGGCCGACGTAACGCTCGAGGTCGTCGCCGGCAAAGCGCGCCGAATTCACCCGCGTACGCGGAATGATCGACGTGCCCAGCTGCGTCATGATGTCGACGAAATAGCGGTTGCCGGTGGACTGCGCGATCTGCAGGTGGAACTGGAAGTCGAGCTGCGCGGTGTCACGCCCGCCGCCCGCGCCCGTCGCGATCGCGTCGAGCGCGCGCCGCAGCGCGGCGAGGTCGGCATCGTTCGCGCGCTGCGCGGCCAGGCTCGCGCACTCGCTTTCGAGGCTGATACGCAGCTCCAGCACCGCGAGCACGTCGCGCAGCGTCGTGATCGTCGCGGGATCGATGCCGAGCGTCTGACGGCGCGACGGCTCCAGCACGAAACTGCCGATGCCGTGGCGCGTCTCGACGAGGCCGCTCGCCTGCATCCGCGAGATCGCCTCGCGCACGACCGTGCGGCTCACGCCCTGCGCCGCCATGACTTCGGTTTCGGTCGGCAGCTTGTCGCCGGGCCGCAGCGTGCCGTTTTCGATCTGCGCGGTCAGCGCGTCGACGACATCTTGTGCGAGGCTGCGTGCGCGACGGCGCGGCGCTGCGGGAAGCGTAGGCACGGACATGTGGCCGGTTCCTTTTTGAATGATCGTAATGTGAGCCGAGGGTTTACGCGGGGTTTGAGCGAAAGCAGATGATTCATTATACTGCGTCACAAGTCATCCGACGACTGATGATCGGCGCACGGATCTCCTGTCGACTCAGGTCGGCTGTTCAGCACCGCCCGGGTCCCGTGCGTGACGATCGACCCGCGTTCGCGTTCTGTGCCCCGCCGGCCCGGTTGTCGCTTCCACCCCATTCGGGTTGCGTCGACATGCGGGGCTTGCGCGCCGCGCACGTCGGTTGTCGAATGATCGCACCTCCCGCCGCGCGCGGCAAAGCTTTTGCCGCGCGGCATCGCCCACTCTTTCGCCATCGCCGCCCATGAACGCCGTCACTGCCTCGCCCTCCCACGACACGCCGCGCATCGTCGACCTGCAAGCGATTCCGGTCGCCGGCCACGACAGCATGCTGCTCAACCTGAGCGGCGCGCACGGCCCGTTCTTCACCCGCAACCTCGTGATCCTGAAGGACAGCGCGGGCCGCACGGGCGTCGGCGAAGTACCGGGCGGCGAAAGCATCCGCCGCACGCTCGACGACGCGCGCGCGCTCGTCGTCGGCCAGCCGGTCGGCAACTACCATGCGGTGCTCAACGACGTGCGGCGCACCTTCGCCGACCGCGACGCAAGCGGCCGCGGGCTGCAGACCTTCGACCTGCGCACGACGATCCACGCGGTCACCGCGCTCGAAGCCGCGCTGCTCGACCTGCTCGGCCAGCATCTTGGCGTGCCGGTCGCCGCGCTGCTCGGCGAAGGCCAGCAGCGCGAACGGGTCGAGATGCTCGGCTACCTGTTCTACATCGGCGACCGCACGAAGACCGCGCTCCCTATCGCGACGGCCGCGGCGCGACCGACGACTGGACGCGCGTACGCGACGAAGCCGCACTGACGCCCGAAGCCGTCGTGCGGCTCGCCGAAGCCGCGCATGCGCGCTACGGCTTCAACGACTTCAAGCTGAAGGGCGGCGTATTCGAAGGGGCCAGCGAGATCGAAGCCGTGACGGCGCTCGCCGAGCGTTTCCCCGACGCGCGCGTGACGCTCGATCCGAACGGCGCATGGTCGCTCGACGAAGCCGTGCGGCTGTGCCGCGATCAGCATCACGTGCTCGCGTATGCGGAAGATCCGTGCGGTGCGGAGAACGGTTACTCGGGACGCGAGGTGATGGCCGAATTCCGCCGCGCGACGGGGCTGCCGACGGCGACCAACATGATCGCGACCGACTGGCGGCAGATGGGCCATGCGGTGCAGTTGCACGCCGTCGACATCCCGCTCGCCGATCCGCACTTCTGGACCATGCAGGGGTCGGTGCGGGTCGCGCAGATGTGCCGCGACTGGGGCCTCACGTGGGGTTCGCATTCGAACAACCACTTCGACGTGTCGCTCGCGATGTTCACGCACGTCGCGGCCGCGGCGCCGGGCCAGGTCACCGCGATCGATACGCACTGGATCTGGCAGGACGGCGAACGGCTGACGCGGGAGCCGCTGAAAATCGAGAACGGGCTGGTGGAAGTGCCGAAGCGGCCGGGGCTCGGCATCGACATCGACATGGATGCGGTCGCGCTCGCGCACGAGCTGTACAAGCAGCACGGCCTCGGCGCCCGCGACGACGCGGCGGCGATGCAGTATCTGATCCCGGGCTGGACGTTCAACAACAAGCGCCCGTGCCTCGTACGCTGAGCGTGGGACGGACCGGGCGGCAGGGTCGCCCGGTCGGAATGGAATGAGGCGATTCGCCCGTGTATCGGCGATCGCCGGCCGGGAAAGACCGGCGAAGCAAAAGCGGAATTCGCGAACGCGCGGCCGGCCGGTCGCCCCGCGACGATCCTGACCGGGCGCCCGGGCCTCCCTAACCGGGCCTCCCTAACCGGGCCTCCCTAACCGACCGCACCTACCCGGCCAGCCCGATCCCCCGCGCCATCCCCGACGCGGCGAACACGATGACGATCACCAGCACCGCCTGCCAGTGGCCGATCCGCACATAGGTGCGCACCCGGCCGAGATCGGGCGGTTGCTGCCGCCGCGCGGCGATACGCCAGCGGATCAGCCCCAGCATCGGCACGACTTCGAGCAGCAGGAGCAGCACGAGCGCGGTCATCTTCAGGTGAAAGAGCGGTTCGTGCACGTAGTACGCGGCCCCTTTCTCGAAACCACCGAACGCCCGCGCAAGGCCCGTCGCGATCAGCACGAGCGCCGACAGCCCCCAGACCGCATCCGCCTTGAACACGCCGGGCAAATCGGCTGGCTGCGCCGACGCGATGAGCCGGCGCAACGCACGGTTACGCGCCGCGATCGCGGCGAATGCGACGCCGAACGCACTCAGATGAATGGCAGCCAGCAACCAGCGGACGATCATCGCGCCTCCTTGTCGCCCGCGCCCGGTGCGCGAGCCGTGTCAGACGATCTGCTTGAGCGCCGCGTCGAGCGCGAGCACCGCGACGCGGTCGCCTTCGGTCGCGAGCGGCGCGCGCATCACGATCTGCCGGTTATGGCCGACCGCCGCCGGCGAATCCCACAGCAGTTCCACCTTCGGTCGATTGAACAGGCTGCCGCGGCGCGGCGGCACGACCGCCGGCTGCGCGCCCTGCTCGCCCGCGGCGGGCGTGGGCGCGGTGGGCGCAGTGGGTGCGACCCGGCCGGGCCAGCGCACCGACAGTTCGCGCGCATCGTACTGGCCGACCTTGCGGCTTTCCATCCAGACGATCGCGGTGCGCGTCAGCACGTCGAGCGAAATCGCATACCGGCCCACCGCGAAGCGGCGCGCGGCCACGTTGGTCCGCCACAGCGGCCGCGGCCGGCAGATCCATACGATCGCCGCATAGAGCGCCGGCGCGGCGACGAGCCAGCCGTTGGTCGCCGTCACCGCGTGCAGGGCGCGGCGCCAGCCGGCCGCCCACGTGAACGCGCCGATCGACCACACGGCGAACAGGAAGCCGATCAGCGCGAACGCGCGCAGCGCCTGGCGCAGCCACTGCGGCAGCGGATGGAACGGCCGCTCGGCCCGGGCGGCGGCGCCCGGCAGCGCCAGCAGCAGGAAGATCAGGATGAGGTAGAGGAATGCCCACGGCGACGACACCATCGCCGACAGCGACGCGCGATAGCCCATCTGGGACATCGAGAACAGCCAGCGCGCGAGCAGCACGAGACCGATCGCGCGCAACGCGAAGATCACACCGGCGCCGGGGGCCGGCGCTGCGCGCGTGGTTTTCGTTCTCGCCAAGACTGCTCTCCTCTGGATATTCATACTGGGCCGGATTTCACGGCACGGCCATTATAGGGACATTACCGTCTGGACAGATGGCCGGATGGCGTGCCGGGCCGCTTCGAGGGCCGTTCGCGGCGCCGGGCGCGGCGAGAATACAACACATCCGCGCCGCAGATGTGACAACGCCCCGCCGGAGAACCCGGACGGGGCGTCGTGACGACCGCGCGCCGCCATGCGGCGGCGGCCCGCAATCAGCTTGCGTTGACTTCGCGGAGCACCGTGCGGCGCTTCTGGCGCAGCAGTTCCTCGTAGCCCTTCACGTAGTTCTGCGCCATCACCTTCGACGAGAAACGGGCTTCGAACGCAGCGCGAACCTTCTCGCGCGGCAGCGTATCGAGGCGCTTGAGCGCGGCGACGGCCGACAGTTCGTCTTCGACGACGAAGCCCGACACGCCGTTGTCGATCACTTCCGGCACCGAGCCGCGCTTGAACGCGATCACCGGCGTGCCGCAGGCCATCGCCTCGATCATCACCAGGCCGAAAGGCTCCGGCCAGTCGATCGGGAACAGCAGCGCATGCGCGTTGCCGAGGAATTCGGTCTTCTCCGACTCGCTGATTTCGCCGATGTACTCGACGTGCGGCAGCGCGAACAGCGGCTTGATCTTCTCTTCGTAGTACGCGCGGTCGGCCTTGTCGAGCTTCGCGGCGATCTTGATCGGCAGGCCGGCCTGCTCGGCGATGCGGATCGCCGTGTCGACGCGCTTTTCCGGCGAGATGCGGCCGAGGAACGCGAGGTAGCTCGGCTTCACGTTCGGGATCGGCGTCAGCAGGTTTTCCGGCAGGCCGTGATAGACGGTCGACAGCCAGTTCGCCTGCGGCAGCGGGATGCGCTGGTTGTCGGAGATCGACACGACCGGCACGTCGCTGAACGCATTGAAGATCGGCTGCAGTTCCGGCAGGTCGAGACGGCCGTGCATCGTCGTCAGATGCGGGACCGGCTGACGCGAGAACAGCGAGAACGGGTAGTAGTCGATGTGGCAGTGCAGGACGTCGAACTCTTCCGCGCGGCGGCGCACCTGCTCGAGCAGCAGCATGTGCGGGGCCATCACGTCGCGGATCGTCGGGTCGAGGCGCAGCGCCTGCGGCCAGCACGCTTCGAGCTTCGCGGAGGTCTGCGAATCGCCGCTCGCGAAGAGCGTGACGTCATGCCCCATCTCGACGAGTGCTTCGGTGAGGTAGGACACCACTCGCTCGGTACCACCGTACAGTTTCGGGGGCACCGCTTCATGCAACGGAGCGATTTGGGCGATTCGCATGCGTAACTCCTAAAAAATCGGCAAAAAACCAGGTAAGGGTCGGCAACCTGCCGGTGGTCCGGGCTGGATACATATCGTCCGAACCTCGGACGAATCAGCCTGCCGGGGGCGTCGAACCCGCGCTGCGCAAGGAGCGTCGGCGACGCGACAGGCATAGAACGTTTGAAACGAAGACCCGTTGACAGGGGTTCGTAAAAAACCTGGAATCGAACCCGGAGCCGATTATCTAGGGTTAATCCCGATACGGCGCACGACATTTCAAACACTTTACTTTGTTACAAAGGAGCAACACTTTGCAACCCGCGGACTCGGGTGTCCGTTCTAGAGTGGAAGGCCGTTTTGGCGATCCTTGTTAACCCGTAGCTGCCGGCAACGTGATTCCGGCACACGAGGCACGACGGGATGCCGGATTTTATCTCAAAATCGATCGCGAGCCTCTGGCCAAGGCAAGATTCGCGCAGCGCGACGCGCGGCCTTGTTTACAATGCCGGATTATTCAGTCCGAGCGAACGTCGGCCTGCGATCCAGCCGCCACGCTCAATCACCGAATCACCGCACGCATATTTTGGAATCTCTCACCCCTGCCCAGCGCAACGCCCACAACGCGAAGCTGTCGAGCTACGCGCACCGGCCGATCGCGTTCCTGTTCCGCTACATCCGCCTCCACCCGGTCGCGCACCTGGTCGTGCTCTGCAGCGTGCTGGCCGCCGTCGGCTGCGCGCTCGGCTCGCAATATGCGATCAAGCACCTGATCGACGTGCTGGCGACCGGACGCCATCACCCCGGCCCCCTGTGGAGCGCGTTCGCGCTGCTCGTCGGGCTGATCGCGGCCGACAACCTGCTGTGGCGCGTCGGCGGGTGGGTCGCCGCGCACACGTTCGTCGCGGTCACCGGCGACCTGCGGCGCGACCTGTTCCAGTACCTGATCGGCCATTCGCCGACGTATTACTCGGAGAAGCAGCCGGGCACGCTCGCCAGCCGCATCACGGCCACGTCGAACGCGGTCTACACGTCGGAGAACACGATGGCATGGAACGTGCTGCCGCCGTGCATCGCGGTGATGGGCGCGATCCTGATGATCATCGTCGTCAATCCGCTGATGGCGGCCGGCCTGCTCGGCTGTTCGGCCGTGCTGTCCGTCATCCTGTTCAAGCTCGCCGGCCGCGGCTCGGCGCGTCACCACGCGTTCGCGGCGAAGGCCGCGGCGGTCGACGGCGAGCTCGTCGACGTGATCGGCAACATGGGCCTCGTACGCGCGTTCGGGATGACGCTGCGCGAACAGAAGCGCTTCAGCGCGACGGTGAAGGCCGAGATGGACGCGCGCCAGCAGAGCCTGCTCTATCTCGAGAAACTGCGGCTGCTGCATGCGGTGATCACCGCGATGCTGTCCGCCGGCCTGCTCGGCTGGGCGCTGTGGCTGTGGGACCAGGGCCGCGCGACGTCGGGCGACATCGTGCTCGTCAGCTCGCTCGGCTTCACGATCCTGCACGGCACGCGCGATCTCGCGGTCGCGCTCGTCGACGTCACGCAGCACGTCGCGCGCCTGTCCGAGGCGGTGAAGACGCTGCTCGAACCGCACGGGATGCCCGACCGCTCGGACGCGCAGCCGCTGTCGGCCAAGGGCGGCCGCGTCGACTTCGAGCGCGTGACGTTCGCATACCCGCACCGCCGCGCGATCCTCGACCACTTCGACCTTCATATCGAGCCGGGCCAGCGCGTCGGCCTGATCGGCAAGTCGGGCGCCGGCAAGTCGACCGTGCTCGCGCTGCTGCAGCGCTTCTACGATACGCAGGACGGCGTCGTGAAGGTCGACGGCCAGGACGTGAAGGGCCTCACGCAGGACAGCCTGCGCCACGCGATCGCGCTGGTGCCGCAGGACATCTCGCTGCTGCACCGGACGATCTACGACAACATCGCGTACGGCCGCCCCGACGCGACCCGCGACGAAGTGCTCGCCGCCGCGCGCGACGCGCGCTGCGCGGAGTTCATCGAGGCGATGCCGGAAGGCTATGACACGATCGTCGGCGACCGCGGCGTCAAGCTGTCGGGCGGCCAGCGCCAGCGCATCGCGATCGCGCGCGCGATCCTGAAGGATGCGCCGATCCTGCTGCTCGACGAAGCGACGTCGGCGCTCGACAGCGCATCCGAGGAAGCGATCCAGAGCGCGCTCGACCGCCTGATGGTCGGCCGTACGGTGATCGCGATCGCGCACCGCCTGTCGACGCTGCGCAACTTCGACCGCATCATCGTGATGAACAACGGCAAGGTGATCGACGACGGCCCGCCCGACGTGCTGCGCAACCGCCCCGGCCTGTACCGCGACCTGCTCGCGAAACAGCACGGCCGCCATCATGCGGCGCCCGACGGCAACACGCCGACCGGCGAACGCGTGGCCTGACGCACCGGTATCCGCCGACAAAAAAGCCGCCGTGCTTGCGCACGGCGGCTTTTTCAATTGCAGCGCAAGCAATAAATCGGATCAGACCTGCTGCAGATCGCGCAGGAAATTGTCCCGCCACACCGACACGTTGTTCTCGCGAAGCTGCGCGATCATGTCCGCGTAGCGTGCACGCCGCTCGGTGAGCGGCATCGTCAGCGCCTGCGACAGCGCATCCGCCATCCCGTCGATATCGATCGGATTGACGATCAGCGCGCCCGTGAGCTCACGCGCGGCGCCCGCGAAGCGCGACAGCACCAGCACGCCCGGATCGTCCGGATTCTGCGCGGACACGTACTCCTTCGCGACGAGGTTCATCCCGTCGCGCAGCGGCGTGACGAACCCCACGCGCGCGAGCCGGTACAGCGCGGCCAGCACCTGACGGTCGTACTGGCGGTGGATGTAGAGGATCGGCGCCCAGTCGAGCTCCGCGTAGCGCCCGTTGATGCGCCCCGACTCCGCTTCGAGCTGCAGGCGGATGTCCTGGTACGCGCGCAGGTCCGCGCGCGTCGACGGTGCGATCTGCAGGAACGACACGCGGTTGCGGATCGACGCCTGGTGCTCGAGCAGCTTCTCGAACGCGCGGAAGCGCTCGACGAGCCCCTTCGAATAGTCGAGCCGGTCGACGCTCATGATCAGTTGCCGCCCGCGCAGCGACGTCGCGAGCGTGCGCACCGCCTTGCCGTGCTCGCCCGCCTGCGCGAGCGACGCGATCTCGTCCGGATACACGCCGATCGGATAGGCGGCCGCGCGCAACGTCTGGCCGAATGCCCGTACGCGCACCGTGTGCCCGTCGTGCTCGACCTCGCCGTCCGCTTCGAACTCGACGTAGTCGCAAAACGCGCGCAGGTCGGGCTCGGTCTGGAAGCCGAGCAGATCGAACGCGCACAGCGACTCGACGAGCTCGCGGTGCGGCGGCACGTTGACGAGCACCTGCGCGGCCGGAAACGGGATGTGCAGGAAGAAACCGATGCGGTTCTTCACGCCGGCGTCGCGCAGCGCGCGCGCGAACGGAATCAGGTGATAGTCGTGCACCCAGATCACGTCGTCGTCCTGCAGCAGCGGCACGAGCTGCTGCGCGAGCCAGACGTTGACGCGGCGGTAGCCGTCGAATTCGTGGCGATCGTACTGGATCAGGTCCGCGCGGTAATGGAACGCGGGCCACAGCGTCGCGTTCGAGAACCCGCGGTAATACTGGTCGTAATCGCGGCGCGTCAGCCCGACGGTCGCGAACGTCACCGGCCCGCGCTCCTCGATGCGGATCTGCGGCTGCGGCGCGCCGGACGCGACCACTTCGCCGCTCCAGCCGAACCACATGCCGCCGGTTTCCTTCAGCGCGTCATAGACGCCGATTGCGAGGCCGCCCGCCGCCGGTTCGCCTTCCGAAATCGGCGCGACGCGGTTTGAAACGATGATGAGCCGGCTCATGCGTGCGGTTGCCCCGCACCGAGCCAGCCCGCGATCTGCTCATGCAGCGCGTCGACCGAATCGAGCCGCATGCGCGCGGACGTCTCGCCCGCGCCGACCTTGATCGACAGGCCGCCGCGCGCGTTGACCACCGCGAAGCCCTTCTCGTCGGTCAGGTCGTCGCCCGCGAACAGCGGCACGCGGCCCGCAAACGGCGGCTCGTCGAGGAACGCGGCGAGCGCGCGGCCCTTGTCGACGCCCTTCGGCTTGATCTCGAACACCATCTTGCCGGGTTGCAGCACATACGCATCCGCATAGTCGGCGACGAGGCGCTCGGCCGCTTCGCGCGCCACCGCCTCGCGCTCGGGCGCATTGCGGAAGTGCAGCGCGACGGCTGCGCCCTTGATTTCGAGCAGCATGCCCGGATGGCGGTCGACCACGCCGGCAAGCTCGCGCTCGATGCGCAGCAGGCGTTCGTCGTTGAAGCCGATACGCTGCGTGTCGCCGTTCGCATCGCGGCGCTCCGCGCCGTGCAGGCCGGCGATCGGCAGCCCGGGCATTTTCAGGAACGTGTCGAGGTTGTCGATCCCGCGCCCGGACACGATCGCGACCGCGCCGTGCGAGCGGCGCGACAATTCGTCGAGCAGCGTCAGCAGCGACGGCGGAACGTGAATGGCGTCGGGGGTCGGCGCCAGTTCGACGAGCGTGCCGTCGAAGTCGAAGAAGAACGCGGTATCGGTCAGGGACAGGGAAGCCGGAACGGATTGCATCGATTCGATAGTCTGAGGGCCGGCCGGCAAACGCAGGCCGCCACTGCGCGAATGGAGTTGTGCGCATCTTACCGCGCCTGCGCCCCCAGATGGGCGAAACCGCGGCTGCGCGGACATCGCATCGGCCGCCGCGTCAACTGCGACATATTGCCCCGCTCGCCCGCGCCGTATCGGTTTCGAAAGGACGCGGGCGCGCGAATTGCGCTACAGTCGCAACCGCCTGCCGCGCGGCGCATGGCATCGCGCCCCGGCTATCCATCCAGTCCGATCGAGCCCCAGGATGTCGTCTGCCCGCCCCGCGCCGCACCGGCGCCTCTCCCGCCTCATCCGCACGGCCGCGGCCTTCGCCGCCGCCGTGGCGCTCACCGCGTGCACGCACGACGAGCCGCGCTGGAACCTGACCAATGTCACCGGCCACCTGCCCGACCTGTCGTTCAAGCTGACGGGCGGCGACGGCCATCCCGTCGACGCCGATGCGTTCCGCGGCCGCGTCGCGCTCGTCTACTTCGGCTACACGCACTGCCCCGACGTCTGCCCCGAAACGCTGGCGCGGCTGATGGAAGTGCTGGCGAAGCTCGGCCCGCGGGCCGACGACGTGCGCATCCTGTTCGTCTCGGTCGATCCCGCGCGCGATACGCCGCAGGCGATGCAATCCTATGTCGCCGCGTTCGACGCCGCGCATGCGCGCGGCCTGACCGGGACCGACGGCCAGATCGAATCGCTGGCCAAGCGCTATCGCGTCGCGTACCAGATGGAAAAACGCGATCCGTCCGGCGGCTACGAAGTGACGCACAGCTCGGCCGTCTACATCTTCGACGCGACCGGCCGCGCGCGGCTGCTCGCGACCGATCGCGATTCGCCCGACGCCATCGCCGCCGATGTGCGCCGGATCATCGACACTGCCTCCACGACCTAAATTCCGCGATGAACAAGAAAACGACCCTCAAGACGTTCGCCCTCGCCGCCGCGCTGTGCGCCGGCGCCCACGCGTATGCCGCCGGCGCGATCAGCGCGCAGAACGCGTGGGTGCGCTGGCTGCCGAACAAGCTGCCCGCGGGCGGCTACGTGACGCTCGTGAACACCGGCGACAAGCCGATCGATCTCGTCGACGTCGACAGCCCCGACTACGGGATGGCCATGCTGCACCAGACGATCTCGAACGGCTCGACGCAGAAGATGGAGATGGTCGACAAGCTGACGATCCCCGCGCGCGGCAAGGTCGACATCGCGCCGGGCGGCTATCACTTCATGCTCGAGGAACCGAAGCACGCGATCAAGCCGGGCGACACCGTGCACCTGCGCCTGAAATTCTCCGACGGCGAGACGGTCGATGCTCCGTTCGCCGTGAAATCGCCGGCCCAGGCGAAGTGATGCGCGCGCGATGAACGTCCTGTACTGGCTCGATCCGTGGGAACCGTCGCCGACCGTGGTCGTCGCGGTGCTGACGGCCGCCGTGCTGTTCGCACGCGGCGTGAAGAAGGCGAAGGTGTCGCCGCTGCGGCAGTTCTCGTTCTGGTTCGGGCTGACGGCGCTCTACATCGCGCTGCATACGCGGCTCGACTATTTCTTCGAGCACGAATTCTTCATGCACCGCGCGCAGCACCTCGTGCTGCATCACCTCGGGCCGTTCTTCATCGCACTGTCCTATCCGGGCGCGGCGATCCGCGCGGGCATTCCGTTCAGCTGGCGGCAGCGCTTCGTGCGCCCCGCGCTCGCGTGGGCGCCGGTGCGCGCGACCCTCGACGTGGTGTTTCATCCGGTCGTCGCGGTCGTGCTGTTCGTCGGGCTGATCTATTTCTGGCTGCTGTCGCCGATCCACTTCATCGCGATGCTCGACTGGCGTCTCTATCGCGTGATGAACTGGAGCATGGTGATCGACGGGCTGCTGTTCTGGTGGCTCGTCGTCGATCCGCGTCCCGCACCACCCGCGCGGCTGTCGCCGGGCCGCCGGATTCTGATCGTCGTCGCGGCGATCCCGCCGCAGATCGCGCTCGGCGCGCTGATCTTCTTCACGCCGCACGAGTTGTATCCGATCTACTCGATCTGCGGGCGCGCGTTCACGTGGCTGAGCCCGCTGCGCGACCAGCAGATCGGCGGCCTGCTGCTGTGGATTCCCGGCTCGATGATGAGCGTGATCGGCGCGCTGATCGCGCTGCGGCACTGGCTGCGGTTGTCCGCCCGCGGGCGCCTGATCGGCGAGCGGACCGCGCAGCGCACGGACGAGCCGCCCGTCGCACGCGCCGCGCACTGATTGCCCGCAGCGCGGCGCGCATCACGCGCGCGCGCTGCTCATCCATACGTGCGGGATGCCATCCTCGTCGTGCACGTCCGAACTCGGCGTGAAGCCGAATGCCCCGTAGAAACGCTGCAAGTGAGCCTGCGCATGCAGGCTCACCGGCGTATCCGGCCATTGCGCGCGGATATGCTCGAGCGCGCGCGACAGCAGCCCGTTGCCGAGGCCCGCGCCGCGAAACGCGGCGGTCGTCAGCACGCGGCCGATGCGCACGTCGGTATGCTGCGCGTCGGGCAGCAGCACGCGCAGATAGCCGGCCAGGCGGCCGGCCGGATCGAAGGCCGCGAGGTGCCACGCGGCCTGGTCCGCATCGTCGATGTCGCGATACACGCAGTTCTGTTCGACGACGAACACGGCGCTGCGCGCTTCGAGGATCGAATAGATTTCGCGCGCCGTCAGCGCGTCGAAGGGTTTCCAGCGCCAGTCGAGATCGACGGTGCTCGGGGATGCGGTCGGTGCGGAGGCGTTCATGTGCGGTCCTGATTCGGGCGCGCCGGCCGGCGCGCGGCAACCGTCGATTATGCCTCGAAGCGCCCGACCCGCGCGACCGCCCGCCACGCGCGAAAAAAAGGCCCCGCATCGCGCGGGGCCTGCTCGTCACACCGTCATGCCGGCATCTGGCCGAAGCGGCCGCTGTTGAAGTCCTCGATCGCGGTCCGGATTTCCTCTTGCGAGTTCATCACGAACGGGCCGTAACCAACGACGGGCTCGTCGATCGGCTCGCCGCTCAGGATCAGCAGCTTCGCGTCGCCGTTCGCTTCGATCTCGACGTCGCTGCCATCACGGCCGAGTTGCACGAACTGCGCTTCGCGCGCCACCGCCTCGCCGTTCACCAGCACGGTGCCGCTCAGCACGACCACCGCGAGCGTGCGCCCTTCGGCGACCGGGAACCGCGCATGGCCGCCCGCCACGAGCCGCACGTCCCACACGTCGATTGGCGTGTGCGTGCGGGCCGGGCCGCGCCGCCCGTCGAGTTCACCGGCGATGATCCGCGTCCGCCCTGCACCGTCCGGCAGCTCGACCACCGGGATATCGGCGTTCAGCAGCGTCTGGTAGCCGGGTGCGCCCATCTTGTCTGCGGCCGGCAAGTTCACCCACAGCTGCACCATCTCGAGCGGGCCGCCCCGCTTCGTGAACGCCTCCGAGTGGAATTCCTCGTGCAGGATCCCGCTCGCGGCCGTCATCCACTGCACGTCGCCCGGGCCGATGGTGCCGCCCGCGCCGGTCGAGTCGCGGTGCGCGACTTCGCCGTCATAGACGATCGTCACCGTTTCGAACCCGCGGTGCGGATGCTGGCCGACCCCGCGCGGCGCGGTCGCCGGTTCGAACGTCGCGGGGCCGGCGTAATCGAGCAGCAGGAACGGGCTCAGGTGCGTGCCATGAGACTGGTAGCTGAACATCGAACGCACCGGAAAACCGTCGCCGACCCAATGGCCGCGCGGCGCACTGTACACACCCTGGATCTTCTTCATTGCCCTTCTCCATATTGCGGCGAAACCCGTGTTTCGCATCCATGAGTGACAATATAGTGATGGAACGATCGATCCGGTAGACTGCCGAAATCGCACTCAGCGTTCCATTTCATGAACGATAAAGCGCGGGATCTGAACGATCTCTACTACTTCGTGCAGGTCGTCGAACACGGCGGCTTCGCGCCGGCCGGGCGCGCGCTGGACATGCCGAAATCGAAGCTGAGCCGCCGCATCGCGCTGCTCGAGGCGCGGCTCGGGATGCGGCTGATCCAGCGTTCGACGCGCCGCTTCACGGTCACCGACGTCGGCCAGACCTATTACGCGCATTGCCGCGCGATGCTCGTCGAGGCCGATGCCGCCGACGAGGCGATCGCGCTGCTGCATGAGGAGCCGCGCGGCATCGTGCGCGTCAGTTGCCCGATCGTGCTGCTCGATTCGCTGGTCGGCACGATGATCGCCGCGTTCATGGCCGCGTGCCCGCGCGTCGAGATCCACCTGGAAGCGACGAACCGGCGCGTCGACGTGGTCGGCGAAGGGATCGACGTCGCGATCCGCGTGCGCCCGCCGCCGCTCGAGGACAGCGATCTCGCGCTGCGGGTGCTCGCCGAACGCGGCCAGTGCCTCGTCGCGAGCCCCGCGCTGCTGCGCGAGCAAGGCGTACCGGCCGTTCCCGCGGATCTGACGCGCCTGCCGAGCCTCGATCACGGCGTGCCGCAGTCCACGCACGTATGGCGGCTGCGCGGGCCCGACGGCGCACATGCGGAAATCCATCACCAGCCGCGCTACGTGACGGGCGGCATGCTCGCGCTGCGCGCGGCGGCCGTTGCAGGTGTCGGCATCGTGCAGTTGCCGATGATGATGGTGCGCGACGAGGTTTCGCGCGGCGAACTGGTCACGGTGCTGCCCGACTGGGCGCCGCGCCGCGAAATCGTGCACGCGGTGTTCGCGTCGCGCCGCGGGCTGTTGCCGGCGGTGCGGGCGCTGCTCGACTTTCTGGCCGAGCGGTTCGCCGAACTCGAACCCGACTGAGCGGGGCCGCATCACGCACGACCAAGCGCTGCAGACCACGCACGGGTGCCGTAGACTGCGGTACGCGCAGTGCGCCTTCAGTGCGCCTTTTTGACAACCCCTATCGCTTTCCCGCCATGTTCACGCTGTCCAACGACCCTACCGCCTCCAAGGCCGATCAATACGCGACGCTCGTCGAGCAGGCACGCGCGCTCGTCGAATCCGAAAGCGACCTGACCGCGAACGCGGCGAATTTCTCCGCGCTCGTCTATCACTCGCTCGATCGCCTGAACTGGGCCGGCTTCTACTTCTTCGACGGCACCGAGCTCGTGGTCGGGCCGTTCCAGGGCAAGCCCGCGTGCGTGCGGATCGCGCTCGGCAAGGGCGTGTGCGGCACGGCCGCGCAGACCCGCGAGACGCAGGTCGTGCGCGACGTGCACGACTTCCCGGGCCATATCGCGTGCGATGCGGCGTCGGAATCGGAAATCGTCGTGCCGCTGGTGGCCGGCGACGGTACGCTGATCGGCGTGTGGGACGTCGACAGCCCGGTCGCCGCGCGCTTCGACGACGAAGATCGCAAAGGGATGGAAGCGCTGTGCCGCGTGTTCGTCGAACACGCGTGGCAGAAGGCGCGCGGTTAAGCGCCGCTGCGCCGTGTCGTTCGCGGCGCCGGCCGCCGCAAACGGCACGGGCCCCGCGAAGGGGCCCGTTTCATTGCAACGCCGCACCGCCGCGTGCGGCGCACGGCCGGCGTCAGGCCGCGTGCGTGCCCGACAGCGCCGCGAACGCCTGCGGCTTCGCGTCCTCGGTCAGCACCTCGAAGCCGGTTTCCGTCACCACGACCATGTGCTCCCATTGCGCGGACAGCGAATGGTCCGCGGTGACGACCGTCCAGCCGTCGGCCAGCACGCGCGTGTCGCGCTTGCCCGCGTTCAACATCGGCTCGATCGTGAAGATCATCCCCGGCCGCAGCGGCAGGCCGGTGCCCGGGCGACCGTAATGCAGCACCTGCGGTTCGTCGTGATAGACGTCGCCGATGCCGTGCCCGCAATACTCGCGCACCACGCTGAACCCTTCGCGATGCGCGACCTGCTGGATCGCATAGCCGACGTCGCCGAGCGTCGCGCCGGGACGCACCGCGCGGATGCCGGCGTGCATCGCCTCGTAGGTCGCCGCGACGAGCCGCCGCGCGAGTTCGTTCGGTTCGCCGACGAAATACATGCGGCTCGTATCGCCGAACCAGCCGTCCTTGATCACCGCGATGTCGAGATTCACGATGTCGCCGTCGCGCAGCGGCCGCGACGTCGGAATGCCGTGACAGACCACGTGATTGACCGACGTGCACAGCGTCTTCGGATAGCCGTGATAGCCGATGTTCGCGGGGATCGCGCCCAACTCGTCGACGATGTATTCGCGGCAGCGCGCGTCCAGCTCGTCGGTAGTGACGCCCGGCTTCACGTGCTCGGTGATCATCGTCAGCACCTGCGACGCGAGCTTCGCGGCTTCGCGCGACTTGGCGATTTCCGCGGCGCCGCGGATCGGGATTTCGCGTTTCGCCATCACGCCACCTGCTCGATGCTATGCGCGGCCGTCTCGACCGGCCCCACGTCGCCGCCCCGCGCCTCGGCCTCGATCAGCATCTTGCAGATGTCGGCGTAGGACAGCGCCGGGTTGAGTTCCGCCAGCATCCCGACGCGCAGCCAGTGTTCGGCCTGCGCGTTGATCGAACGGCTCAGCGCCGTGCTCGTCGAGCGCAGCCGTTCATGCATGTGCTCGGAAATCTTGATGATACCCATATATCCCCAATTAAACGAAACGTAGCTGTTTCGTATATTACGCCGCGTACGACGACCGGGCAAGCCATTCGCGTCCCGCGTCCCGCCGAATCGCCACGGAAAATGTCGTTGACATCGAATTCCAGTTTGCTGGAAAATAAATCCATCATGAAAGAATCAGCGATCACCGCGGCCGACGACACCGGCATCAACGAGCGCATTGCCCGGCGCGTGCGTGACCTGCGCACCGTGCGAGGCTACACGCTCGACGCGCTGGCCGCGCGTTCCGGCGTCAGCCGTTCGATGATCTCGCTCATCGAACGCGCGTCGGCCAGCCCGACGGCCGTCGTGCTCGACAAGCTCGCGGCGGGCCTCGGCGTGTCGCTGGCCGGGCTGTTCGGCGGCGATCGGGACGACGCGCCCGCGCAGCCGCTCGCACGGCGCGCGCAGCAGGCCGAATGGCGCGATCCGGCGTCCGGCTATGTGCGGCGCAACCTGTCGCCGGCCGGCTGGCCGTCGCCGCTCCAGCTCGTCGAGGTCGACTTCCCGCCCGGCGCGCGCGTCGCGTACGACAGCGGCGGGCGCGAAAGCGCGCCGCACCAGCAGGTGTGGATCATCAGCGGCCGCGTCAACGTTACGTTGGGCGATACGCTTCACGAACTTCGCGAAGGCGACTGCCTGGCCATGCGGCTCGACCAGCCGCTGATCTTCAGCAACCCGTCGTCGCATGCCGCGCGCTATGTCGTCGCGATCTGCGATGCGTCCGCCGCCGGCGTGCGCAGCGCGTGATGCGCGCGTCGGCGCGCGCGCAACCGGTTTATCAAACAGGAAGAAACCCGTATGAATTCCCCGACCCAGCGCGACGACGTGCGCCTGATCGACTGCAGCGAGGCCGAACACGCGGCGGCCATTCTCGAGATCCTGAACGATGCGATCGCGAACTCGACCGCGCTGTACGACTACCGGCCGCGTCCGCCGGAAGCGATGGTCGCGTGGTTCGCGACGAAGCGCGCGGGCGGTTTTCCGGTCTTCGGCGCCGTCGACGCAGCAGGCACGCTGCTCGGCTTCGCGAGCTGGGGTACGTTCCGCGCGTTCCCGGCGTTCAAGTACACCGTCGAACACAGCGTCTACGTGCGCAACGACCAACGCGGTCGCGGGCTCGGCGAACTGCTGCTGCGCGAAGTAGTTCGGCGCGCGCGCGAAGCGCAGGTGCACGTGCTGGTCGGCTGCATCGACGCGACCAATGCCGGGAGCATCGCACTGCATACGAAGCTGGGATTCGTGCACTCGGGCACGATCGCGGAGGCGGGATTCAAGTTCGGCCGCTGGCTCGATGCGGCGTTCTATCAGTTGAAGCTCGAGACGCCGGTGCAGCCGGTGGATGGGTGATCGGCTGGTAGCCGCCGTGTGCACCGTGCGCGACGGCTTCCAGGCGATGCAGAAAACCGCTCTTCCCGGCCTCGAGGCCGCAGCATCACAAGCTCACCGCCCGGCAATCGCGCGTATGGCCTCCGCAAAGACGTCTGGCGCCTCACGCGGGACGAAGTGCCCTATTCCATGCAGCAGGCGGTGTTCATAGTGCCCGGAAAAGTACCGCTCCTTGTTTTCAGAAGTGATTGGCAAATTGTCACGATCTTCCGCACCCTGGAGCATGATGGTGTCGATAGGGATCGTCGGCGAAGCCGCCAATTGTCGTTCTATCTGCTCGTGCTGCTCTGCGCCCGGGGCATCGTGCCAGCGCTGTCGATAAGCATGGAGGCTGATGTCGGCCCAGTCGGGATTGTGAAGAGAGCCGACCATGGCTTGAAAGTCGCTCTCCCTGTCGGACCAGGCGGGGGACCAGCTGTGCCATAAGTATTTGCACAACCGTTCGCGATCCTGTTGATAAGCCTTCATTCCATACGTCGTGGCGACGTACCACTCATACCAGTACGCGTTGGCCAGTTCATAGGGCATTTCGTTGGCCGGCATCGCGGTAGCGTAGCCCGCCGCGGCGGTAACCATACCGCTTACTCTCTCGGGAAACAGCGCCGCAACGCCGTACGCCGCGCGCGCACCCCAGTCGTACCCGGCGAGAATGACATCCGTCAAATCCAGCGTTTCCACGAACTGCGACAAATCAAGCGTCAGCGCCGCGATTGCGCCGCTGCGCATCGTATCGCTATTCAAGAAGCGCGTCGGTCCTGATCCACGCAGATAGGGTGCGTAGACTCGGAACTGTTGGCCACTCAGCCCGAGGTGCACGATAGTCTTGTCCCAGCACTGAACATCATCGGGCCATCCATGGACAAGAACCAGCGGCGGTCCGTCAAGCGGGCCCGATACTTCATAGGCCACTTCGAGTTCGCTGGTGCGACATGTCAGGAAGTTTCGTTGCGATCCGCGTGTGGCCTGCTCATCCGCATCTGAAGTCATATCGATCTCCGAAAGGCGATTCAAAGATGCCGGCAAGCAGCATCGTATGTTCCCGTTCGAAATGGCTTCCTGCCAAATTTCGCGCGCAACGATTCGTCATGGAATCGTGAGTCTAAATAGACGCACCGACACACCGGAACCCAAAGCAACTTTGAAGCGCCTCCACCCGAAAGCGCTGAAAGGTTGCGGCTTTGCCGATATCGCGACCGATGGTCCGGACGTCGTACGGCTGCCGCATGACCATGATGCCGTCCTTGCCGATCAGCGATATCGAGCCGTGTTGTCCCAATGACGACCCTGCGAACAGCTTGTGGAAATATTCGAGGTTGATGGCAATCAGTGCGACACCGGCAAACGAACCATCCGGATTCGATATGCGCCGCGCTCCTCACCACTCATCGTGCACAGCCAAGCCGGACGTGACTTCGCATACGAAACCGGCCTGGCCCATTTACATGTGCAGTACCAAACTGACCGAAACCGGAAACGGCCCGGGTCTATCGAACGTGAAGCGCCGACAACCCGCTGCCGCTCGCCCCTCCTCCCGGATTATTAAATGACGTGAGGAAATTGCGCTTCCGAGAGAATGTGTGGGGCGCGCCAGATCTGCATCGCCCATCAAGATCCCCGCCAGTTTCAAATATTTGCGATTTGGCACCAGATGATCGAGTCCGCCCATCAGCCGGCCCGCGCGTCGGGAAAGCCGGTCGCAATCTCCGGGACTCGACGGCCAGACCCGCCGTGCCGCTCCGTGTAGTAGCTGGGCGGAACGCACCCACGAGCCCTCCCGGACGGCGCCACGGCGCGGCCTCTTCGTCGATGGACGCCGAACTTGTGGCGAATAGTCGGCGCACCTGCTTCTTGAGGCGTTGAAGACGACTTTGTACCACTCTGGGCAACTTTCTTACACGGGTGAAAGCGATGCAGAAAAAGAAAAGCCCCGCCGAAGCGGGCTTTTTCTGGAGGCGCGAGCCGGAGTCGAACCGGCCTAAACGGCTTTGCAGGCCATCACTTAATTAATTAAATCAATACGTTGCGGATATTAGCCATCGACATTGACCGCTCTGTCGGGCGCATCAACTCTTGAGCCGAGCGAAAACGTCGTGCGGTCGGCCGAGCGAACTGACACAAAGGGCCAATTTCGACCCTAACCCGTCATCTAATCCTCCG
Organism: Burkholderia cenocepacia; assembly: GCF_014211915.1. Lineage (NCBI taxonomy): Bacteria > Pseudomonadati > Pseudomonadota > Betaproteobacteria > Burkholderiales > Burkholderiaceae > Burkholderia > Burkholderia cenocepacia. Next base: position 1,721,020 of record NZ_CP060039.1, on the reverse strand, counting down.
CGTCGCCAACGACCGCTAACAAGCAACTTCCGCCAGCCGCCACATCGTTTTCACACGCAGACTTCGCCGAGCAGAATTCGGCTGAAGTCAGTGCGGAAAACAGGAGCCCGCGCCCTTTGGCCGGGGGCGGGCTTTCTGCTCGGGGGAACGATCCTCGATACGGTTTGCCTAGATGGCGGGGCTCACGATTACTCGCCGCGGCCCGAAACAAGGTTTGCATTGATCCACGATGCCACGTCGGTGACCGGAATGGCGTGGCGTTGGTTGAACGTCCCACTCTTGTCCCATGCGACACCTCGCCCTTGAGCAAAAGCCGCACGATACTTGCGCATCATATTGTTCGGGTCGCGCGCCAGCTCATCCAGCAAATACTGCTCGCTCCATACGGAACGGCTGAACGGCCGGCCGAGGCCCGCCTGCAGCTTGTCGGCAACCTCCGCGTAAGTCACGGTGTCGCCGGCCAGATACACGATCTCGTTCCGGATACGGGGTTGGGCGAACACGATCGCGGCGGTCAGCGCACCGATATCATCGGGCGTAGTCAGCGTCACGGCGGTGTCGAGGCTGCCCAGCGCGTGGACTGCGTCGTTCTGCAGGTCCACGACACCGAATTCCGGCTCGAACAGGTAGCTCATGAACATGCCGGTCGAGATGATGACCCACTCGGTCTTGTGCTGACTGCGCAGGAACTCGCGCACGTCCAGCTGTGCGTCGAAGATGTCCTGCGGACTGCCGCGGCCGATCACGTCGAAATCAACCCCGAACTGCCACGGGAAGTACCGCGGGATGCCCGCCTGCAACGCAGCTCGCGCCAACTTCATCGGCGTGTCGATTCCGGCTGTAATGCCCGCGCAACCGATTACCGTGTCGTATCGCGCGAACAAGGCGGCAAGCTCATCGATGGAGCTTTTCACGAAATCGCCTACGACGATCTCGATCCCGAGATCTCGAATCTCCGCGATATCATGCCGCTTGGCCGGTGCGCTGGACTCGACGGCGCTCGCGCGCAGTAGCACGCTGATCTTCGCGCCTGCGATGTCCTGCGCTCGACGCGCAAGATTGCGTAGCACGGGGAGGCCGAGTTCGCCGGCACCGAGCACGAGAATGTTTTGAGACGTAGCGTTAGGATCTGTTTGGTTCATCGTCTTGCCTGCTGAGGGATGCGTTGCACGCAGTCTAGCGGTGCATGGACGTGTATGAAAGAAGGTACATGCGTGATACTGGGAGTCAGATAGTTGGATCGAGACGAACTTCTCCAATATTCGCAGACCGTGTGCGACGGCCTGCGAGACGATGATGACGGGCTCCGGCGAGAGGTGCTCGCACACGCCGGAAGTCGTTGGTCGCTCGGTGTCATCCATACGCTCGGGGTGTACGGCAGGCTGCGCCATGCCGAAATCGGCAGGCGCATGCACGGGGTGACTCAGCGGATGTTGACGCGCACGTTACGACAACTGGAACGTGACGGCCTGGTGCTCCGTCACGATTTCGACGAAGTGCCTCCTCGAGTCGAATACGAGTTATCCGACACGGGCATGGACCTGCTCGTTCGCATGGTCCCGCTGTGGACCTGGATCGTCGAGAATGCGGACCGCTTCCGAGAAGCGAGGCGGAGTTTCGACAGCCAGCACCGCGACGCGAACTCGTAGGTTGCCGGTTGTTGATTGGCAACCCCGACTTCCCTGGCGGAGAGAAAGATTGGCGTCTCTCAATTGGGCCACCGAAGCAGGACGGTACATTTCGACAGGGCGAGTCTGGTAGCTGAGCGGAACTGACGTTCGAATGTCCGCCCGAGAGCGCTGTCGAACGACCGCAAGTGGCCGAAAACGGACAGCATCGGTCATCTCGGCCAGGGTATGCCACCCCGTAGTTCAGGGGATGGAATGACAAGCGCAAGGCTTGTCCAGCAAGGCTTCCGCCCCTTGCTGTAGCAAATTTGTAGCACTTGAAAAAGCCCGCTCGTAGCGGGCTTTTGTGCTTCTAAGCGTCAATACTGGCACTGATTCGAGACTCGGATGGGTCCGCCAGCGGTCGCTCCTCCCAAAGTAACTAGGTTGGCCCACGCGACGACCAATGAGATGATGGTTCGCACCCGGTGTCTTTCCAGCGGGTGGAGAGTCCAATGAGCAAAGGATCAAACGACGTCGCCGATCTGAGACGCTTCGCGATATCGCTGAGCGACGAACTGGAAATTGTCTCTGAGGAGGTGGTCAGATTGATGCATTGCCTCGACGCATATCAAATGGTACTGGAGGGGCTGTGCGTCGCCCACAGAGATCCGCAGACAGTCCTACGGGAGATCGAGAACCAGATCGAGCAGGTTGCCCGGATACTGTCGACCGAGCCGACGGCCCGAGACCGGTACCTCGGCCAGCTCATGGAGCACATCACTCCCCTACTGCTTGCACTTGGACGACCAGGCTGCCCGTAATCAGGAGGTGCAACGGCAGCTTCGCCGCCGGCTACCGCACCCAAACCAAACCGTTGAAGAGGCAGCAGCCGACTCGCCACCGGCTAAACGAATTAAAGCGGTCATTCGGAGTGGTGCGCACCCAAAAAGTACCTATGCCACCATCGTCCCGTCATCTGGCGCTAGTTCGATAATTCGGCATCCCGGATGGATCATGATGCGTACGACGTCACCAGAGTCGTACCCTTGCGTAAGCATCGCTTGTACCAGACGATTAAGGACTGTCGCTCCCGACGAGCGATTGACGCAGTCAACGGTCGACGTAGAATCTCGCACGCTATATTGGCCCTCAGGAACGTGCGGTACAGCGGCCGCCGGTATGACACAAACCTTACTCTCTACGGCGAACTCGGTAACGACGTAAGGAAAGCTCACGCTTCCGTCGGAGTGACGACGTACTTCAATCCGGTTGGGCGCTCCCTCACGTGGCGACGTAGCGCGTGTAAAAGCGGTTGGGGAGACGGGTCTTCCTATGATGGCGTAAATGCCGTGGCTGACCAGGCGTACAACCGGAGTCGTCATAAGGGCCGCCGAGAACGTAATCAATTTGATATCGGGAAGCGCCGATCTCAGCTCAAAACGACTGGCCACGCCGTCCCTCGCCTCCAACGCTGCAACTAAGCGCAACTCTGTCTCCGATAGTTCCACGGCGGGGCTCAGCGTAGTGTTTGCCCGATAATCGTCATGCTGGACAACATGAAGCCACGTAACTCGCTCGAGAACTGCACGCGCTATATGGATCGGCGGAATGAGCATGAGCGTGCGATCACGATCGAACTCCACCGTCGCTGTGCGGCTCCGGAATCGCATGATCGCGGCCAGCAGGTCATCGATGTCGACTCGTCCGCGCGCGACAGCGAAGATCTTCCGGGCGACGCTCAGAATAATATTGTGGCTGGGTTTCTCCGACCCAAACCAGAACCAAGACCTGTCAGCATCAAGCCACTCAAAGCCCTCTACCGACTCCAGCATATTGGTGACACTCGTATAGTCGCGTCCATGCGCGAGTAACGCGGTGCCAGCAACCGTAGGAAGGTGAGCCACGCCGCAGGAGCGGATCATCGCATATGCAACGCTACGCACCGCCTTGACGTCGTCGGCAAGTGTGACGTCATCCTCGCTCAGACCATACGCCCATAAATCGACGCGCAATCCGCCGGGTTGAGCAATCGGCTCGCTTATTCGAACGATGCGTTTTCCAAGCAGGTCATTGGCAAAAGCGCTTGCGCCCTCCAGCGTCAGATATTCGCCCAGTTGAGTACGCAGTTGGCTATTCAGCAAGGACACTGGACAGGGCAAATGAGGGGTGCACTGAAGTACCAAGGCGTCGAGCACCGGAATATCAAATTCAAACTGCGAAGATTTCTCGATCAATTTCTCGATAATCTGACGCACGCGCTCTCTGGTGATTCCGAGCGGAGCAGCAAGTTCGTTTAGCGTATTGCCTTCTGCACCGCTTACGCCATAGCGACATGCAAAAAGATCCGCATCGCGCTGTGCGCCCGAGCCTATCTGCCGATCGGGAAAGGCGAGATTCCGTCCTCGCGTAGCAAGGCAGATCGCAACTTGGCGGATCGCATCGCTTATGGTATCGGCAACAATAGTCACCCGTTGTCGGTTGCTCGCAGGAATCATCGGCTCTTCGCCGCCGGGCGCAAGGAGCCATCCAGCAGGTAGCGCGAGAGCCGTCTCCCATGCGTGCAGGCGGTCGATGTGAATCGTACGGGGAAGCTCTCCTTTTTCCCACTTGAGCAAAGTTTGTATGGATATGCCGGCCGCCTCGCCAACTTGCGCCCGCGTCAGCCCAAGCTTGCGCCGACGTGCGTGCGCACGTAAACCCAATGCATGGCTAGCGTCCGTCGGAATGAACACTCGGTCAGATTGAACTGATGCCGTAATGGAGACGCGATCGGACTCTGCAAAAACAATGTCAGAGACGAGCTTTCCATCCGGTGACAGGAGCCATCCGACGGGTACTTGCAGCGCAGCTTCCCATGCCTCGATTCGAATCGGCGTCATGCTGGCAGGCAAATCACCCGATTCCCATCGAGCAATCGTCGGCGGCGTAACATCGACAAGCGCCGCCATTTCCGACACCGACTTTCCCAATGCCTCACGGCGAATGCGTGCGCGAGCCGCGAGATCGGGCGCCAGAGATCGCGGGATATATATTCGGAATTCGGTTTTCACGGATTAGTGTAGCCGGAGGTGCGATGCTGTCTTTTGATTGGCACCCGAAGTATTCGAACATGCGCTTCAGGCGCGTAAGCGCTATAGCACACAATAATAAACGAATGTGGTAGCTCAACCGAACGAACGGTACTTACCATCCAGTCACATGCCCTGTCCCGTCAAGGGACGGGCGCGCTCCACGAATCTCCGGCGGCTCAGCAATTACAAGTTACTTTGGTTCTGCGAACATTTCGTCCGCCGGATAGAGTTGCAACATCGCTCGCGCTGCCTCAATGTTCGGCGTCGTCAGCCACTCCTCCCAGTCGTCCGGTCGCAGGATCACGACCGAGCGCTTCTCGTCGAAAGGCTTGTGCATTCGCGACATCAAGGGGTGTCCGTCAGCGTTGACCGTAAGCATCGCCATCGCATTGAGCTCCGCGCCATCCCGGCGACGCAGCGTTTGCCAGATACCGGCGACGCACATGGTGGGGCGATCGATCACGCTGATGCGCTGCCACACGCATGGCCCGAGCACCCATTTGCCATCCTCGCCTTCATACGCCTCCGGATACGACGGCTCGACGACGTATTTGGCCGGGATCAGGCAGCGGCCCCCGGCTCGCCATGTTGGAGCGAATAGCCGCGACTTCCCGACGTTGTCATCACGCACGTTCATCAGTGTACGCATGATGTCGGGCTTCTTGCCGGCCGCCTTTGCCGCTTCAATTCGCTCCTTCTGGACCGCGCGCGGCACGAAGCCGAAGCTGGCAATCAGAGGCTTGAACTGCCCGTCGACGTAACCGACGATCGGGGCGTCGTAGTCCTGGTAGATCTCCGGCTTCCACGGCGTCCACCGGTACAGATCATGAAAGCTGTCAATCTTCAGCTCACTCAGGCCTGGATCTTCGCCCGGCGCGACGTAGTTGGTGCACACAGTTCACGTCCTCTGGTTGTCCGAGATGCCAGTATCTGGCTAGTCGTAACCCAACTCCGGAGGCGATTGAATTTGGTCCAGCGGTATAACGGGACCGCTCAGCCACTCGTCCAGCGCGGTACAGATGATGTCGTAATAGACCTCATCGAACCCGGAGCCTTCGGGCTGGCCCGGCGCGTCGGGGAACAATTCTCGGCCGAGCGTCACCTGATGCTCGCAGAAGCCATATTTCCCCACGACGATATTCCCGGCTAGATCGTTGTAGCACCGCGCTTCGTACCCTATGACCGTGACTTCCATGAGGCTTAGGATATGGTATTTGGCATCTGCAATACACATGTCGACGAATGCCGATTGCACGGCTGTCATGGGTCGCAACATATCACCCTCCGTCCGGTGGCCTCCGTCTTCAGATCTTACTGCGCCACTCCTCGATCCCTATTTTTGAGACTTGACGGCACCATCTTGGCACAAGATAAACTGTATATCCATACAGTGTTATCTCCGCATCATGATATTGCCCCCATTTAGTCCGCCGCGCTTCGACGAGTTGTCGAAATGGTGGAACACGTGCACCTACGCCGAGGTTCATCGCCTGATTCTGGAGGTGCTGCACCTGCGGATTACGCTGAGGGAAATGGATTCGCTCACGGACGATGCCAAGCGCATGATCGCGTACCTAGAACAAGCGGACACGTTGAAATACGCGGCTCCGCTGCGGCGCTTGTCGACCAAGATCGACAAAGAGATTACGCGAGCTGGCCGAATAGGCAACGCACGTGCGCCGGTCGCGCCGTTCTCTGACGAGTGGCGTGCACGCGAAGAGATGAGGCGCAGGCTGTACGACACGCCAGGTGAGCCAGATCCGGGTTCCGACAAGGCGACAAAGCTGCCAGAGTTTCAGCGGCTGACATGGGCCGAGCTACGCGACGCGTGGAGCGCGACCCCGTTCAAGAAAAACAAGCTGCCGACTCTCGAACAGCGTTTCGTGCTGGAAGTTGTGCACGTCCGCCGAACACTGCGGCTCATGGAGAAAATGGTCTGCGCGGCCGAACTGGAGCTGAAGAAGAACGGCTATCCCGATTCGTTCGCGCTCGACCAGCTCCGGCGCATGATCGACGGCGCTCGCTTCGATTGACCGTAGTTGATTGAGGGCGATCTAGCCAATCATCAGACGTTCTCCCGGAAATGGTAAATTCATACGAAAACCACACCTACGAGAGAACATATGGCCCGAGCCATGATCTGCGTCGGCGACACGACGACGCATGGCGGCCGCGTGCAGGAGGGCAGCGCGACCGCGACAATTGAGGGAAAGCCCATTGCCGGCGTCGGACACAAGGTACTTTGCCCGCAGTGCAAGGGGATCTTTCCGATCCTTCCCACCGGACGGCAATACTCGCACACGTTCGACGGACGAGAAACCGCCGTCGAGGGTATGAAAACCGCGTGCGGCGCGACGCTGATCGCATCGCAGTCGTCAGCAACGTTCGACGACGTCGGATCGGGCACAGCGACGACTGGAGGCGCAAGTGCCGCCATCGCAACGACTGCCGCTGCGCTCGCTCCCTCGCCGACGCTCTGTCTCGAATGCCTGAAAGCTGCGGCCGAGAATGCCGCGACGATGATCGCGCGCGGGTAGTCTATGACCGAAAATTCGATCGAGGCTTTCTTCTTCAGGCGTCAACAGCAGTTGACCATGCAGGTGCATCTGTACGCGCTTGTCGACGGCCTTCTCTACGCTGATGCGGCCGGCGGTTCATCGCCCCAACGATCGCAGTCGGCCATAGCGGTATTCGACGGCACGCAGGACGCGTCACTCGCAGACGCTGGGCCGTGGCTTTTCGCGTACGAGGCTGCGGCTGACAATATCCGGCGAACGCTCTCCACAATGGCCAGCAGCTCCACCGGCGTGTCTTGGCTGATCAGCGCATATCCGATCGAATCACTCGCTGACGAGCTGCGCAGCCGCCTCGACGTACGCTTGCCGGATGGACACACCGCCCTCCTCCGCTTCTACGATGCCCGCATCATGACCGACATGGCGTCGCTGATGGAATTCACGCAGCGCATGCAATTCTTCGTGCCGACATTCGACTGGCTCGTCGAAGTGAATGGAAAACTCAGGGGAGTACACCCGCATGCTTGAGCTGACAAGCGAACAGGTCGCGGGCCTTGCCGAGATCGACGCGCGCGGATACGTCGAGCGCGTTAGGCAGGATCTCGTCAAAGCCGATCCCAAACTTGCCGACGACAGCACTCTGTCAACGCGTCTATGGAACGCATACGTTGCTGCTCGACGGTTGGGTATTCAGTCCGACGAGAACATGGCAGCGTTCCTTCGAATCGAGGCATACGCTCCGAAGTTTTACGAAAAGCCGGCCACGCGCGCATGGATAACCCGGCCCGGCCGATCTGCCGACGAACGCTTTCACGACTATTTCCGCGTCATCAAGTGGCGCATCGAACATCCGGAATACGATAGGAGATCAATAGATGGCGGGGTTCGTGGCACCGATAATCGAAGCGGCAGCAGTGGAGCTTGGGCCGCTATTGGCACGCGCTGGCGTCGCCTTGTTGGGCGGGGCAGCAGTGGCGGGAACGGGGAGTCTGTCGGGTGACACGCCGAAGGACGAAAGCAAGGCGACGCCAGACGTCCGCGCAGTGCCTCGTACTGGTGAAAAATGCCAGCAATGCCCGCCTGAATTGGGCGGTGCTCCGGCCCGACGCCGTTACCACATGAATCGCGGGCCTCGTGAGTATCAAGGACGAATCACGGGACGGCCATACAGCGTCGAGGAAGGATGGAGCGAGGAATGGGCATGGAACGGCACCGACTTTGATGGATTCCAACAACCGGCATGCCTCCTGCAGGAAGCGAAGGGGGACTATGACCAATTCTTCGACCGCGAGACGAAGAAGCCCATCACGTGGTTCAAGGGGTTTTCTAAAATCACGGTGGAAATCGAAGAGCGAGCAATGAAGGTCCATGCCAACCCGCCGACCAAACTCCAGTACTATTTTCAGACTCCGCTAACGATGTCCTACTTCCGCACAACTCTCGCAGAAAACGGGATTCCCTACGTTGTCACTGGTTGAATATGAAAATCACCTCCCGCTTCAGAGATCCGCAGCATGATGCATCCGACCTGCCCGTCGTCTTTGAACAGCTCGGGTCGGTCGCGCAGGCAATACACGCTCACGCGCCGCAGCTCTCCCAATGGTTCCTGACAGGCGAGTCGAAAGAGGAAGCCCGTCTATATCCTGCATTTGAGGACTGGAAGCCGACTGCCGCTGCGCTGGCAGTGTTGCGTACCGAGTTCGAAGGCGCGGAACATCGGCCGCAGATTATTTCACTGTGGGATGGCGGCGATGACCAACGGACTGGCGCAACATTGACGTATCTCGTCGCAACGAAAGAGCGCCCGAAGAAAATCGAAGCGGACTTCAATGACGAACGATTGCTTTCGGAAGAACAAGCCATTGCGATCGTCGAATCTATTGTCCAGCACACCGCGCCGGCATACGTAACAGTCGAGCCTCAAGGTTACGTCGACAAGCAGGTCTTCGACGACAAGCCCGGCGTCGGCTGGATGCTGTACTTACCGAAGATCATCACGCAACAACAGGTGCCGGAAGCACGCGGCCTCATCCCGGTCCCCTCTTCCGGAAAGCAAACCGGCACCATCATCGTCAGTGTGATCGACGGCCCGTTCTCCATCGAGAATCCCGAGCACGTCGAAGTCGCAAATCGAATCGAGATCCGCCTCGTTGATCAGGATCTAGTGCCGAACTACGCGGGTATCTGAGGAAAGTGGGGCGCCTGCCCCACAGACCGCCTGTCCTAGAACAGTCCGACGGGCTGCGCCGCGTCGTCCCAACTGAAAATGATCAGCTCGTTTCGCTCGACGCCCCTCCCACCGCCGACCGTGTATTGAATCGGCACGGTCTCGATGTGAAAGCCGTCGAACACGCGCCGAATGTCGGGATGGTCATTGAGGCTCACGATCGCACGCCCTTTGATCGACCGCAGGCGCTGCGCCATCTTCTCGTACTCGCTGACCGGAAACGCCACGCCGTACCCTTCCGTCTCGTAATACGGCGGGTCCAGGTAGAACAGCGTATGCGGGCGGTCGTACCGATCAATGCAGGCAGCCCAATCCAGCCGCTCGATATACGCGTTCGCAAGCCGCAAGTGGGCCGCTGACAATTCTTCCTCAAGCCGCAGCAGGTTCAGTCCCGGCGGATGTTCGGTTCGCGTTCCGAACGTTTGCCCTTCCAGCTTCCCGCCAAAGCAACTTTTCTGTAGGTAGTAGAACCGCGCAGCACGCTGGATATCGGTGAGGGTTTCCGGGATCGTCTGCTTCAGCCATTCGAACACCTGCCGACTCGTCAACGCCCACTTGAACTGACGCACAAATTCCTCCAGGTGATGCTGCACGACGCGATACAGGTTGATCAGTTCGCCGTTCACGTCGTTGATGACCTCGACCTTGGCTGGCGGTCGGAGAAAATACAGCGCAGCCCCGCCCGCGAACACTTCGACATAGCAGTCGTGCGCCGGGAAACGCGGGATGAGATGGTCTGCAAGACGGCGCTTGCCGCCGATCCAAGGAATAATGGGATTTGCCATTGTGAAAGCCGTTTTAAAACTTGGTGTAGAATCCGGCCCGCCTACCGGTAGGTAGCAGGGCCTTGGCCGATTCACTGGCGTAGACAGTGGAAAGGCGACCGGGAAGCGTGTTCCTGCACGCTCCTCGGTCGCCCTGTTTCTTTCGAGACCGCCCGGCCTCGATCGCCGCGCTACTGCGGCAGATTGGATTGCGCGTCGCCGATCAACGCGTCATAACTGCGCTCGCACTGCTGGCCGGCGATGCCCCGCTCGTCAGCGATCTTCGCCAGCTCTCCCGCGCGCTCGTCAGACCGGCCGAACACGTCGGCAAGCAGATCGAGGGCGTCGCCGGCTGCCGGGCTTCCGGCCGAAGCGCTGGCACGCCGGACGTCGGCAACGAGCACTGCGACCTGCTTGCGCAGGCCGTCAGCAGCAGCATCGGCAGTAGCGGCATCAGCGACCGCCTGATCACGTTTCTTTGCAGCATCGGTTGCGATCCCCTCTTGTGCCGCCAGCCGGCGGCGAATCTCGTTTCGTTCGTTCCGAAGGTCATCGATCTGCCTCGCCTGATCCGCGACCTTCGCGGATTGATCAGCGTCACGGTGTCCCTTGAAGTAACCGCAGGCCGAGCCGGCAACGACGCCGGCAACGACGAGCAGCCAGATACGCGGATCGATCCATGTCATGCGACCACCTCCCCGCCGGCCGCGCGATACGCGGCCAGCAAATGCTCAATGTCGTTCTCATGCTGACCGTAGCCGGCCCCCGGCAAACTGGCCCATACGTTCGACACTTTGGCGATAGCTTCACGAAACCGTCCGGCATCGATCAGCGGCAATGCGCCGTGCTCGCGCAACTGCTGCAGCGCGTACCGATCCTGCGACACCGGCCCGAAGTCGGGCAGCTTCATCTGCGCCTGATAGATCCGCCACCAGCGCGTCAGGATCTGATAGCGGCCGGCCGCCGTCGACGGCACACGGATCTGCCGGTTGAGCACATTCGGATGTGACACGTAGCTGGAGAACAGCAGCGGACGCGACGCGGTCGAACCGACCAGCACGTTGTAGCCGTCGTCCGACTTCGCCAGCAACGCCGCGCCGATCTCGCTCACCGCGACTGTGTCGAGAAACGCCACACGGTTCTTTCCGCCTGCGGCGGCAATACTGATTCGAGCCATCGTTACTTCTCCCCAAACACACGCTTCGCGTGCCGCCGCAGCAGCACTTCGAGGTACTGCGACCCGACGATGCCGAGCGCACTACCGAGCCCGAGCAGCGCGATCGGCGGCAGATCCGGGATCTGCAGCAGCGCAAGCCCGGCCACCATCGACGTCGCCGACCCCAAAACGGCACGGCCGGCAACGAGCCGGAGCGTCAAATGTTCGTTACCCACCAACACCTTGGCGATGCCAATCAAACCGCCCATGATGATCAGCTCCAGAATCGTCTTTTCATGGTCTTGCATCGGTTCCCCTTGCCCGATAAAAAGAAAGGCCGCTCCGGTTGCCCGTGAGCGGCCTTCGAATAACAGTGCGCGGCGTTATTTCGGCGCCGGCACCACCAGATCGATCTTCTTGCCCTTCTTCTTCCCGTGTCCGACCTTCGCTTTCCCCTTGTTCCCTCCATTCAATGTGACCACCGTGATCCACCCGCGTGACGCGAACGTGTGTTCGACCGACTCGATCAGAAACTCGCCGTCCACGCCCTTCTTAAATCCCTGCAGCGCAATCGTCTTCTCGGCCGACAGATCTGCGCGACCGCGCATCGTCAGCCGGCTCGTCGACGTGTGCCGGTTGAGCGTCGCCATTCGCGACGTCGCCCCGGCCTTCGCCGCTTCCGGGCTGGCGAACGCGTGACGTTCGGTATGTACCGCGGACGCACCTGGCGGCGCATCCGGGTTCGGGATCGTCAGGTCGATCTTCTTCCCCGTCTTGCGGTCATGCACCTTCGTGCGCACGGCCGCGAAGCTCGCGCGATCCGGGAAATTAATGTCGTAATCGAGCAGGTCGCCCGGCGTAAGCGTGACGATCGGCAGCGGCTTGCCGCTGGCGCTCTTGCCTCCCCCGCGCGGCAGGACGATCAGCTTGCCGGCCTTGACCGTCGCCGTCGCACCGTACTGCCGAGCCACGCGCGTGATGAAGTGCAGATCGCTCTCGCCGAACTGGTCGATGCGCGGCACGACGACGTCGACGTCGCACGCGGCCGACCACTTGTTACGACGCGAGACGTCGCCGACGATGTCGGCCAGCTTCGCGTTCGACCAGCTCCCGTATCGCTGCGTCTTCGACGTCGCGCGCATGTTCGCAGGCTTGCCACGGATCACGACGCTGGCCGGCGGGCCGCGCAATCCGACCTCGTCGACGGCATACTCGCCGAGCATCGACAGCCCCTGCCCCTCCCATCCGATCGACACCTTCAACGTCGCGCCCTTCGGAGGAAATTCGATACGGCCGTCACGATCGTCGAGCGTGATCGTGCACTCATCTGCGTCTAGACCCGGTTTGTCGATCGCCCGGATCTCCAGCACGCGGTCCTGAATCACCTTCGTCACATCCGCGCCGTTCGCGACCACCTGAAAAATTGCTTCCATCGTGCCTCGCTATGTCCACAGCTGGACCGACTCGACACGCGGCGCATCGAGATCCGGCATCACGATCTCGACACCAGACGCGAACGGCTGCGGTCGATTCGCCAGCCCCGGATTCGCGTCGTAGACGGCCTCGACGGTGCCCTGCAGCGTCCCGTAGTACCGATAGCAGAGCGTGTCGAGCACGTCGCCGTCAGACGTTCTTAAAGTCTTCGCCATAGCGGCCGAACTCCACCGAGAATGTTTGTTTGCGCGGCATGCCGTCCGCGAGCAGCGCGTCCTGTTCCTCCTCGATCGCCTGCAACAGCCAGCGGCCGAGCACTTCGCCGTCGCCCGTCGTGAGCTGTACGGGCTTCATCCGGCCGCCGATCGCCCGCAGCCGGCTGATCTGCTTCGTGCCTGCCCCAAGCGACGGGAACACGACGCCCGACAGCGTGATCGTCTCGCCCCCTTCACTGACCGGCTGAAGCGCCTCCTGACGATTCAGGCGCTCCTGAGACGCGACGCGATACCGCGTCGCGCGTCGCAGCTTGTCGTGAGCGGCCGTCGACAGATTGAAGTGGAACGCGTCGCCGGCATCCGTCGTCATCGTCATCAGGTGCGGCGTGCTCGACGACGCTCCGTCGACCAGCCCCGACAGCATCGAGCCGACGCCCGTCGACTTGATCACGTCCATCACCGCCGAGTCCTTCAGGCCGACCGCCGCGTTGAATTGATTCCACGCTCCGCCCAATGCAGACTTCACGCTGTCGGCGGCAGCCCGCACAAGGGGGAAATTCGATCCGTCGACCGCCTTCAGAATCGAGCCGATCGACGCCTGCGTCGCGTTGAAGCTGCGCATGATCGCGCCGACCTGTGGAAACAGGTCCGACGCCACCGACAGCGCGCTCGTCGCGCCCGTGAGCAGCTCGGCCGCGCTGCTGAGATTGCCGGTCGCGAGACGCTGCAGCACGTCGACCGTCGCCATGCTTGCCGCACGATTCCGGTCGAATATGCGAACCATCTGACGCACGCGCTCGGTCGCAATGCCAGCCTGCGTCGCGGCCCCCGTGATTTGTCGAATCACATCCATAGCGCCCCCTTACATATGCGGCGCGTCGAACATTGCCGTTCGACTGTTCGCCTTGCGTTGATGCTCGTCCAGCGCCCGCGTCAACAGCGGACTGACCTGCGCGAGGAATTTGTTCGCCATGTCGGCATCGCTCGCTTCGATCTTCACGTGGAAGACCGGTGCGAACGTGTTCTTCTGATCGATACGCGGCCCGAAGCGGCTATCTGCCGCCGGACTCTCAGCAACCTTCGCTGCCTTGGCAACCGCTTCGGCGTTCGCGGGCACCTCGTCCGGTTTCCTGCTCAGAAACTTGTTCGCGATGGCGCTCAATGCCTTGTCGCCGACGAACGTCCCGAGTGCCCCACCAATCACCCCGACGACTGCAGACCCGATCGGCCCACCGAGCGCACCAATCGTCGCCCCAACCTTCGCGCCGATCACACCGCCCGCGAGACTGCCGGCGATGCCGGCGAAGCGGCTCGCCTTCCGCTCGTTCGTGTCGGTGCTCGACGCGACGGCGTACGCTTCGCGAGCCGCAAGGCCAAACTTCAGCACGGTCCCCGCCACGGCAAGCTTCCCTGCCCACGGCGCGACCCGACCGAAGAGTGCACGTCCCGCGTTGACGACCCGCCCGATCCTCCCGAGCCGCCCCGCCCGAGCTGCGGCACGACGCGCGGCTCGACCGGCACGCCCACCACCCATCAGATCACCCAGCCCGCCACCGCCGATGCCGCCGCCGGGCATGTTCACAACGAACACACGCTGCACGCCACCAGCGGCGCTGGCAGCTCCGCCGAGCGCATCGAGCGCGCGACCGACAGGTCCACCCGCAGCCCCCTTCCGCCCTGCCGAGTCTCGACCACCACGCGCCAACAGCGTGCCGCGCGCGATGTCGAACATGCCGCGACCGATACTCCAAAGTGCCTTTGCTCCGCGCACCGCGAGCACCGTGCCGGCGATGCCGACGACAGCGGCCGTCGCCTTCGGGGCACTGTCTGCTGCGGACTGGATGCCGCTGCCGGCTCCCTTCGCGGCCTCACCAACGCGATCCGTGACCGGTCGCAACGCGTCGCCGATGCTGCGCATCGCGTCGTCCCATCGCTGCCCGACCTCGCTCCAGATCTGTTTGGACGTCTCCCGACGCGCTTCCAGATCCTTCTGAATCTCGCCGCTCGCCTGCTGCGCGTTGCGCTTCAGGTTCGAATACAGCTCGGCGTTCTGCATGTACGCCGTCAGCGCCGCCTTGACCTGCATGTCGTTGAACAGGTCGCCGGTCTTCATCGTCTCGGCGAACGCGGCCATCTGCGTCTGACGCTTGGCGGGGTCCATCTCGGAATTGAACTGCTTCGCCGCAGCCGCGAGTTGCTTCGCCTTGGCGGGATCGACGCGCTCGATGTACGCGCGGGCGAGCACGAACGACGCTTCCAGCGTCGACCAGCCCTTGCCGATCGCCTCGCGCATCTTGGCCTGATAATCGACGCCGGCCTTCGCATAGTTGCGTTCGGTCTCACCCGATCCGATCTTCGAAAACCAGTTCTTCAGGTTGTTCGCGGCTTCGTCCGAGCTACCGGCCGTCTTCATCTGCACCTGGAGCATCGCCCCGAGCTGCGTCACCGAGTCCTGCCCCGTGATGCCGATCTTCTTCATTTCGGCGAGCAGCACCGGGAACCACCGCGCCATGTCGACGGACTCGAACGACCCTTCCTTGCCGAGATACGCGATCGATTCGAGCGCCTTCGACATCTGCTTCGGGTCGACGATCTCCGCGTTCTGCTGCAGCGCTTGGATCATCTTCGCGGTCTCGACCGTCGTCGCCCCTTGGCCGATCGAGAACTTCGCAACCAGCGGCGCGAAGTTGAGCGCGCGATCCAGATCCATGCCGCCCGCGACCATCTGGTTGACGGCGTCGGCCAGCTCGTTGCGGCCGATACCGTTCGCCCCGGCGTCACGCCTGATCCGCGCCCCCATCGCGGCTTCTTCCTGCGTGCGCGCGATGCCGGCCTTGATCGCGATGTCGCGGATGATCGCCTGATAGTTCGCCGAGATCGTCGCCGGCACCGCGACTGCCGCCGTCAGCTTCATCGCATCGCCAATCACGCCGCGACCGGCCTCTTGCCCGGCTGCCAGTCGCTCGCGGCCGGCCACCTTCAGATCCAGCCCGCGAGCGGTTCGCCCGAGTTGCGCATACGCGCGATCGAGCCGGCCGACCTCGATGCCAGCGTCTCGCAACGATTTCAGATTGCTGTCGAGCTTGCGGCGGATGCCGTCCGCCGCGCTGTCGCCCGCCAGATGCAGGCGACGGAACTCATCCTGCACGCGCATCGTCTCGCCAATCTGGCGCTGCCAGAGCCGCGAGTCGTTCGCCCGCTTCTTCATCGCGTCGATCTTCGACGACGTGTCGGTGATCGCCTTCCCGAACGTTGCCGAGACGGCCCCGCCGATCACGATGCCAAGCGCTAAGTCTTTCGCCATCCCGGCCCCCTCAATCCGTCAACCACCAGAGCATGTCGTCGACCGTCATCTCGTCGATCGACGTCGGCGACATGCCGCATTCACGCACCAGCCGATTCGCCAGCGCCTTGAGCGTCTTTCGGTCCAGCTTCGCGTACGGATCGAAAGGAGTAGTAGGCGTCCTGCACGCGCTCGTAATCGGCCATGTCCATTTCTTCGATGTCGTCGGGCGAGACGTCGGCGAGATTCGCGAACAGGATCAGCTCCTGTTGTTCGGCATCATTCGGCGCGAGCTTCTGCGCCCCGCGCATGTCGCGCACCTTCGGCCGGCGCATCGTGAATTTGTCGCATTCGACGCCATTGAGCTTGATCGGATAAGTGAGCTTGACCGTGACCTTTTCCATTGCGATTCCTGAAATGAAAAATGGCGAGCTGTCGGCTCGCCATTGAGTGAATAAAGTAGCTTTGCTGCGTGTCCGTCGAGTGACGTCGACGTGGCAATTACATGCCGAGACCCTTACGGACTTCGGCGAGCTGGTCGATGCCGTTGATCACGCGCTTGCACGCGAAGATGTCGATCTCGTGCACGATCTGGCCCGCGATCTCCAGCTTGTAGTAGTCGCACGACACCGAGAATTTCGCCTCGTACTTGTCGCCCGGCTTCCAGTCACCCGGATCGATTTCATGCAACATGCCGCGCATATACGCGGCGACGTTCTTCGTCTTGCCGCTACGGTCCATGAAGACCGCGCGAAAAACAGCGTTGAACGCCCCCTGATCCACCAGCCCGAAGAAGCGCAGCACTTCGTACTCCATCGTCGACATTGCGAACGATGCGTCGAGCGCTTCCATGCCCTGATCGACCTTGACCGTCGCGTCCATCCCGCCCGCGCGAAAGTCGTCCGTCTTGATCTTCAGCTTCGGCGGCGTCACGCTCGTTGCGCGACCGGCGTATCCGCGGCCGTCGACGTGCGCGGTGCAGTTATACAGAGTTTCCGGAATCATCGTTCCTCCCTTAGATCTGGTTATCCAGCACTTCGGTCAGCCACTGGTTCGTGACCTCGAAGCGGAAAATCGGGTTTTCGGCCGGCGGGACGTCCGTGAATCGGATGTTCCAGTACACCTTGCCGTCTTCGAGCTGGCTCGCCGTGTTCAGCAGCGGGTCCGGATAGACTTCGAAGTTGATCACTGCGCCCTGACGCTTCAGGTCGCGCATGAAAGCCTGCAGCCCTTCGGTCACGTCGCTGACGTACGTCGCCGTGATGCCGCGATCGACCGCCCATTTGTGGCCGGCCTGCACGGCATCCATCACGATGTCGAGCGTTCGCACGCGCGTGACGAACTTCCACTTCGGATCGGCCGACAGCGTGCGGTTCCCCCAGAGGCGATACCCGCCGTCGCGAATGATCGTCGTGATGTTCGCGTTGTTGAGCAGGTTCGCGCGGCACGTCTCGTCGCCGTCGAGGTATTCGATCGGCCGGCCCGTGCCCGTGATCTCGACGATCTCCTTGTTCGACGGCGACGCCCAGAAGCCGATCTTCGCGTCGGTCTGACAGAAGAGTCCCGCCGCGTACGGCGACGCCGGCAGTGCGATCTCGCCGTTCGTCGCGTTGTCCCATGCCTTCGCGCCGGGGTCGACCATGTACAGGCGCTTGCTGCCGAAATTCTTCGCGTACGCAATCGCTGCCTCGTCGTCGACGTTCGGACCATCGATTACGGCCACTGCACGCAGCTTGCCGGCGAGCGAGTCAGCGGCCGTCGCGACCGGCTGCTTGGACGTATGCCCAGGTGCGATCAGCAAGCGCGGTTGTGCGTTGAAACGTGACTTCGCGTCGAGCAGCGCCTGCATGCCCGTGCGTGCGCCACCGGCCGAGACACCGCCGATAATCGCTGACGTGAGCTGCGCCGCGTCCGCCGCTACCGGCACGCCAACCGCGATTACAACCGCGCTGCTCTGCGCGTAGATCGCGCGGGCAGCCCGCGCGATCGCGCTGTTCTCCCCGAACGCGCGTACCGCTTCGCCGTAGCTGGTGAGTTGCACGGGAACGTTCGGCTGCGCCAGATCGGGACCGGGCGTGTACGTGTCGGCCATACCAACGACCGACGATGACGGCACGGCGATCGTGCGCGGCCCGCTGTCGACGATCGTTGTCGTGATGCCGTGGAAAAAGGAAGTCGCTGCCATGCGGATCTCCGGAAATAAAAAAAGCCGCTCATCGGAGCGGCTTGAAACGAAACGACGCCAATCAGGCGAGTGGCATCGGCAAAGTTACTTTTTGGTGGTCTCGCCCGACTCGGGCATCGGTTCAGCGTCGTCGGCATGAGTCGGCGTCGCTGCCTCTGCTGCCGCGCGATCTGCTTCGGCCTGCTTCGCTTCCGCTTCGCGCTTCGCTGCTTCGTCAGCTTCGCGAGCCGCTTTCTCCGCCCGCTCGGCCTGCACCTTCGCGAGAATGGCATCCGGATCGGGTTCATCCGGCCACGCGATCTGCGCCGGAAAATCCGGCGACTCGACGACACGCACCAGTGCGACCTGATAGTCGGCCCACGCATCGAACGTTGCCGCTTCGAGATCCGACAGCCGACCCGTCACGCGTGCGTCCGATTTGCCGAGATTCTGCTTGCGCGCCTTCTCCAGTCTCGCGAAGAAGTCATTCATCGCCGCTTCGCGAACCCTGCCGGCAACGATGTCTTCGTCGATCGCCCATGCACCATCACGCCAAACATGCGCGTCGGACGGTCGCGGGACTTCGGTCAATCCCACCTCATCCGGCGTCACACCTGCGACCGTGATCTCAGCCACAGCACCGGACTCGGTGCGATAGAGGCGCACACCGCGATAGTCCGGCAGCATTTCCCATTTGTCGTTGCGCCAGAACGGCCACGTACGCGGCTCACGCTCGGGCAGCGGTTCGAGCGTGCAGAACGCGGGCACCAGATAGCGACTGGAATTCATCGGATCGACGTCGGCCAGAAAACTCACAATGTACTGCCCCGTCAAACTGTCGTATTGATTGCAAAGCATGCTCTACCTCACTAATTAGAATGCCCGGATCATGGCGAGCACGGCGATGTTGCGCATGCGCGCCTCTGCGCCGCCATCTGCCGCCACCGTGATGGCGTGACTGTGTGCCCCGGCTCCGTTCATACCGATGTTGTGCCCATGCGCCCCCGCACCGTCCGTGTCGAACGCGTGTGCGTGGTCGCCGACCGCAGACGTACGCGCATTGCGGACCTCGTTATCAATCGAGAAGACGCTAGCTACACTGCCTCGATCAGTGTCTCCGCCGTATTGAGGAAGCGGATAATTGATCTGGTGATCGTGGCTACCAGCGCCGGCCGTGTTGCCGTGGTGTGCGTGAAAGCCCTGCGAGTCAGTCCAAGCGCCGTGCACGTGATCGCCGACCGCGGCAGCCGAAGCGCCGTGCGCGTGCGAGCGGTTCTGGCTGTCCTGCCACGTCCCGACTCGCCGGCCGGGATCGGCACCGCGACCGACGTCGGCACACCGAATGCCCTCACCTCGAAACTCCGGAATCCGGAACGTGGTAGCTCCGTCGCCAGTCGAGAACGAAGCCCAATTGTTACTCGCCCAATCCTTCTCTTCGACCAGCGTGCCGCTGCCCTGCGCATAGGCCCACAAGGCCGGATAATCCGCTCGATTCAGCACGGCGCCGTTGAGCGTGAGACATCCAGCACGCGGCGCTGTCCGGGACTCGAAAATGATCTGGCCGATCGACGCCGATGCGATCGCGTCGACGACGTACGCTGTCGACGCTGCGTTATTCGACCTGTCACCGGCGGCCGGAGTCGGAACCTGAACCGCACGATCAAAAATCGTGCCTTTGTTGGCCGTGAATCGTACGTTGACCAATCCGTTGCAGGTCACGCCAAACTCGCCATCGGCGATGTGGTACAGCCCGGTATCCGGCGCACCGTCCTTGTCGAACGTCAGCGACGGATTCTGCGGCGTACCTTCGGACAGGATGATGCGCGCCCCCGGAGCAAACGAGAGCGTCCCCTTCGAGGTTCCGCCGATATTGAGATCGAGCGGCGTCAGGTTTCCGGAATGCCATACAGGCTGACCGTCGATGCGAAACGTTCGGTTGCCGAAGTAGTACTGGAAAGCACCTTCCGTCGCCGAAAACCAGCCGACACCGCCCGCATTGGCATAGAAGTAGCCGCTGTTCTGGCCCAGATATATCCGCCCTTCTCCAGCCGTCCGTTTCAGCGTGAGGTCGCCAGCCATATCGACCGCCCCGCCGAGCTTGGTGCCCAGCCCCGTCCCATCAATCGTGACAGCACCCGTGTCCAGCGACCATGCAAACGGGCGGTACGTGTTCCACGTGCCAAGCGGATCACCCTTCTTCGTCTGCAGCAAATACGCAGACATCCCGTCATGGCGCAACAGCACCCCGTAGTTCGGGTCGGTCATCCGAAGATGCCCGCCGTCAGCCCCTTCCAGCCCGGTAATTTGAACGCCGTTCGCGAACGACGCACGGTAAGCGACCTGCATCCCGTCTCGGCCGTTGTCGTCGGTCGTCCCGAGCAGCAATCGACCGGCCGGCGTGAACCGACCGCGTTCGACCCCGCCCGAGTTGAACAACAGGAAACCACCGGGATTGAGCGTCAGATTGTTTCCGAGCATCACGACGTAGGGCACGCCGTTCGCGCCGAGCTGCAGATGACCATCTGCCGGTGAAAACATGCCCGTATCCGGATCGCCATCGAAGGCATACCCGACGTTCTTCGGGTTGTTGCCAGCGATCGCGCCGGGCTTTCCGAGCAGCGCCCCCGACACCGCACCGCCCGACTTGTCCAGCTTCCCGCTCCCAAGGCCCGCGACGACCTTGTCTGCCGCGTCCGCACGATCCTTGAGGTATCGCGTCCGGTTGCCAAGTTGCTTGAGTGCGATGTTGTCGACGCCGTCCGGGCCACCCTGCACCGGGTCTTCCGTCTCAAACTGGCGAATCCCCGGTTCCCACTTACTCTCTTCCTTCAAATCGGCCATGTTCCGATTACCCCTCGCGTATATTGACCGTTGCGCGTCGCGAGTCCGTTATGCCGGATCGCAACCTCCGAAAAATCGAGCCACGCCAGCACACTGCGCGCGGGCGCGTAGCGTTCGATAGCCCGCTTCAGGTTTTCTCCCTGATCCCGCGTCACCGGTTGCCGCAGCGTCACGATGTACTCGGCCCAAGCAGTCGAGCCGCCGTACCGATACCGGCCGTTCCGCTTAAACGATCCGTCGCGGCGCTTGATCTGACGCCCCTCCTGAATATCGATCTCGCCGAAACCGAGCCGCCGCACGATCTCGCGAATCGCCCACGGCGTACCCTTGCGCTGGTAGATCGCCAGCGATGACTTGATCAGTGCGCGTCGCGCGTCTTCGGACTCCGCCAGTTCCCACCCGTCGACCGCGAGCGACCACGCGAGCCACGGCAAAAATGCAACCGGACAGCGATCGGCGTCCCAAAGCGTCCGGATCACGTCGGGATCAACGCTCGGCCGCATCACCTGAGCAAGCGCTGCCTCAAGGCTCGTCTGGTTCGTCGGCAACAATGCTTCAGTCGTCATCGTTCACCTTCGGATTGAGCACGATCGACGTGCAGCGCGCGAACTCGTCGATCGCACATACGACATCGGCCGCTGGGGATTGCAAATCGACCCGCATGACGCCCGATTCCTTCGGATGCAGCGCCCCGGTTATTGCCGATCTGGGCATCCCGACTCGCAATCCCCCACCTGCCGCAACAGCGATATCGAGATCCTGCCGTCGCGCAGCGAGCACAACACCCGGATCAGGCCCGCGCCCGATGTAGACGTCGGCGACGATCGCGTAATTGACCGGCCGCGCCGGCACGACGAGCGGTGTGTCGTTAAGCGGCCGACGATCCTCAGGCGTAAGCGCACGGCGCACGGTGTCGAGCAGTGCAGCGCTCGCGACCCCGTCGTTCGAATACGACTTCACGACCACGCGCACGACACCCGGCTCGGGATGGTCGACGCGCACGTCGGCGACATCCGCTGACGCGTCCATCGCGAGCGATCGATACGCGCCTGACGGCCCGGCCGTCGACGCACGCTCGATCCCCATCTGCGTGCGCAGTCGCAAGCGCTCATCGCGCTCGTACGTGACCGGAATCGGCGGGTGCGCCTCCGGATCGCCGGGATCGACGATCTCTTTCTTCAGGTTCCAGAGCGCCGCGAGGTGTTCGAGATCCGCCCCCGTTGCATAGGCCAGCAGCACGGCACGTCCGGCATCGTTGACACGCGCCCGAAACCGGATTTCCTCGTACGCGGCCAGCTCCAGCAACTTCACGACCGGGTCGGATTCGAGCGCTGCCGTCCAATCCGGATAGATGCGCTTGAAGTGCTCCAGCTTGCGCTGATACACCTCCTCGAAGTCGAGCGTTTCGACGAGATCCGGCGGATCAAGCGCCGACAGATCGATCACTGTCATATCGTCACCTCGAATACAACGTCATCGCCGTTGTACTGCCCGGCGATCCGAAAAGTTACTTTGCCGTCCACGACAGACAGCGCCTTCACGCTATCCAGTGCAATACGTGGCTCCCACCGTCCGATTGCACGCGCGGCTTCGGCCTGTGCCGCCGATATCCATCCGCGCGTGACCGGCAGGTCCACCATCGCAGGGAGATCCGAGCCGTAATCGGGCCGCTGGCGACGGGTTCCCTTGCGCGTGCTCAGAATGTCCGCGATGCTCTGCACCAGATGCTCGACTCCGCCGATCAGTCGGCCCGTGCGGCGACACATACCGACCAGCGCGACCATCACTGCGCCTTCGTCGGAATGCGCTTGAAGCACTCGCGCGATTCGAGATACGCGATGTGCTCGGGCTCCGTCACTTCCGTTTTGCCGGCCAGCACGGCAACGTGCGAGCCGTCCGGAAACACGATCACGCGGCTGCGGAACTCGGTATCGATGAATGTCACGGGAGCCGCCGCCCCGCCCTGCTGTGCGTCTTTCGCCATAACCACCTCCACAAACGAAAAACCCCGCACGGGCGGGGTCAAAAGTTACTTTGCTGTGCTCACACTGGCGGGCTAACCAGCTCGCCGTCGCCTTCTTCGCGGTGCCTGTGCTTCGTGAGCGACTTACCGCCGGCAACAACGTCGTCGGTATATTCAGCACCACCAGCGATCTTCATCGCGACACCGCCACCCTCGCCCGGCTTGCCCTGCATGCCGCCGTTGAACGTCAGCAGTTGCTCCGTCGTTGTATTGCCCGTGAACGTCGAGTCCGGCACGTCTGCCAGCAACTTCGCGCTGCGCAGCATTGCGCCGTCCGCCTTCAGCTCGAACTCCGTACCACCGATGCGGAACACGATCCGACCACCGGCCGGCACCGACAGCACGTATTCGTGGCTCGCATGGTTGTACTGCTCGAATGCGCCGTCCGGGAAGTCGGTCGCGGTCTCGTCGGGACTCGATCGACCGGACCCGCCGTGCTGCTCCGTGTAGTAGCCGGGCGCGACGAACGCACCGGCGAGATCGCCGGACGGCGCCCACAGGGCGACCTCTTCGTCGACGGACGGCGGACGCCAATGCCGAACCTTGCCGGCAGCACCGGCCTGCCATTTGAGCCAGTCGCTCACCCAATCGCCGACACGCACTTTCACGCGCGGCGGGTCGTACGTGATCGCCTCCACGACCGCGGATTGCGTCAGGCACGCCATACGGCGATCCATTTCGCCAAGCTCAAAGTCGCTCACACGTCACCCCGCCCCTGTTCCGCTGGATTCCAGTAGTGGTCTTCGTGCCCCGGCCCCGTCTCCGGATCGACACCCCACACCACCGCACGCCCCTTCGTCGGCGGCTCGTACGCATCGCCCAGGTCGAATTCGTGCACCCACTCGACAAGCCAAACGAGATACGTATCCAGCTCGGGCCGAAAGGGATCTTCACCGGCCGATCCGACCTGCTTGCCGGGCGTCATCGGCAGCCCCCATGTCGCGCCGTGCACCGTTTGCAGCACGCGCGCCGATAGCTCGCGCACCTGGACCTCGGCATCCTCCACCAGCGGGTCGACGATCACGCGGGCCTGCATGCGCGCGATCAGCGGCACCCGACCCGTTCCGTCATCGTGCCCCGGCTCCAGCTCCGCAAGCTCGATCGCGATGAACGGCGTGTCGATCGACTTGCCGATCTTCGGATACGCATGGATGCGTTCGAGATCCGGCAGCCGCTCGCGCAGTCCTGCCTCGATTCCGTCGTGCAGTTGTTTCAGGTTAGCGAGCACGGTTCACCGCCTTTTGCAGTTCATAGTCGACCTCTTGCCGAAGGACCGTCATCAGCCGCGCCTCGCACGCACGTGCCGCCCGTCGAAATGCCGGATCTCCCGTCTGCGCCCACTCGACCGTCACCACCTCGAACGGCGTTCGCGCCTTCCCGGTGCGGCGGTAGATTGCGCCGTCCGGCTGCGCCTTGGTCTTGCGCCACGCGCCCTCGAACAGCGATTTGCCGGCACGCATCCCCTTCTTCGTCCGCCGTACCGCGCCGAGCCGGTGCGCCTCGATCGGATTCAGCCCGAGCCACACCTTGCCCGTATCAAGCGAACGCATGAAGAAGTACATCCGCTGCCGCAGCAACTTCTGTTGAATGCCCGTCGCGCCGCTGACCTCTTTCGCCGTCTGGCTGCGAATCCATGCGCCCGTCTTGCGCAGCGTCCGACGCCATGCCGCCTGCATTGCTGCAGGCGGCAGGCCCGCGAGCGCTTCGAGCGCCCCCTTAACGTCGATCTCAACCTTAAGCAGATCCATCGTCACCTCAGAATCAGGATCGTCCAGCCCGTGCCGGTCGGGTGGATCTCGAAGACACGGAACCGCTCGCCACCCGCTTCGACGATGCTGCCCTCACGCACGCGTGCCGCGTCGTCGTCCGTGATGTCGAGGATCGGCGCAACGAGCTGCGTGCGTTGCGTTCCGAGAGCCGGGCCGAGCCAAGGCGCCTTGAACATGCCTTCCAGCGGCTTGCCATCGATCTTGACCTCGTCCGACAGGTCTCGCTTCACGGCCGTGTCGACGTCGGCCATCAGATCCCGGAACGCCATGTCACGCCTTCAGCTTGACGAGCGCCTTCGGGCGCGTGCACAGGTGGATCGGATTCGACTGCGCCTCGACCTCGACGCCCTTGCCGAAGGGCATCAGCTCCTGCTTCGCGTAGTACGGAATCCCCGTCGTGTTCACCGCCTCGACGTAGTCGGCCGGCGCGAAACGCGTGATGAACAGATCGGACACGCCCTCCGGCACCGCATGCGCTTCGTCGTCCGCGACATACCCGACATCGCCGACGCGCCCGCGATAACGCTCGAACGTGCAGCCACCGAAGTCGAACGCGTCGCGCGCGTCGCCACGCAACTGCGCGGCCATCACGGACGCGAGATACGTTTCCTTCACCGACTTTGCGGCGATCAGCTTGTTCCAGAACTCGCGCCCGCAGAGCACGCGCACGCCGGTGTACGTCATCGCACCGAGCGCATCTTCGATCGCGTCCTGCACCTCGATGCACTTCTGACGAATCTCGGTGGTCGCGGTCGACAGCTCGAACGGAATGACCGTCTGCTCGATACCGAAGTACTTCAGCAGATCGATCAGCACCGTCTTGCCGTCCGCGTCGAGCACCGCGCCCTTGATTGCACCGATGCGGTGGAATTCATGCGTCGCGTCGAGCTGGCGGCGCATCTTCGCGAGCCGGCGATTCACGACGGTCTGCAGCGCCTCCAGCTCCGTTTCCGAGCCGAACGCACGCAGGTTCGCGATTTCGTCGGCCATGATCACCGCGCGCTGCGGCAGATGCACCGTGTTGAACGGGATCATGTTGCGCTTGCTGCCCGCGACAACAGCGGCCGGCGCACCGCGCTGGCCAGACGCGACGAGCGACAGCGTGTCGCCATCGCGCTCGATCTGCACCGTCGTCGTGGTGATGCCGTCCTCTTCGAACAGGCCGAGCGTGCCGATCCGGCCGGGCACATACGGCTGCTCGTTGATCGCAGCACTCAGGGACGACAGCGAAAACGCATCGTCTTGAAACAGGGCGATATCCGCCATACAACCTCCGACATGAAAATGGATACAAAAAAGGCCACGCGGTTGGCGTGGCCTTGAATGGGGCGTGATGCGATCAGCGGACGATCACGTGTCGCTCGGCGAGATCACCGCGACCGGCTGCATCGAGCCCCGTGAGCAGCCCGCCAGCGACTTCAGCGAGCCGGACGACACCCGTCGCCGGTCGCGGCGCTTCGGACGCCGCCAGCGGCGCGTAGAGCACCGCTGCGGCGACTTCGGAACCGTCGTTCGCGGCGTTGTCGTACGGCGCGTATTCGCCGGTACTGGTCACGCCGAGCACCTGCCCGGCCGGCAGCGCCGGACCAGCCTTCACGACGATCCGCTCGCGCGAGATCTGCCCGTTACCCTCCGACACGAGAAATTCAGCCGTCAGAGCGGCCTGTACCTTCCAGTTCGACATGAGTTTTCCCCTCCTCGGGTTGCGTCAAAGTTACTTGCCGCTCTTGCGAGCCGCGTAGATGGACGCCGCACGCGGCGCATTCGCGACCACGGGTGCGTCTTGCGACGCAACCGGGGCAGCACGATGGTTGATCGGCTTCTGCGAGGCCGTCATGCGCTCGAACAGCCGCGCACGAACCTGATCCGGCGACAGGCCATCCGATACGAAGCCGGCCGTCAGCTCGGTCAGACTCGCGGCCAGACAGATACCGGCGATATCCTGCGCGTTGCGGATCGCGGCGTCGACGCTCGCGCGATCCCGCAGGCCGGTCGCCAGCACGATGCCTTCCGCGCAGTGTTCGATGCGCGCGTCGCGGCACGCGCTGTACACGTGAGCAGCGAGAACCGACACGTCCGGGCCCGGCGCTGGTGTAGGCGTCGGCAGCCGATGAGGCTCCGGGGCCGGCGTCACCTCGCTGTCGTCCTCCAGCACGGCGCGGATCTCGGCCGGCACCGCCGCATAGCGTGCGGCGAGCCGTGCCGCGCCCGCATACGCCTCGATCCGGATCGGATCCACGATCGCGTCGCAAAAGCCTTGCTCCTTCGCCTGCGCGGCCGTGAGCCAGGTCTCGGCATCCATGATCGCGCGGACTTCCTCTGCGGTTCGGCCGCTGCGCTCGACGTAGGCCGCCAACATGCTGTCGGACGTGCTGTCCAGCAGATCGGCGAGCTTGCGCAGATGCTCCGCCTCGCCGGCCGCGACTGTGTTCGGGTTGTGGATCATCAGCCTCGCGTTCGACGGCATCTCGATCGTGTCGCATGCCATCAGGATCAGCGACGCAGCCGATGCGGCGACACCGTCGACGCGCCCCGTCACCTTGCCGCTATGCCGACGCACCGCGTTGTAGATCGCGAACGCATCGAACACGTCGCCGCCCATCGAGTTGATCGCGAGGACGATCGACGTCGCTGTCGACGCTACCTCGTCCAGCTTCGTCGCAAACAGTTCCGCGTCGGTGCCCCAAAATCCGATGTCGCCGTAGATCCGGATCTCGACTTCGTTCCCGCCCGCCGCGTTCGCCTGCGCGCGGATGTCCCACCACCGCTTCTTGCCTTTCATTCGCCATCCCCATTAGAAAGATCGCTCGCCCCGTCGATGGGATCGAGCGTGTCATATCGAATTCCGAGCCGGCGCTCGCGCGCGAGATCGTCCGCGTTCTCCTGATCGACCTGCTCCGGATCGTCACCGCGCGAGAGGACTGCACCTGTCCGGCTCGCAAGCCCGGAGCGGATCTCCATCCGCTTCGCCGTGACGTCCTGCACCGGATGGATATATGGCCAGCCCTGCGGCACCCACCGCACCCGCAGGTACTCGCGCCGTCGTCGGTAGTAGTCGGGCATCGCCATCGCGCCCGACAGCGCACATGCGTCGACCCACCAGCGCCAGACCTTCCTGCAAAACTGGTGAATGAACACGTTCCACTGGAACTGCTCGATCGACCGCCGGAACTCGTTCAAGATCACCCGCAGCACCCGATCGCTCACGTCGCGCAGATCGCCCGTCAGGACTTCGTACGGCATGCCGACCGACGCCGCAGCAGCCATCAGTTGCTGACGCATGAATGGGCCGTAGTCGGTCCCCGCGCCCGGCGGCTCCGCAAACTTGACGTCTTCGCCGGGGGCCAGCTCCTGCATGCTTCCCGGCTCGAGCGAAACGACCGGCGAGAAGCCGTCGACGTCGTACTCCATCGCCGCGCCCGTGACTGGATCGCCCGGCAGGCCCGGCTCGGCGGGCGGCTTCGTGATGAATCCGGCAAAGAGGTTGCTGACCTCCTGCCGGAACAGCACCGCATCATCGAAGTTGTCCAGCGACTTCAGCCGCAGCAGCACGGTCGACAGCTCGGGAACGCCCCGCACCTGGCCGGGCCGGAGCGCGAGGAACACGTGCGCAATCTCGTCGGCCGGCACACGAACCGTCTGCATGTTGGCCGTCGATGCACGCCCGTACTCGCCGGGATGACGCTGCAGCAGGTGATACGCAACGCGTCGACCGTCCGCATTGAACTCGACGCCGTTGACGATCTCGCCCCCGCCGGGGACGATCTCGTTCTTCTCCATCGGCAGCAGGTCGCCTTCGAGAAGCCGGATCTGCAACGGGACCGCCAAACCTTCGCTCGGACTGCGGAACTGACGACGAACAAGTACCTCGCCGTCACTGAAAAACGTCCGTGCGGCAAGCGTCTGCACGCCCGCCATGTCGAACAGCTCGTCCGCGTCGATCTCCTCGCAGCTATCCTCCCAAAGTTGCTTTTGCATTTTTCGCACCGCAGCGTTCGGATGCTTCGGGTGAGCTTGGATGCCGTTCCCGATCGTGTTCGATACGAGTCTGGCAATCGCCGTCTTCGCCCACGGGTCGTTTCGGATCGCATCGCGAGCGCGCGAGCGCAGTAGCGGCAGGTTTTGCGCCGCCGCCGCGTTCGGTCCCGCGCTTGACGCCCGCCACGACTTCGCCCGTGCGCCAGTCGTGCTCGCCGACTCGTATGCCGCCGCCTTCAGCCGCGTCGGCACCACGAATCCGCGACGCGCGAGTGACGGAAAGCCCGCCTTCATCGCACCCCCTTGCCGGCGTGGCGAATCCGGACGATCGACGAACGCCCGGCCGCGCCGTTCAGGTCGCGAATGATCTCGGTGCGTGCCTCGCGCAGCTCGCTGATCGAGCGATATTTCACGCGCCGGTCGGCATACTGCACTTCCAGCTCGCCCTTCGCGATTGCAGACTGGATGTTCTGCAGATCCTGTTTTGTGTAGCCCATGCCATTCCCTCGTTTAGCGCCGCTTCAGGTACGTCGAGCGACCGACACGACGCCCCTGAATGCGCGAAACCCCGCTCGGGGGCGGGGTTTCGGTGGGTTTTACTACCTGCGGCGACGGCCGCGGAGTCTCTGTTACGGTCTCTTCGACCGGCGGATCAGGAAGTACCTCGGCCGGCAGCGCCGCCGGCAATGCCTCCAGTACCGGGACCGCATCAAACAGCGACACCTGCGATGCGCGATGCTGCTCGACCTGCCAGTGCGCCTCGGTCATCAGGTGCACTTTCACACTGCGGGCCGCGTGCAGCGCGTACCCTTCGCAGTCCAGCGCCTCGTTGCGCGGACTGATCTTCTTCCACACGCGCTTACCGCCACGTGGCCCTGGCACCTTGACCTCCGCCGTGAGCTGCTGCAAGTAGTCGCTGCGCACGCCGCTGTACCAGTGCATCCGGCCCGGCCCATCGCCTTCGAGCTTCAGCCGGTTTTCGAGGATCAGATCCTTCGCCCGGCTGACGCCGACCATATACGGCCGCAGCCCGTACTTCGCCGCCTTGCTGTTGTTGCGCGTCGAGTCGATCGACGCCTTCGGCACGCTGAAGATCTCCGCGTCGACGTTGCTGCTGCCCTTGACCGCCATGACGTTGTAACCGGCCTGCTGCGCCGCGCGCACATACCTGTATACGGCGTCCGACGTCGCACCGTCCGACGAGTCGATCGACGTTGCACGGACACGCAACAGCCAGCCGTTCTCATGCCGGTATGCGTGCGACAACAGCATCGTCAACGCGCCCCATACGCCGCCTGTCATCGGGTCTTGCTGCTGCTCCGTCACGTTGCCGTAGATCTCGCCCCATGCGACGAGCCAGCTTTCCTCGCCGCGCCCCCATGAACGCAGGACGATTGCGAGCCGGTCGTGCTGCACGTCGACGCCAAGTGTCAACACCAGACCCCCGAGCGGCACCGTCAGCTCCGCGTATGGCAGCGCACGTTGCGCGAGCACGTCCAGCTCGGGCAGATCGGTCTTGTACTTGTACGCCCGGCCCTGCGAGTTGTTCACGAACGAACGCATCTTCGTATCGTCGCCCTCGCGCAGCGCCCTGTCGGCCGTCAGCCACTTCTTGACCAGCTCGGCCATGTTCGAGCCGGGGAACGGCGACACCAGCTCGTTGATGCGGAAGCCGGCGACGCCGTGAAACGGTGCCGTCGCTACCCATCGCCCGCGACGAACGGCGCGAATGCGCGTCGCGTCGTCCCACAACGAGCCGCAATGCGGGCAGGTGTAACGGGCCGTCTCCGGTTGTGCGCGGCCGTAGACCTCATGCACGACTTCGGCGCCCTCGCTCCACGTGACGTTTTCCCACGCCAGCTCATGCTCCTCGTCACAATCCGGGCACGGCACCAGATACACGCGCTGATCCGATGCCGCGTATGCCTGCTGGATGCGCGACAGGCCGTCGATGGTCGGCGTGCCGCCCAAGATCATCTTGCGTCGCCGGGCCGAATAGCTCTTGTTCCGCTCCTCCAGCAGCGTGATCGAATCGCCCTGCTCGCGAACGTTCGTATTCGCGTCGTCCGGCTCCTCGACCGCAACGACCGGGGCCGGCGTCGACTTCACTTCGTCCGGCGCGTTCGACGTGATGAACTTCAGGAAGCCGCGTGCGAACGTCTTGTGATCCCACAAGTTGTTTTTGTCGCGGGCCGCGTGAACCGGCAATTTCGCCGAGAGGCGAGGCGTCACCTCGACCATCGGCTCGAACTTCTCCAGGTTGAATTTCTTCGCCGTCTTCTCTTTCGGGAACATGACGATCATCGGGCACGGGTCAACGTCGATCCGCTTGCCGATGTAGTTCAGCAGCACGCCATCCGTCCACGCGACCTGCGCCGACTTCATACACACGATCTTCTGCACGGTCGGATCGTCCAGCGCTTCGTGCATGCCGAACACCCACGGCGTGATGTTCGGGTTATACCGGCCGGGGCTGGCCGACCCTTTCGCGCTCAACCTACGATGTTTGCGTGCCCAATCCGTCGTCCCAATCCGCTCCGGCGGACGCAGCATCGTCGCGATCCGGCGAATCACCGCGTGGACTGTCTGGGTCGTATTCAGAAAGCTGCTCAAGGCATCCATATATATGCTCATTCAACCATTCGACATCGACCTCGACGCCGTATAGCGTGCGCAGCTCCTGCACCAGCTTGTCGGACAGCGACAGCAGCTCCGTTTGAAATGCGCCGACCATCAGGCCGTACGCCTGTTCGAGCTGCGCCGCGTTGACGAGCTGCCCCTTCTTCTCGGCCAGCGTCAGCAGTTTGATCTCGCGATCGACGATCTCGGTCTTCGCCCGTTCCGCGACGAGATCGATGCCCGTACCGCTGGACCGGCCGGCCGCGACCTCGCGCAAATGACGTATGTACGCGACGCGGATCTCGTCGATCGACGCCACGCGGTAATCGAGCTGGACCTTGTCGACGAACCGCGAAACGGCCGACTGGTCAAGGTCGAGATGGTCAGCGATCTGCTGCTGAGTCGGCATGAATATGACCCCCTATGAAGACTCGCCAGTAGAGAAAAAACGCGGGTGCGAGCCCCCGCGTCTGGCGATGGCCAGAGGGTCCCCGCCTGCTCAAAAAATAGGCAGACCCGCACCGATCGCGACATCGGCGGTCACGCCGTCGCGCGCTCGGTCCATCGCCCACACGACACGGTCGATCGCGTCGTCAAACACGAAGCACCGCGCGGTAACGCGCCCCATGCTCCGATCTTCATCCCACGTCAACCAGACCTCGCGCGGCCCAGCGTTCGTCGACTCGATTCGCATTTCAGCGCCCCAATACAAAAAGCCCTGAGGGCTTTCGCACTCAAGGCTTCGATATTCACTTCGTAAGGAAAAACGTCCCGCCCAACCAAGATACGTTACAGCCAGCACCCAGGCCACACGGAAAACCACACCCACAAAATACAGTGCTGGGCGTGGTCTTCCTCCATGCGTATCAACCGCTTAGACCCGCCAATTTCGAGCGCGGCGAGCCAACATCCGCCTTCGGCTCATCACTCGACGTCTCGGTGGCTCCGTCTTTTTCGGCTCCTCGTCCCGCTCAATCATCGTCGTCAGCCGAAAGATCGCCATGGCAGTAGCGAGAGCCGTCGCGATGGCGTAGATGAACAGCAGGAAGCCCAGGAAATACCCGACCGGGGATATCCATTTGTGTACGAAGTCGACTGATCCGAAAACGGAGTACACATAGACACCAATCCCCTCCGTCTCCTCAAGTGGAAAGTCGAGACCCTTTGCAACTAATGCAACGCCGAATGCCGCAAGTTGCACGACAATGAAGTGAGCGAGTGACGCGCTGATTGTAACGAAGGGACTCGTTTTCCCCTTCCGCCGGGTCATGATGACGCTTCGAAAACGCTCGTCCCCAAAGCCCAACACAATCGCATACGCACCAATCGCAAAACCAACCATAGTTGGCAAAACGGCGATAGGGTCACCCCACCATTTGCCGTCTACCCACAGATTGGCGAGCAACACCGTGACAACCGCTGAAGCATGGAGATACGGAGAGGTCAGGACCGCTCGCCATCCCCCATATGCACTCCAGTATCGCCGGAATATGTTGCGTACCCCGCGATACGATCTCTTCAGGTCACTCAGCATGAGTTAGCCTCAGGCAGGTCTGCGTAAACGACGGATACGTGCTAGATACGCGTTGGCTACAGCCTTCAACGCGGTAACAATGGTCTCGGCGTTTGGATCATACGGTGCCGGACTCAACATCGGATGTTTTTTCGTAGAGAGCGTCTGGACCTTCCCGATCTCGGTCTTCCCGCGAGCCTCTACATAGCCATTAGCCTGCGCTACCTCGGAAAGCAAACGTGTGTGCTCATTCGGCTCCAGAGACTCCCCCTTTTGTGCGACAAGAACCGTCACCATTGTCGCCGCGTTCTGCTCTGCCATTCTCTCCTTGACGTCCTGCTCGACTTCCTCCCAATCATCGGGATTCGGCGGCGTAATGACGATATGGAGCTTTCGAAGCTCTGGCAGGCTAAAGATCTTGTCGAGTGTATCGGCGCCCGGAATGACCGTAACGGCGATTTCCTTAAACTGATCCGTCAGTCGCGGCTGATTAAGCAACTGCTTGAAGTATCTGCCAGCATCCTGCGGCCCCAGATGCTCTTGAGAGTCTTGACTAACAAAGAAGAGCCGGTGCGACGGCGCATGGAATAGGAACGGAAATGCCTCAAGACCCGGCTTCAGATGTTGGGGGACATTCAGTTCCGCCAAATCATCCTCTTCTGCCGGAGCCTGCTCAAGCATATTAAGCCACTTCCCAGTGAGCTTGAGATCGTAGAACTTGAATATCTCGCCGTAGTAGAAACCATCGCCAAGATCCTCCCCGAAAGTACCCAGAATCCCGGCGAACTGTCCTCGGATTTTCACAACTCGTTTGGTCTTGTACGCCTTCTTAAGCAAGTCAACGTATCGCGCCGGGCTATGAGGCTCAGGCATAACAATATTCAGAGCGCCGACAGTAGCAGTTCTCACGCTATTCCCCCGTATCGTTATATGAAATGGCGCAGAAAATTCCACGTCCGATCCATATATTACTCGGAAATCGGAGCATCCGACCTGACCAACGACCCGGAGCAGCTTTGCGAAGGGCACACAGCAAAAAACCCCGAGAGCTTCCGCACTCAGGGCTTCAGAATTCACTTCGTAGGGACGAACGCCCCCACACGACCTAACGGGCTCCATTACGTGTTCTTATGTCCCGAGAGGTTTGCACGACTAACGCGCGGTGCCAGCGAATATCCAGTAACGCGGTAAAGGATTTCCGAAGTTTACGCGATCTACTCTTGAAATGAAAGATGTTTCATTCTCGCATTTGGCGGCGCATTGTGTCGGACACCGATCCATTCACGTGATCGAGCAGCGAATGCATGTCGTGAAAGCGCCGCGACCAGTGACGCCGATATTCATCAAGTGGAATGCCGAGTGCATGCGCACGTGCTGCATCGTCGATCGGCCGCTTGCCCGAGCCAGCGCAGTCCGGACAAATATAACGACCGTCCCGCCGCACGATGCCGCGCCCTTCGCACCGCACGCATTGATCGTTGATCCACTCGTCTAGCACACGCAACGCGAAGCGCTCAACAATATCAACCTTCGCGCGTTCGACTTCGCGTCCTGCGCGCTGATCGCGACGCTCCTCACGGTTCAGGCCCGTGAACCGGTTGCGCTTAAACCGGCCCGACAATCGGATCATCTGCGCAAACAGCAACGTTGCCTTGCGGATCGTTCCCGGCCTTGCCTCCTGTCCCGCCTTGATCCGCACCAGCAACCGACCGAGATCGTTCGCAAATGCGAGTGCCCCCAAAGTAACTTTAGGATCGGCAATCGGGTCGGTGAACTGACCACGAACGCTCATCGCTATACCTGCCCGCTCCATCAAATCAATCACGACTCTCTCCTATTCGTCCTAATGTCTCAATGTCCCAAGGGAAAAGGCTTGCAGGGGTGCGCGCCTGCGACATGCGACATGCGCCGCTCACGTCGCGCATGTCGCGCCCCTGCACCCGCGCCCGAGACCGCGCCTTGGGACGTTGGGACATGGGACGTCCGCAGCGCGCCACGACGGGGCATGTGGCGCGCTTACCGTGCAGGCACAGCGCGCCACGCGATCACAGCGGACTGTCGTCATCACCCGCTGCGACCAGTTCGCGCTCCGCTTCCTGCTGTTGCTCCTCCTTCACGTAGTACCAGCCACGCGATCCGGTCGACTCGCGCTTGCGCACCCAGCCGAGCGACTTCAACGCCTTGCCGATGCGGCGCTGCTCTGCCAGCGTCCATTTCGACGTATCGAGCTTCAGGATGTCCGCGAGGATCTCTTCCATCGTCGTGCGCGAGACGAATTCCAGGGCCTTGGCGATCTTGTCCTCATACACGTCGCCCTCGTAACGCTCCGCCTGTTCGATCTCGAACAGCGGGCGCTCATGCTCTTCTACGTGCCACACGACGCCCGAGCGGTACAGGTGCACGGCTTCCGCCCATAGCTGATCGCGGACGGCCACAATGCCGTCGATGTCGACCAGCCCGCCGACACGCAGCGGCCAGTAACGCCGGTTGCCCGATTCGTCTTTGAGGTACGTGTCGAAGTTGACCGAGCCGGCGAACACGCACTGACGGGGGACGTCGGTCGCCCGCTTGCCGTAGAAGTTGCGGAACC
The DNA here is from genome assembly GCF_014211915.1 of Burkholderia cenocepacia. Taxonomy (NCBI): domain Bacteria; kingdom Pseudomonadati; phylum Pseudomonadota; class Betaproteobacteria; order Burkholderiales; family Burkholderiaceae; genus Burkholderia; species Burkholderia cenocepacia. The sequence continues at coordinate 1,685,247 of NZ_CP060039.1, read as the reverse complement.
GGTCGACGGCAGTCGCGAAGAAGCTCTTTACCGCCGACGAGTCGGCCTTGTTCAACGAGTCCAGCTCGGCCAGCTCGATCACCCACTTCCCGGCCAGCACCGCGTATGTGTCTTTGTTCCCGATCTGGATCGGCGTATCGGTGAACCACGGTGCGCCGGCCAGCACCTTCAGCGCCGTCGATTTGCGATGCCCCTGCTTGCCTTCGAGGATCAGGACGTTGTCGACCTTGCAGCCCGGCTCCATCACGCGCGCGACGGCGGCGATCATCCATTTCGTGAACGCGAGCCGCACATACTCGCTGTCGGCGACACGCAGGTAGGTCGACGGCATCGATCGCATGCGCGACACGCCGTCCCATTTGAGCCCTTCGAGGTATTCGCGCACGTCATGGAAGTGCTTCTCGTCCGCCACCAACAGAACCGCGTTCATCACGATATCGGTGCGCACCGAGAGGCCGTAGCGCTGCGACAACCAAAGCGCGCAGCGCTGATCGTCCATGTCAGTCCACTCGCCCTTCACGCCTTGCCGGAACGGCGGTGCCTTGCGCTTCATCACGCGGCCACCGAAGTCGTCCTGCTCGATGACGCCCTGCCACGCTTTGTGATTCGCCAAGATCATGTGCACGTTGCCGAGCGTCGGCAGCAGCGTGCCCTTGTCCGAACGCGCGAGATCCTGCTCCCATGTGTGCGCGCCGTTCTCCGCCTCGCGGCCATCCCATTCCGGCTGTTTCGCGGCAGCGGACGTCGCGGCGGATTTCGTCGGCGTGTCGTTCGCGGTCGACACCGCAACCGTCGCCGGTCGGATCTCTTCGTTCGCTGGCGCGATGACGCGCAAGATCGCCGCCTGCACCTGAGCCTGGACAGGGTCGATGCCCTCTTCGACGTGCAGGTCGTTGAAATCGGTCAGCTTGCGCTCGCCGCGCTTGGCGAATACCGGATAGACGACGCTGACGTCGGCGACCATCGCTGCCGCCTCATACGCACGTTTCAGGCCCGTGTTTTCGAACCGCTTACGACGCAACGGCATCACGTCGTTTCCGTAGCTGACCTCGACATACGGCACACCATTGTCGTCACGACGGCGTGACGCGGCGACCATGTACCACGTGTTCTTCGCCTCGATCCGTACCGGGTCGGCACCAAACGGCAGTTCACCCCGGAAACCGAACTCGTCGGCAAGCCAGTCGCGCATGCGCTGCTCGATCTTCCAGTCGTCGTCGGCGCAGACCACCACATGCACATCCGGATACGTCGCACGCAAATACCGCACGGCCGGGAGGATGCCGCCCGCGTCAAAGCAGACATTGACCGCGAACGCCTCGTCGACCGCCACGCGGATCGATCGCGCGGTCGCGTAGCCTTCGGCGACCAGCACGATCTGGTCGTCGGCGCCCACCTCGCCGAGCAGATACGACGCGCCCTTCTTTTCCATGCCTTTGTTGAAGCGCTTCGCGCCGTCCGGCGTGATCTTCTGCAGACCGATGAGCCGAGCGTCATCGCCGTACTGATACATCGGCACGAAGATCGTGCCGTCCGCGTCGAAACGCACGCCTTCGGCCGTGATGCGCTTGCGTTCAAGATAGGCGGACTCGCCGTGCTCTGCCGCGCGGTTCCACTGATCTCGCGCGCGGTTCGCGGCGAGCTTCGCCTGACGCGCGTCACGCTCCGCCTGCTCACGGTCGGCGGCTTCCTGCCGGCGACGCGTCTCCGCGAGCACTTCCTCGCTCAGCGGTGCGCCGCTCCACTCGAATCGATCGGTGCCCGGATCGTCGCCCGAGAAATGGCCGAACGTACCGCCATAGCCGATCACCGCGCCCTTGCTGATGACTTCGCGAAGCTGATACCAGTATTTCTTGCGCGGCCCGTATCGGTGATGTTTGCCGTCCGCGATCGGATGCCCGGCGGGCAGGTCAGGATGACCCGCAGCACGCAATTGCTGAATAATCTGGTCCAGTGTCGCCATACAAAAATTCCCTCGATCAAAGTTACTTTGGCCGCCCGAGTCACTATTGGCGGCCAGATCACAATTCGTTGAGTTGCGCGCCGTTAGCTCGCACGACGACCCGCCTCCAACTCGACGAGACGACGGTCGCGCTCGACCTTGTGAGAAAAGCTTCGCCATGCAGCCCGCCCCGCCGCATAGCACTGCCGTCCGCTCGGCGAGCGGCTGTACTGCGATGCGCCGCGTCGCAACGCGCTACTGGTCCCGTTCACGTTCACATGTGTCTCCGGTTATTTGCCGCGCAGTCGACGCCATTCCGCCGACATGAGATCGTCGAACGCGGCAAGGTCCAGCGCGCAGAGACGATCGGTAAGCTGGTCGCGGAACGCGTGACGTTCCGCCTTGGTCGCGAGCGCGGCGCATGCGCGCGCAGCTCGCTCGATGAACACGCGCACGCGCCCCGCTGCGTTCGCTTCCGCAAGAATCGGAGCGAGGCGATCGGGAAACGTGGCGAGCAATTCGGACAGCAAGCGCCCCGCTTCGGCGGGGGCATACTCGAATCGGGATGCGAGCGTCGTGACAGCGCATGCCAATTGCTGCTCAGGCGAACAGCAGAGGCCGACGTGTTCACGGTCAGGCCGGCAGCACCCCATGCCAGGCTTAAACCGCTCCATGACGACGGCGCCGACGCGCGGTGAGGTTGCGAGCAGCGTGAATCAAACGCTGGAACAGACGCTGGCCCTTGCGGCCGGTCGCGATGATCTTCTCGGCATGTTGATCGTCGATCCGCTGATCAGCCAGCGCACGCGTCACGTCGTCAGCAACGAGACCAACATGCGCCTGCAGGTGCAGCGCCGTCGATACAAGACGCAGCGTGCCGGGTTCGCTGACGTCGTCAGCGGCATGGTCGTCGACGTGTTCGGCAACCAGCCCGAAGCGCGCGTTCAACGCATGCAGCGCGTCAAGCGCGTACGCCTCGCCCTCTGCCTTTTCCTGCATCCACTCGATCAGCAGCTCGAACATTTCCATCGACAAGCGACTGTCGCCAACACCACGCAAGCGAAGGCGAAGCGATTCTGGCGTGATGTTCTTACCGCGTCGGATGGTGAGGTGATTCGCCGCGTCGGCGACACCGCCGGGCGTGTTGCGAACAGACGTATAGAGGACGTCCAGCCATTCGGTACTGTCGTATCGGCAGGTCATAGCGTTTGAGATCGGAGCGTTTCATCCTGTCGCGACGCGCGAAACGTCACTAGGATTCGAGATGTGCGATCGAAACCGCACCGTTAGCTGTTGCAGACATGCGTTGCGCTTGGCGATGGCCCCGATTGGCGGACGAAGGCCCAATCGACCCGACTGTTCAGCTCCTCACATCGCACGGCACCGTGGCAAAGCTGCTCAATTGGAGGGCAGTGTTCAGCCGGCACCCGCCGGCCCGCCTGCTTCCATTGCTGGACCGCCGCGCGAGTCACGCCAAGGTGGTCTGCAAGCGACTGCATAGTCAGCCCGGCCGCTTTGGCGGCCCGATCCAAGGGGTGTTCAACGATGTTGTCCATGAGCTTCCATCATCAGCGCAATGATAGAAATTCTAACATTCGAGAGATAGAAAATATAGCCATACGCGCGCAAGATTTTCTTACCATTGAGCGCATGGACATCGGTGAATGGATAAAGGCCAGCCGCGAAGCTGCCAGCCTCAAGCAAGATGAACTCGCGGAGCGATTGGGGAAGACGCGCGGCAACGTGTCAGCGTGGGAGAACGGCCGTCACGAGCCAAGCTTCGGCCAGATTCTTGAGATCGCACGTATTACCAAACATGCAATTCCCATCCCCGGCGTTGCGGGTACGCCCATTGGGAACGTTGTCCCGGCGAATGTCGGCACGCGTCGCATACCGCTGATCAGCAGCGTGCAAGCCGGCCTGATGAGCGAGGCAATCACTCCGTTTCCACCTGGCGGTGCGTTCGAGTACCTGCTAACCGATCTAGAGCTATCGGATCATGCGTTCGCCCTTGAGGTAGAGGGGGAATCGATGGCACCGGAGTTTATGCCTGGCGATAGAATCATCGTTGAGCCAGCCATTGCACCTAGGCCGGGCGACTATGTCGTCGCTAAGAACGGCAAAGAAGAAGCCACGTTCAAGAAGTACAGGCTTCGTGGCGTGAGTACGACTGGCGCGGAAGTGTTTGAGCTGGTCCCACTGAATTCCGACTATCCAACGATAAATAGCGAACACGAACCCGTTCGGATTATTGGCGTGATGGTTGAACACCGTCGATATCGCCGGCGATAACTCGCTCCCCGCAGTCCCGCTTCGGCGGGATTTTTTTTGCACACCCACTCCTGACTATTGCCTACTCGATCTCAATAGATAGATTTTCTACCGACAAGGATAGTTTTTCTTGCATATGATTGGATAGAAAATCTATCATCCTCACGTCACAACCTATCGTGAGGAACTGATGAATCGCGAACTTCCTGAACTGCACGCCTCGCAACCCGTCGCTCACCACTGTCAAGCGAGCCGCCTGATCGATTGCCAGCTCTACGACCGTCACGAATGGCTCCGAGACGAGCAAACACCCCGCATTACCCCGTCCGAGCCGGCACGCCAAAGCAACTTTGAAAAATCGAAGATCTTCCGCTGGACGGTCGTCGCCGCCCTGCTGTTTGTCGTCGTGAATGTGTTTCAAGACGATCCGGTCGTCGCCCCAACGACCGCTTACAACGTCACCGTCTAAACCGCCCCGACATTGCCGGGGCGAGCCCGCCCCGGCGTCATGGAGACCACCATGCCGCGCATCAAAGTCAAAGCAGAACCCCTATTCGACGTCGAACGTCGCGACACCCTCTCACTCCGCACTTTCACGCGATACGACCGGAGCGCACGCCGTCCGTCGACACCGCTCCTGATCGGTAAGTACGTTGTCGGGCGCCGTCCGCTGCCGGACAGCGTGCATACGGAATATTTGATCCTCGACGGTACCGAAATTGCGCGCAGGCAGATCTCGATTCCCGACGAAGGCAACTGCGCTGACGCGATCAAACGCCTGCGCGACGCCAAGCGCGCAGCGGGCGTCGAGGCGTCGAACGCGATCAATAGAGCGAAGAAGCGTGGCAAGGCGCGGACGGCGGTACCGCAGGAGGTTGCGTAATGGACGACCGCACGCAACAGCTCGACCTGACCGCGCCGATCCCGACCGGGAGCGCGAAGGTAGCAGCGGCCGCTGCGGGCGCAACGTCAGCCGACCTGTGGATGGTCCCGTACGGCCAACTTCATTACGACCCGTCCGACAACATCCGCCCCGTTGATCCCGAATGGGTGACGCACCTTACTGCCCTCATCATCGAGAACGGGTACGACAAGGGTTCGCCGCTTCATTGCTACGCGCGAAAGGTTGACGGGAAGGATCTGCTGTTCGTGTACAAGGGGCAGCACCGCTACCTTGCCGCCGGCAAGGCAATCGAAACAGGCAAGGACATCGGCAAGATCCCGGTCGTCGTCCGTGACGCCAAGACGGTCAACCGCGCCGAAATGGTGATCGACGGCTATCTCAGCAACAACGGCAAACCGTCGTCGCCGCTTGATCTGGCCGCTGCCGTCGCAGAGCTGCGCGACATTCACGGCATGGCGCTTGCGGCGATCTGCAAGCGCCTGAATGTCACCGACCAAACGATCCGCGACGTCGGCCTGCTCGAACGGGCACCGGTCGAACTGCATCAGCTCATACGGAACGGCCAATGTACCGGCACACTGGCCATCGAGCAGATCCGCCTGCACGGCGGCGACAAAGCGCTCGAACGCATCGTGTCCGGCCTGTCGAAAGCGAAGGAGGCCGGCAAAGGGAAGGTCACGAAGAAGCATCTAGCCAGCAACACGAAGCCTTACGAGCCGGCCGCGCCCAAAGCGACAAAGATCACCGATGCCTGTGCAAAGCAACTTTTGCAGGCGCTACAGGCAGTCCTGCATGATCCCGTTTTCGGGAAGCTTTCGCCCGGAACGATTCGAGCCGTCCATACGGCACTCTCGCCGCTCGCCGATCTCCTCGACACTCCGCAAAAGGCACGGATTTACCCCGTGACGGCACCGGATCAAGACGGTCGCTGCGTCGCGACCGATACCCTTCGATCGCCCAACAGCAAGCGTACGAAAAAGCCGATCGCCGAGATCTACGTGGCCCAACCGAAAGCAAATCAGTGGATTTGCGCGGCTATGTACAACTTCGGGGACAGCTTCGCATCAACTCCACTGAAATTCGGCCCGGGCACCACGATTTATCCGACGCGGATGCAGGCAGTTCAAGAAGGCGCTCGATGGCTTAGGAAGCGTCTCGGCAGTGAAAGCGTCAAGCGTCAGAAAGATCTGCCGTTCGTCCTTCAGTGGCTCGATGACATCCTTCAGTTGCCCGACCCAGATTGGACGCATGAATTGGCGCAGGAGGCGGCCCAATGACCCCACGCCCGGCCACTTCTACCCCACGTCCGCTGCCGCGAAAGCGGGAACACGCGAAGAAGCGCCCGGCTATCGCACTGGCGAGCGTCAACGGCACTTCGATGCAGTCGGACAACGACGGGCTGACGCCCGTAAAAACGATCCAGAAGGACGGAGCGCCGCTCGCGCGGCGCAAACCGGTCGAGATGAACGAAGCCTTGGCGGAGGCCCGCCAAGGCAGGCTCGCGCGATTCGACGCCCTTCGCATCGAGATCCGCGCGTTGATCGCCGAAATCTCGCACGCGGCCGACATCGAGCTGCTGGACCTGATGGCCGACGAGATCGGGTCATTCGCTCGCCACAAAACCGCGCAGGACGCGCGCACCTGGGCAGCAACCGCCGGGATCACGTTGGAAACCGGCTTGATGCAACTCGCTCGCGCTCTGCCCGCTACCTCCACAGGAGAATGACAATGACAGGTACCCAAACGCACTGCGCCGATGCGCTGGCGAACAACGCGTCGACGGAACGCTTACGAACGTACCTGACTGAGCACTATTCGGACGCTCGGCCGCGCTCGACCGACGACGTTGCATCGTGGGCACTTGCTGCGCTAGACGTCCGGACCGCACGACTCCACAGGGCAATTGAATCCGCGCGCCAAGGGGCGTTGCGAATTTATGGTGAATCTAGCCGCCCGACGCGCCACGCGATCGAGCAAATCACGCGATCGCTGCTCAGAATCTATCCCGACCGCACGGAACCGCACGCTGTAGTAACACGGACTGCCTCTGCCCGCGATGTGCTCGTTGAGCGCAACCGACAAATTGCCGTAGAACGCCGGGGGGCAACCAGCGACGATCAATACACAGAAGGCGAATTGCCTGAAGCAGCGGTCGCGTATGCTGTGTCTGCTGCCGGTTGGGATCTTGATACAGCCGCCTACTACTGGCCAAGCTCATGGGCAGCATGCTGGTTCAAACCGACCACGCCTCGTCGCGATCTCGTGAGAGCCGCTGCACTGATCCTCGCCGAGATCGAACGCATCGATCGGGCTGCAGGGGGCATTGCGTGAGAACGTTCGATCTACAAGAATGCGCCGACTTCCTGAAGGTCGACCGCACCACGGCGATGAAACTGGCGCAGCAAGGCGACATCGTCGGTGCTCGTATCGGTCGGGCATGGGTGTTTCTCGAAGACGATGTCGTCGCGTTCCTCCGTGAACAGGCGCAGCAGCAAACCCTCGAACGCCTCGAAGGCCGCACCAGACCCGATTACGCGGAAACTGATCGCCGCACGCATGCCGCAATTCAGCGGCAGTTGCAACAGGCACCCGCACGCAAGGCCGGCCGCACGGCTCGCGCGTTGCCGCGTCTGCCCGACCTGCCGGCGAACAATCCAGCCGCACAGGCTGCATGAGAAGGCTGCTGCCCGTCAAATGACGGGCAGCGGCCCCAAAGCCGTCGTGCTTGGCCTGATTTGAATTGATCAGCTAGGACGCACGCGATCGAGCTCCTCGACGGAGGCTGAAACAACTTCGAGGAGATGGCGAACGATCTCCTCGGCGGACATTCCGGCTTCGCCATATTCGCGAACGCTCATATGGCGGGGTTGATACGATCCCTGCTCTCCATTCACGATGTAAATCGTAGCCTGCTCGTCACCTGGCGTGAAAACGACTTGAATCGTCTTATTGCTCACGATTGCTTGCATGCTTATGGTGCCCATCGTGCCCTCCGGTCTAGCCTAGTATGCTCCATCGCCCGAGGTATTGTTTCGCGAATTGGCGACGGCAGTCGCAACGCATGCCGAGCTACGCCTCCGAAAAGAGGACTATCGCCCTAGAGATCCAGCCAAGCAGTTGTGTATACGCGGCACGCTACCAAAGCCGCGCGGCCAGATCACTGCCCCGCAGGTTCGCGTAACGCATTAGGACCTTGGGATCTGTATGACCGGTAATCTTCGCTATCTGGATATCACTCAATGTCGTCCGTTCGTACAGCCGCGACGTCGCCTCATGCCTCAGATCATGGAAGACCAGATCAGGGCAGCCGGCGGCGTTGAATAGCCGACCGAACTGGCCCGACAGCCGCACGGTGACGCGTTCGAGAACCTTCCGCCGGAGAACTGGCATATTCTTCGCGCGCATGCCCGCCTCGATCTCACCGACCCACGGGAAGAGCCTGCCGCCCTCGAACGAAAAACCGCACATCGCCGGGTCATGACCGTTCACTGCCTCGACGTAGCGTTCGAACGCTGCCACTGCCACCGTCGTGAGCGGCACTGAACGCTTGCTGCCGTTCTTTGTCCGCTCCAACGCGGCCGTCCGGCGGCCGACGTCAAACTGCACGACGTCTAGCGTATACATCTCGCGCATCCGCATTGCGGACTCGATCGCCAGCTCGAACAGGAATACCAACGCCGGCCGATACGGCAACTCAAACGCCCGCTCTCGGTCCTTGGGCTTTCCCCCTGCCATGATGCGTCGGATCTCGGTCAATTCTTCTTCGCTTGGCCGTCGGTCTCGGTGCACATCTTCTTTCGGCGCACGATCCTGCGCCTCAACTGCCACGCGATCGTCATCGGTATACGTCGCGTAGCGCTTCGGCAACAGCCGCAGTGGATTGACGGCAAGCATCGGAGTACCTGACTTCACTACCCAATCGAAACAGCGAGCGAGCGCCCCGACATTGTGGCGAATCGTCGATGGTGACAAATGATGCTCGCGCTTCATTGTCGTCACCCATCGTTCCGCCCAATCGTAGTCCACGGTAGAAAGCGCCTTCGAAGGGAGTCGGCCGCCGAGCAACGTATTTAGCACTTGGGCGTCGGAGTCTGGCACCGACACACGTCGCAGGTATTCTCGAACGGCGTCGAGCGTCGTGGCGATAGCTTCGCGTTGCTCAACGACGTCCGTCGGCACAATGCCGGCATCGAGCAGTTGCTCCAGCCGGGCGACGTACGCATCGCCCTCTTCTTCAGATTGAAACGTAAGGGAAAGTGGCTTTGGAAGAAGTTTCGAACGTCGGATGATGTATTCCCACGTTCCGGAGGGTCGTAGTCGCTTGGTTGCCATGCGCTGATGCGAACTCGCCTATACGGCCAAAGAGCCGACTTAGGCGTGGTTACGCGTGCTTCTTGAGTGGTTAGAGGCGACTTTGTACCACTCTCGGCGACTTTCTTACAAGGATGAAAGTGGGGCCGGAAAAAGAAAAAGCCCTGATTTCTCAGGGCTTTTTCTCTTCCTACCTGGAGGCGCGAGCCGGAGTCGAACCGGCCTAAACGGCTTTGCAGGCCGCTGCATAACCGCTTTGCTATCGCGCCAAAAGCGGACTGTCCGGATGCCGTGAGGCAAGCGACAGATTTTTATTCGAGGACCGGAAGCCCATCAAATAAAAAGGGAAGCGTGGCTTCCCCATTACTTGGAGCGGGAGACGAGTCTCGAACTCGCGACCTCAACCTTGGCAAGGTTGCGCTCTACCAACTGAGCTACTCCCGCATTGTCCTGCATCTGCAGCGCTTTGCCGTACCACACGCTGCCAGAAAAATCTGGAGCGGGAGACGAGTCTCGAACTCGCGACCTCAACCTTGGCAAGGTTGCGCTCTACCAACTGAGCTACTCCCGCATGTGTCCTGCATCTGCAGCGCTTTGCCGTACCACGCGCTGCCAGAAAAAATCTGGAGCGGGAGACGAGTCTCGAACTCGCGACCTCAACCTTGGCAAGGTTGCGCTCTACCAACTGAGCTACTCCCGCGTATTGCTACGCTACCGCTTCCCCGTCACACACTTACTTCGTCGTGCAGCGGAGAAGCGAGATTATGTCGAAGGCACATTCGTGTGTCAAGGGCTTTTCCAGCCCTTTTTACAAAAACCACCGCCGCACAGGCAATGCGGGTCACGCACCGCCGCGCTCGCGAATCTGCGGCCAGGCGAGCTTCATGTAGTACAGCATCGACCAGATCGTCAGCACCGCGGCCAGATACATCAGCCACTCGCCCCACACGCGCGTATCGATCGTCACGACGCCGAGCGGCAGCGGCCCGTAGAACAGCAGCATCGGAATCGCGACCATCTGGCACGCGGTCTTGAACTTGCCGAGCTGGTTCACCGCGACGCTCTTCGACGCGCCGATCTGCGCCATCCACTCGCGCAGCGCCGAAATGGCGATCTCGCGACCGACGATCACCAGCGCGATCGCCGCGTCGACCCGCGAAATCTGCACGAGGATCAGCAGCGCGGCCGTCACCATCAGCTTGTCCGCCACCGGGTCGAGAAAGGCACCGAACGACGACGTCTGGTTCCACTTGCGGGCGAGGAAGCCGTCGAACCAGTCGGTCAGCGCGGCGAGGATGAAGATCGCCGCCGCCGCGAGATTGCGGTGCGCGCCGCCCATCACCGTGTCCGGCAGATAGAACACGCCGACGACGAGCGGAATCAGCACGATCCGTACCCACGTCAGGAAAATCGGGAAATTGAACGGCATGGCATGCGGGACAGTAAAGGATTCGCAATTGTGCCGTGTCGACCGGCCTGCCACAAGAACGCTGGCAACGAGCCGGCCGCACGGCCGCGTCAGTGAAGCTGCTTGTAGATCTGCTCGGCGAGCGCGTGCGAAATGCCCTCGACGCTCGCCAGTTCCTCGACACTCGCGGCCACCACGCCGCGCAACCCGCCGAAGCGCGCGAGCAGCCGCTGCCGGCGCTTCGCGCCGACGCCTTCGAGCTCCTCGAGCCGCGACGTCTGGCGAGCCTTCGCCCGCTTCGCCCGCATGCCGGTGATCGCGAAGCGGTGCGCCTCGTCGCGAATCTGCGCGACGAGCATCAGCGCGGCGCTCTCCTTGCCGAGTTCGAGCGGCGCGCGGCCGTCCGCGAACACCAGCGTCTCGAGGCCGACCTTGCGCCCCTCGCCTTTCGCGACGCCGACCAGCATCGACGTGTCGAGGCCGAGCTCGGTGAACACCTGCCGCGCGATCTCGACCTGACCCTTGCCGCCGTCGATCAGCACGATGTTCGGCAGCAGGCTCGACGCCTCGGCCTGGCGCGTCGACTCGCCGTCGATGCCGGCCGCTTCGTCGACGGCCGCCGCCTGCGCGGCCTGCTCGACCATCTTCTCGTAGCGGCGCGTGAGCACCTGCCGCATCGCCGCGTAATCGTCGCCCGGCGTGATGCCCGTGATGTTGTAGCGGCGGTATTCGCTCGACTGCATCTTGTGATGGTGATAAACGACACACGATGCCTGCGTCGCCTCGCCCATCGTATGGCTGATGTCGAAGCACTCGATCCGCAGCGTCGCGAGATCGTCGCTGTCGTAGCTGAGCGTGTCCGCCAGCGCGCGCGTACGCGCCTGCTGCGAGCCCTGCTCGGACAGCAGCCGCGCAAGCGCGAGCCGTGCGTTCTGCTCGGCCATCGACAGCCACGCGCGCCGCTGTCCCTGCGGCTGCCGCACCAGCGACACCTTGTGGCCGGCCTGCTCGGACAGCAGCTCCAGCAGGTCGCGGCTCGCGGGCGCATGGCTGACGACGAGCACCGGCGGCACGCGGTTGCCCAGATAGTGCTGCGCGATGAATGCGTCGAGCACCTCGGCCTCGACCGACGCTGTCGCCGCCGCGCCGCGCGCGCTGCCCGCCTCTTGCGCAGGCTGATCGGCCACTGTGTCGACCGGCGCGTCGGCCATCGCATCGATCGACTCCGCCGGCTCGACCTCTTCACCGAGACCGCCTTCGGCGAGCGTCAGCGCACTTTCGACGTGCGTCGGGAAATACGCCTTGTCGCCCAGGTGCCGGCCGCCGCGCACCATCGCGAGGTTCACGCACACGCGTCCGCCCTGCGCGACGACGGCCAGGATGTCGACGTCGCTGTCGCTGCCGACCTCGATCGCCTGCTGGTGCAGCACCGTCGCGAGCGAGCTCATCTGGTTGCGCACGGCCGCCGCCTGCTCGAATTTCAGCTCGGCCGCGAACGCGTGCATCTTCTGCTCGAGCTCCTTCATCACTTCGGACTGCCGGCCAAGCAGGAAGCGCGCGGCGTTCGACACGTCGACCGCGTAATCCTCGTCGGAGATCGCGCCCACGCACGGCGCCGTGCAACGCCCGATCTGATGCAGCAGGCACGGCCGCGTACGGTTGTTGAAGACCGAATCCTCGCAGGTGCGCAACTGGAACACGCGCTGCAGGATCTGGATGCTCTCGCGCACGGCCCACGCGCTCGGGAACGGCCCGAAGTACTGGTTCTGCTTGTCGACCGAGCCGCGGTAGTAGGCCATCCGCGGAAAGCGGTGCGCGGTGAGCTTCAGGTACGGATACGACTTGTCGTCGCGAAACAGGATGTTGTAGCGCGGCGCGAGCGCCTTGATCAGGTTGTTCTCGAGCAGCAGCGCTTCGGCTTCCGAGCGCGTGACGGTCGTTTCGATGCGCGCGATGCGCGTGACCATCATCGCGATGCGCGGCGACAGTTGCGTCTTCGTGAAATAACTCGACACGCGCTTTTTCAGGTCGCGCGCCTTGCCGACGTAGAGGACGGCGCCCGCCGTATCGTAATAGCGATAGACGCCCGGCATGTGCGGCAACTGCGCAAGGATCTTCTTCGGTTCGAACGGAGTAGCGGAGGCTTCTGGGGATGTCATGCGTGATCCGGGCGCCTTGTAACGCGGAACGGGTCTATTAGAATCGCCAGTTTAGAGCATTCACCGGCCCGCTTCGATGCCACGCACCACCGCTGCCCCCTCTCCGCCGTGCCGCTCGCGCCGGGCGAACCGATTGCCTGCGACCTCTTCTGCACGGTGATCGACAATTTCGGCGACATCGGCGTGTGCTGGCGCGTCGCGCGCCAGCTCGCGCACGAGCACGGCTGGCAGGTTCGCCTGTTCGTCGACGACCTGCACACGTTCGCGCGCCTGCTGCCGCAGGTCGATCCCGACGCGGGGCGGCAGACGGTCGATGCGATCGTGATCGAGCACTGGCATGCGGAAGTCGGCGACGCGCTGGACATCGCCGATGTCGTGATCGAGGCGTTCGCGTGCGAGTTGCCCGGTCCGTATCTCGCGGCGATGGCGCGGCGCGCGCGCCGCCCCGTGTGGATCAACCTCGAATACCTGAGCGCCGAGGACTGGGTCGCCGATTTCCATTTGCGGCCATCGCCGCATCCGCGCTACCCGCTGCTGAAGACGTTCTTCTTCCCGGGCCTGTCGGCCGGCACCGGCGGCGTGCCGAAGGAGCGCGACCTCGACGCGCGCCGCGCGGCCTTCGACGCCGATCCGGCAGCCCGCGCCGCGTGGTGGCAGCGCGCGACCGGCGGCGCGGCGCCGGCGCCCGGCACAACGGTCGTCAGCCTGTTCGCCTACGAAAACCCGGCCGTCGACGCGCTGCTCGCGCAGTGGCGCGACGGCCCGTCGCCGGTCGTCGCGCTCGTGCCGACCGGGCGCCTGTCGCCCGCCGTCGCGCGTTTTTTTGGGGTCGAGTCGTTCTCGGCGGGCATACGGGCGCGCAGCGGCAACCTGACCGCCCACAGCCTCGCATTCGTTCCCCAGGCCGACTACGATCCGCTGCTGTGGGTCGCCGATCTCAATTTCGTGCGCGGCGAGGATTCGTTCGTCCGCGCGCAGTGGGCGCGCAAGCCGTTCGTGTGGCACATCTATCCGCAGGCCGACGACGTGCACCTGCCCAAGCTCGATGCCGCGCTCGCGCACCTCTCGGCCGGCCTCGCCGATGCGCCGCGCGCCGCGCTCGAGCGGTTCTGGCATGCGTGGAACGGCGCCGGCACGCCCGACTGGGCCGATTTCTGGCAACACCGCGCCGCGCTTGACGCCAATGCACTCCGCTGGGCCGACGCGCTCGCGGCCGTCGGCGATCTCGCCGGAAAGCTGGCGGAATACGCAAAATCTCAGTTAAAATAAGCGGTTATCCGACGGCTGACCACGCAAGCGCTCGCGTTTGGGCTCCTGGCGCCCACCGGAACGCACCGCCGCTTGCGCCGTCAGCCGTTGCGCAACGCTCAGGCACCTATTTATTTGATTTGATCAGGACAGTTTTTTATGAAAACCGCACAGGAACTCCGCGTAGGCAACGTCGTGCAGATCGGCAGCGAAGCATGGGTCATCGCAAAAGCGGAATACAACAAGTCGGGCCGTAACTCGGCCGTCGTCAAGATGAAGATGAAGAACCTGCTGTCCAACGCAGGTCAGGAATCGGTCTACAAGGCTGACGACAAGTTCGAGGTCGTCGTGCTCGACCGCAAGGAAGTGACGTACTCGTACTTCGCCGACCCGATGTACGTGTTCATGGACGCCGACTACAACCAGTACGAAGTCGAAGCCGAAATGATGGGCGAAGCGCTGAACTACCTCGAAGACGGCATGGCTTGCGAAGTCGTGTTCTACAACGAGAAGGCGATCTCGGTCGAGCTGCCGACGGTCCTCGTTCGCGAAATCACCTACACGGAACCGGCCGTCAAGGGCGACACGTCGTCGGGCAAGGTGCTGAAGAACGCGAAGCTGGCGACCGGCTTCGAGCTGCAAGTGCCGCTGTTCTGCAACACCGGCGACAAGATCGAAATCGATACGCGCACGAACGAATACCGCAGCCGCGCGTAATCGTCAGCGATTTCCGCATCGAACAAAGCGCCCTTCGGGGCGCTTTTTGTTTGTCTGGCGCCAACAGCTGCCACAAACCGGAGCCATGCGCAGCACAAAAGCCACCGGTAAAGATATTCAATTTGTATCATCGGTAACTGTTTTATAGCGCCGGAGAAATAATGCGCGTGACGCGTTCGGCGGGGCATAAAATCAGTCTTTAATCCGACATGCGGCTGCGGCCCGCTGGCCGACAGCCCGCCTCTCTTGACTCGACTCGCGTCCACCATGCCACACGCCCTGATTGTCGAAGACGATCCCAACAGCCTGTCAGGCCTCACCGCGCTGCTCGCCGCAGACGGCTTCTCGGTCGACACGGCCACGTCGCTCGCCGAAGCGCGCACGGCGCTCGGCCGCTCGATTCCCGACGTCGTGCTCGTCGACCTGAACCTGCCGGACGGCAGCGGGTTCGATCTGCTCCAGCACCTGCCGCAGCAACAGCCGAACGGCTCGCTGCCCGTGATCGTGCTGACGGGCAACGCGACGGTCGAGAGCGCCATCGAGGGGCTGCGTCACGGCATCTGGGACTACCTGCTGAAGCCGATCAACATCCCGCGCCTGCGCAGCCTGCTCGCGCGGATTCCCCGCCCGTACGAACTGATCGACGAAGTGCAGTCGCTGCGTGCGTCGCTGCGCCATCTCGGCCGCTTCGGCGCGCTGGTCGGCCGCAGCGACGCGATGCAGCACGTGTACGACATGATCGAGCACAACGCCCGCACCGAAACGGCCGTGCTGTTCTCGGGCGAAGCGGGCACCGGCAAGAAGCTGGCGGCGCGCACGCTGCACGAACTGAGCCGGCGCCGCAAGGGCCCGTTCGTGTCGTTCGACTGCCGCATGCTCGTGCAGGCCGGCCGGCATGGCGCGTCGCTCGACAGCGTGCTGTTCGGCCATGAGCGCGGCGCGTTCGACGGCGCCGAGCGCCGCGAGACGGGCCTGTTCGAACAAGCCGGCGGCGGCACGCTGTTCCTCGACGAAATCACCGCACTGCCGCTCGTGCTGCAGGAAGCGCTGCTGCACGCGCTCGATTCGCAGAACTTCATGCGGATCGGCGGCACGAGCTCGATCACCAGCGATTTCCGGCTGATCGCGGCCACCCGCCGCCCTGCGCGCGAAGCGGTGGCGAACGGCACGCTGCGCGAGGATCTGTGGCTGCGCCTCGACGCGGCGTCGATCACGATGCCGCCGCTGCGCGAGCGCGACGGCGATGCGCTCGCGATCGCGGACGCGCAGATCGACGAACTGAACCGGGAAGCGCGCGCAACCGGCCGCAGCACGACCGACAAGCGCGCGGCCCCGGGCTTCGTGCGCGAATGCCTGTCGTACGAATGGCCGGGCAACGTGCGCGAACTGCAGGAGCGCGTGCGTTTCGCGTACGACGCATCGGGCGACTTCATCGAGACGCTGCGCGCGGGCGAAGCCAGCTTCTCCGCCGGCGCCGCGCTGAACGGCAGCAGCGTGCAGATCAAGGTCGGCACCCCGCTGTCCGACGTCGAGGATCTGCTGATCCGCGCGACGCTCGACGCGGTCGGCGGGACGCGCCACCGCGCGGCGACGCTGCTCGGCATCAGCCCGAAGACGCTGTACAACAAGCTGCAGCGAATGAAGGTGAACTGAGTGGGGCAGCCCCTGGATTCGGGCGCTGGCCGGATCTGACCGTTAGTTGCGCATGAATCCATTCCAGCTGCTATCCGAATCGGGTCATCGCACGGGACATCCGCAATAAAAAAGCCGCGCTATAGCGCGGCTTTTCGTTTGGAATGACCGGAACGGCGCGACCCGCGCCGTCCCCTGCCCGCTTACGCCAGCGCGCTGCTCAGCAGCGCCTGCGCCTGCAGATACTCGGGCTGCGCGATCAGCTTGTCCCACTTGAGCGCCTTGCCGCGCGCGCGCATCCGCTTGAGGCGCCGCACCGACTCGGCCGAGGTCCGCGCCTTCAGTCCGTTCAGCACGACTTCGGCCGCATCCGGCTGGTTGCAGACGAGCACCATGTCGCAACCGGCGGCGAGCGCGGCGTCGGCGGCCTGCGTGAGCGTGCCGCCTTCGCGGGCGGCCTCCATCGACAGGTCGTCGCTGAAGATCGCGCCCGTGAAGCCGAGCTTGCCGCGCAGGATGTCCTGCAGCCACACGCGCGAGAACCCGGCCGGCCGCTTGTCGACCTGCGTGTAGATCACATGCGCCGGAATCACCGCGGCAAGCGACAGCCCGAGCCAGTCGTACGGCGCGACGTCCTGCTCGAGGATCGCATCGAGCGTGCGGTCGTCGGTCGGCAGCGCGACGTGCGAATCGGCCTCCGCGAAGCCGTGCCCGGGAAAATGCTTGCCGCAGTTCGCCATGCCGGCGAGCGACAGCCCGTGATTCAGGCTCTTCGCGAGCAGCGTGACGACGCGCGGGTCGCGATGGAACGCCCGATCGCCGATCACCTTCGAGTGCCCGTAGTCGAGATCGAGCACGGGTGTGAAGCTCATGTCGATCCCGCACGCGCGCAATTCGGCGGCCAGGATGTAGCCGACGGCGGTGGCGACCTTCGTCGCGAGCAGCACGTCGCGATCCCACAGTTCGCCGAGGCGGCGCATCGCGGGCAGCACCGTGAAGCCGTCGGTGCGGAACCGCTGCACGCGCCCGCCTTCGTGGTCGACGGCGATCAGGATGTCTTCGCGCACCGCGCGGATCGCGTCGGTCAGCGCGGTCAGTTGCGCACGATTCTGGAAGTGCCGCGCGAACAGGATCACGCCGCCGGTATTCGGATGCGCGAGGCGCCGCGCATCGTCGCGCGACAGGGTCGTGCCGACGACGTCGAGCATGACCGGGCCGGGAGTCGTTTTCATCAGATCGGGAATTCCGTCAGGAGGAGGTTCGGGAAACAGGTACAGGAGCAGGCGCGGCGTCCGTTTCGGCGACAACGAACGACACCGCGTAGTCGCGTTCGTCGCTGACCGTCACGCGCGCCGTGATGCCGCGCGCGGCCAGCCAGTCGGCCAGCTCGCCCGAAGCGACCACGTACGGCTCGCCGCTCGGATGATTGAGCGTCTGCAGCGCGCGCCACGTCATCGGCCAGTGCATGCCGAGCCCGATCGCCTTCGAGAACGCTTCCTTCGCGGAGAAGCGCGTCGCGAGAAATGCGATGCCGCGTGCCTCGGAGCGGGCGCGCCGGGCATGGAACACGCGCAATTCGTCGGGGCCGAGCACCTTCTCGGCAAACCGGCCACCCGTGCGTTCGAGCACGGCCGCGACGCGGCTCACCTGTGCGATGTCGGTACCGATGCCATAGATCGCCATGTCAGTCTCCGCCGGGGCGGCCCGGCGAGGCCGGGCCAAGCACGTCGCAAACGGCGTGCGGGGCGCGGCGGCCTCGCATCGTCAGCGCGCGCCGCCGTGCAGCGCGGCGACGCGTGCGGCGACCATGATCGCCTTCATCTCGCGCACCGCGTTGTCCCAGCCCGCGAAAATCGCGTGCGCGACGATCGCGTGGCCGATGTTCAGTTCGACGATGCCGTCGATCGCGGCGATCTGCTGCACGTTCGTGTAGTGCAGCCCGTGACCCGCGTTGACCTTCAGGCCAAGCCGCGCGCCGGCCTGCACGCCCGCGACGATACGCTCGTATTCGCGCTGCTGCTCGGCTTCGTCGTGCGCTTCGGCGTAGCGGCCCGTATGCAGCTCGATCACCGGTGCGCCCGCTTCGTGCGCGGCGCGGATCTGCGTGTCGTCCGGGTCGATGAACAGCGACACGCGCACGCCCACGTCGGCGAGCTGCTTGCACGCCGCGCGCACGGCCTCGAAGTGGCCGGCGACATCGAGACCGCCTTCGGTCGTCAGTTCCTCGCGCTTCTCCGGCACGAGGCACGCATCGTGCGGACGCACTTCGCAGGCGATGTCGAGCATCTCGGCCGTGACCGCGCATTCGAGGTTCATGCGCGTCTTCAGCAGCGGGCGCAGTTCGCGCACGTCGGCGTCGACGATGTGACGACGATCCTCGCGCAGGTGCAGCGTGATCGCGTCCGCGCCCGCTTCTTCGGCGGCGAGCGCCGCGCGGATCGGATCGGGATAGCGCGTGCCGCGCGCATTGCGCAGCGTCGCGACGTGGTCGATGTTCACGCCGAGGTCGATGGCGGTGGGCGTTGTCAGGAAGAAGCTCATAGGTTTTGCAGGTCGATCAGGATCTGACGCGTGGCGAGCGGCGTGCCGCCGAGATAGGTGTTCAGCAGGAAGCGCATCAGCGTCTTGCTTTGCGCAACCGTCTGGGCTCGATGGTAATCGTCCTGTTCCATGTCGAGCAACGTCTGCCCGGTGATGACCGGCCAGTGCGACGGCACGTCGTCGTCCGCATTGCGCACGCCGCGTTCCGGATCGAACACGTAGCGGCGCTCGGGTTCGACCGCGCGGCGGGCAACCGTGCGGTTCAGCGCCATCGCATAGCCGGTCTCGCGCAGCAGCACGCGCTCGAACGAGCGCAGCACCTGCACCGCGGGCTCGCCGTGCGCGAGGCGCGTGAGGGTCAGCACGTAATGATTGAACAGCGGCGGCTGCGGATCCTCGCGCGCGCAGAACTTCACGAGCAGCTCGTTCGCGTAGAAACCGCACAACAGCCCGTCGCCGCCGAGCGGCAGCATCCCGCCGACCCACTCGGCGCCCGTCAGCGTGCGCACCTCGGATTTGCCGGACCAGGACAGCAGCAGCGGCTGGAACGTCTGCAAGACGCCGCGCAACGCGGAGTGCGGGCGCTTCGCGCCCTTCGCGACGAGCGCGAGCCGGCCGTGGTCGCGCGTCAGCACGTCGACGATCAGACTCGTTTCCCGATACGGATAGCTGTGCAGCACGAACGCCGGCTGCTCGGCGACGCGGAAATCGGACGTGCGAGACGTCGCGCGCCGCGCCTTGCGCGGCGGTTCGGGCGGTGCCGGCAGCGGCGCGTCGTTCGCGCCGGCCGTCACCGCGTCTTCGGTCGACGTCAGCGCGTCATTCGTACCCATAGGCACGCAGCCCCGCCTCGTTGTCGGCCCAGCCGCTCTTCACCTTCACGAAGGTCTCGAGGTACACGGGGCCGTCGAACAGCTTTTCCATGTCCATCCGCGCCTCGGTGCTGATCTGCTTGAGCTTCTCGCCCTTCTTGCCGATCACCATCGCCTTGTGCGAATCGCGCTCGACGAGGATCGTCGCGAAGATGCGCTTCAGGCGGCCCTCTTCCTCGAACTTGTCGATCAGCACGGTGCTCGTGTACGGCAGTTCGTCGCCGGTCCAGCGAAACACCTTCTCGCGCAGGATTTCGGCCGCGAGAAAACGCGAGCTGCGGTCGGTCAGCTCGTCCTCGCCGTAGATCGGCTCGCCTTCCGGCAGGTACGGCTTGATCGTGTCCAGCAGGCGCTTGATGTCTTCCGGCTTCTGCGCCGACAGCGGCACGAGCTCGGTGAATTCGCGCAGCTCGCTCACCTTCTGCATGAACGGGAACAGCGTGGCCTTGTCGTTCACGCGGTCGATCTTGTTCGCGATCAGCAGCGTCGGCATGCCGGGCGGGATCAGGTCGAGCACCTTCTGGTCGTCGGGCCCGAAGCGGCCGGCCTCGATCACGAACAGGATCACGTCGACCGACGTCAGCGTCGACGTGACCGCGCGGTTCAGCGAACGGTTCAGCGCGGTGCTGTGACGGGTCTGGAAGCCCGGCGTGTCGACGAACACGAATTGCGCGTCGTCGAACGTGTTGATGCCGGTGATGCGGTGGCGGGTCGTCTGCGCCTTGCGCGACGTGATGCTGATCTTCTGGCCGACGAGTGCGTTCATCAACGTCGACTTGCCGACGTTCGGGCGGCCCACGATCGCGATCATGCCGCAACGGAAACCGGTAGGAGCGGGAGTGTTCATATCGTTTGGGAGACAGGTTCGGAAACGGCCGCGCGGCGCGCGGCACGATCGCTGGGCAATTCAGTGGTCGGCATCGGCCACGCGCGCCTGCGCGGCAGCAAGACTCGCGCCGCCGGGCGGCGTGTCGGCGTCGGGCGCCGCGGCATCGCGTGCGCGCGCAGGCGTACGCGCGGCGGCGTCGGCACTCGCGGCAGGCTTGTCGGCCGACGACGATGCCGGATCGGCTGCGTGACCAGCCGGCTTGTCGGCTGCGCGCGGCGCGGCCTCGGCGGGCTTTTCCGCGGCCTTGTCGGGCCGCTCGGCCGGTTTGTCGGCAACCTTGTCGGCCGCCGGCTTCGCCGCCCGTTCGCCCTTGTCCGCGGCCGGCTCGACATGCGCCGCGCGAATCGCGGCCATCGGCGCGATGGCCGGCTCGGCGCCCGTCGCCGCGGCTGCGGCGGTGGCAGCCGGCACCGCGCCCGCCGCTCTCGCCTCGCGCGCCGCCGCACGTTCCTTCCGCTCGGGCGAGCGCAGGTCGAGCGCTTCCTGCACACCCTTCACGCCCGGCACGATCTCGGGTTCGACATGCTTGGACCCGCGCGCGTTTTTCGAGCGCTTCGGCTTCGCGGCCAGCATCGGCGCGGCCGCCATCACTTCGTCGAGCGCCTTCTTCGCGGCAGCCTGCTCGGCCGCGCGCCGGCTCGCGCCGGAGCCCGATACCTTCACGTCCAGCTTCGGCACCGTGCACTCGACCTCGAACTGCTGATTGTGCGCTGCACCATGCGTCGCGACGACCGTATAGGTCGGCAGCGCGATCTTGTGCCCCTGCAGATATTCCTGCAGCAGCGTCTTCGCGTCCTTGCCGAGCGTACGCGGATCGATGTGGTCGAGAATCGGGATATAGAGGCGCTTGATGACCCCTTGGGCGGCTTCGAAGCCCCCATCGAGGAACACGGCCCCGATGATGGCTTCGAACGCGTCCGCGAGGATCGACGGGCGGCGGAACCCGCCGCTGCGCAGTTCGCCCTCGCCCAGCCGCAGGCCGTCCGAGATATTCAGGGCCTGAGCAATTTCGTACAGCGACTGCTGCTTGACGAGATTGGCGCGTACGCGCGACAGGTCACCTTCGTCCAGCTTGCCGAAACGCTGGAACAAAAGGGCCGCCACCGCGCAATTCAGAACGGAATCGCCGAGAAACTCGAGCCGTTCATTGTGCGTGGCACTGTGACTGCGATGGGTCAAAGCCTGGCGCAACAATTCCGCATTGCGAAATTCGTAGCGCAGCCGGCTTTCCAACTGGGATGAGGGCATGTGCAGGAGTATAACGCGGGCGCCCGGTCGGGCCGAAACGGCACGGCCGGACGCGAAAAGGCGTGACGAGGCGGTGTTACCGCCGGTTCTTAAAGTAGTTCGGCAATACGCGACGCGGCCCGTGCGTCGCGTACTGCGTGTGAATCGAATGCGGTCAGTTGAAGGAGCCGATGCGCTTCAGGTCGCTGAAGTTCATCCAGATGAAGAACGCGCGGCCGACGATGTTCTGGTCGGGCACGAAACCCCAGTAGCGGCTGTCCGCGCTGTTGTCGCGGTTGTCGCCCATCATGAAGTAATGACCGGGCGGCACCTTGCAGATCACGCCGCGGCTGTTGTACGTGCAGTTGTCGCGATACGGATAGTCGTATGCGCCCATCACGAACGGCGGCACGGCCGGGTTGTTGAGGATCGCGTTCTTCTTGTTGCCGATCGTTTCCTCGAACTGCTTCGCGTAATTCTGGCGCTCGTCGTCGAAGAAATCGGGCAGCGGCGTTTCGGGCACCGGCTGGCCGTTGATCGTGAGCTGCTTGTCCTGGTACGCGACGGTATCGCCCGGCAGGCCGATCACGCGCTTGATGTAGTCGACCGACTCGTCCTTCGGATAGCGGAACACGACGACGTCACCGCGCGACAGCGGGCTGCCCTGCGTGATCTTCGTGTTGGTGACCGGCAGGCGCAGCCCGTACTCGAACTTGTTGACGAGGATGAAGTCGCCGACGAGCAGCGTCGGCACCATCGAGCCCGACGGGATCTTGAACGGCTCGACGACGAACGAACGCACGACGAACACGGCCAGAATCACCGGAAAGAAGCTCGCCGTGTACTCGAGCCACCACGGCTGGCGCAGCTTTTCGTCACGCAGCTTCGAACGCGTCTGCACCGCGTTTTCGTCCGCGAAACGCTTGTCGATGCGCGACTGCTGGCGATCGAACTCCTCGATCGCCGAGTCGGCCGCCTTGCGACGCCGCGGCAGGAACACCAGTTTGTCCAACACCCACGCTACGCCCGTCACGACGACGAGCACAAAAAGAATCAGCGCAAAATTCATAAAAGGATCAGTCCTGTTATTTGTCTTCGACGCGCAAGATCGCGAGGAACGCCTCCTGCGGGATCTCGACCGAACCCACCTGCTTCATCCGTTTCTTACCTTCTTTCTGCTTCTCGAGCAGTTTCTTCTTCCGCGTGATGTCGCCGCCGTAGCACTTCGCGAGCACGTTCTTGCGCAGCGCCTTGATGTTCTCGCGCGCGACTATGTGCGCGCCGATCGCGGCCTGGATCGCCACGTCGTACATCTGGCGCGGAATGATCTCGCGCATCTTCGCGGCGACTTCGCGGCCGCGGTATTGCGATTGCGACCGGTGCACGATGATCGAGAGCGCGTCGACCTTGTCGCCGTTGATCAGCATGTCGACCTTCACGACGTCCGACGAACGGTATTCCTTGAACTCGTAGTCCATCGACGCATAGCCGCGCGACACCGACTTCAGGCGATCGAAGAAGTCGAGCACGATTTCCGCCATCGGGATCTCGTACGTGAGCTGCACCTGGCGGCCGTGATACTGCATGTTGATCTGCGAGCCGCGCTTCTGCTCGCACAGCGTGATCACCGAGCCGACGTAATCCTGCGGCATGTAGAGATTCACGGTGACGATCGGCTCGCGGACTTCGGCGATGCGGCCGGGCTCCGGCATCTTCGCCGGGTTCTCGACCATGATTGTCGAGCCGTCGCTCTGCACGACCTCGTAGACGACCGTCGGCGCGGTCGTGATGAGATCCATGTCGAATTCGCGCTCGAGCCGCTCCTGCACGATTTCCATGTGCAGCAGCCCGAGGAAGCCGCAGCGGAAACCGAAGCCGAGCGCCTGCGACACTTCCGGCTCGTACTGCAGCGATGCGTCGTTCAGCTTCAGCTTCTCGAGCGATTCGCGCAGCGCGTCGTACTGGTTCGCCTCGACCGGATACAGCCCCGCGAACACCTGCGGCTTCACTTCCTTGAAGCCCGGCAGCGGCTCGGCGGCGGCCTTGGCCGCGTGCGTGACGGTATCGCCGACCTTCGCGGCCGTCAGCTCCTTGATGCCGGCGATGATGAAGCCCACCTGCCCGGCCGACAGCGAGTCGAGATTGCGCGACTTCGGCGTGAACACGCCGACGTGCTCGACCGGATACTGCGCGCCGGTCGCCATCATCTTGATCTTGTCCTTCGGACGCAGCGTGCCGTTGACGATGCGCACGAGCATCACGACGCCGACGTAGTTGTCGAACCACGAATCGATGATCAGCGCCTGCAGCGGCGCGGCCGGATCGCCCTTCGGCGGCGGCACCTTCGCGATCAGCGACTCGAGCACGTCTTCCACGCCGAGGCCCGTCTTCGCGCTGCAGCGCGTCGCGTCGGTCGCATCGATGCCGATCACGTCCTCGATCTCCTCGATCGCGTTCTCGGGGTTCGCGGCCGGCAGGTCGATCTTGTTCAGCACCGGCACGACCTCGACGCCGAGCTCGATCGCCGTGTAGCAGTTCGCGACCGTCTGCGCCTCGACGCCCTGGCTCGCGTCGACGACCAGCAGCGCGCCTTCGCACGCGGACAGCGAACGGCTGACCTCGTACGAGAAGTCGACGTGCCCCGGCGTGTCGATCAGGTTCAGGTTGTAGACCTTGCCATCGCGTGCGCGATAGGACAACGCGGCAGTCTGCGCCTTGATCGTGATGCCGCGCTCGCGCTCGATATCCATCGAATCGAGCACCTGCGCTTCCATTTCACGGTCGGCGAGGCCGCCGCATACCTGGATGATGCGATCCGCGAGTGTCGACTTGCCATGGTCGATGTGCGCGATGATCGAGAAATTGCGAATATGATCCATTCAGTGCCGATCAAGCGAAAAAGGCGCGCTCGACGACTGCGGAGCACGCCTTGTGTAAGTCGGTGAAAAAACGGCTTATTTTAGCCGAAAAGGCTTACGCCGGGCGGGATTTCGGACGCCCGCCCCGCGGGAGCCCGGCGGATCGAGCCCCGTGCGAAGCGGCGTCGGCCGACGGCGGGCCAGGTTCAGCGCCGGGCCGCCAGCGCGTCGCGCACCCGCGCATCGTCGAAGCGGTGGCGGCACACTTCCGCGCCGTCCAGCAGCAGCACGGGTACGTCCTCGTCGTAACGCGCGACGAGCGCCGCATCGGTGTCGATGTCGATATAGTCGACCGCGACGCCGAATTCGGCCGCCACCGGCGCCAGTGCATCGCGCATGTCGTCGCACAGGTGGCACCAGCCGCGGCCGTAGAGGGTGAACATCGGCGCGTTACTTCTGGCGCGGCCGCACGGGCACGAACTGCGTGTTGTCGCCACGCCGCACGAGCACCGCGACCGCCTTCTGCGGATCGAGCTGCGCGGTCACGTCGGCGAACTGCTTCGCGCTCGTGATGTCGGTGTCGCCGACACGCAGCACGATGTCGCCGCGCTGCAGGCCCGCACGGGCGGCCGGGCCGTCGACGCCGTCGATCTGCACCCCGTTCTTCAGCTTCAGCGTCTTCAACTGCTCCGCGGTCAGGTCGCTGACCGTCAGGCCGAGCGAATTGGTCTGGCGCGGCTTCTGCGGCGCGTTCTTGCGCTGTTCGGCCTTTGCCGTCGATTCGGCCGGCGTCTCGGCGATCGTGATCGGCAGATCGCGTGCCTGACCCTTGCGCCACACGTTGACCGTCGCCTTCGTGCCGGGCTTCGTGTCGCCGACCATGCGCGGCAGGTCCGACGCCGCATCGACCGGACGGCCGTTGAACTTCAGGATAATGTCGCCCGGCTGGATGCCGGCCTTGTCGGCCGGGCCGCCCGGCTCGACGCTGCTGACGAGCGCGCCTTCGGCCTTCGGCAGCCCGATCGAGTCGGCCACGTCCTTCGTCACCTCGCCGATCGCCACCGCGATCCGGCCGCGCGTGACCTTGCCCGTCGCCTTCAGCTGGTCGGCCACGCGCATCGCCTCGTCAATCGGAATCGCGAACGAAATGCCCATGAAGCCGCCGGTGCGGCTGTAGATCTGCGAGTTGATGCCGATCACCTCGCCTTGCATGTTGATCAGCGGGCCGCCCGAGTTGCCGGGGTTCACGGCGACGTCGGTCTGGATGAACGGCAGGTAGTCGCCCGTATTGCGGCTCTTCGAGCTGACGATACCGGCCGTGACCGTGTTGTCGAGGCCGAACGGCGAACCGATCGCGACGACCCACTCGCCGACGCGCACCTTGTTCGAATCGCCGATCGCGACGACCGGCAGGTTCGACGCCTGGATCTTGACGACCGCGACGTCCGTGCGGTCGTCGACGCCGATCAGCTTCGCCTTGAATTCGCGCTTGTCGGTCAGCGTCACGTAGATGGTGTCGGCATCGTCGACGACGTGCGCATTGGTCATCACATAACCGTCGGCCGACACGATGAAGCCCGAGCCGACGCCGCGATTCTGCTCGGTGTCGGGCCCGTTGTCCGGCGCCGGCACGTTCTTCGGGTTGCTGCCGTTGCCGCCGCCGTTGCCGGGCGCCTGCGGCAGCGGAATGCCGAAGAAGCGCCGGAAGAATTCCGACATGTCGCCGTTGTCGAAGCCGGGCGGGAGCATCCCGCGCGGGCCGCTCGTCGGCACGTTGGCGGTGGTCCGGATGTTCACGACGGCCGGCCCGACCTTTTCGACCAGATCGGCGAAATCGGGAAGGCTGGCAGCCGGAGGCGTGACAGCGACCGCGGTTTGCGGGACGAGCGGCAGGCAGGCACACAGCGCCGCCGCCGCGAGCACTTTGCGCAGCGTGAGTTTCGTCATGTCGGAAGCCGTAGCGTTACTTGGAAGCCTTGTATTCTATGGCAGACGCGAACTGCTGCAACGTCGCCGGCGGCACTTCGCCGAGCACGGTGATCCAGTAGTCGCCGCGGCGCTTCACGAGAACGTGCGTCGCACCGGTGCTGCCCGCGCCCTCCTTGCGCGTATTCTTTTCGGCCGGCTCGATGAAGACCGAGATCGTCGCGAGGCCGTCGGTGAAGACGGCCTGATCGACCGGGATCGGCGGATCACCCGCATCGCGCGCGGCCATCGGCCGGCGCACTTCACGAATCTTCTGGAAGCCGGCGACGCTCGGCGCGAGCTGCCAGCCCTGCGCTTCCATGTCGACAGCCGCGACCGGCGGGCGCACGACCGTCCAGCCGCTCAGGTTGCGCATGCCGGCTGCAATCGCGGCCTTGTCGCCGCTCGCGCCGCCGGTTTGCAATTGCGAGAACGCGATCTGTTCGAGCACGTGATCGTTCGCGTCGAGCGTCTGCGAACGCAGCAGCAGCCCGGTGCGCGCGTCGGCCCACAGCTTGTACGTGAAACGGTAGGCATCCTTCGGCACGAGCTCGACGACCTGCGCGTCGATCCCGGCCACGCGGTCCTTGCCGAGCGACTTCGCATCGTAGACGGACATCACGTGCTCGCCGCTCGCGCCGAGCAGCGCGGGGAACGAGTCGCGCGTCTGGCGGCGCTCGACCACGCACAGCTTGCGCTCGGGCACGAACGTGTACAGCTCGTCGTTGTGCCGCAGCAGCTTGCGCGGCTTGCCGTCGAGCGTCTCGATCCGCTCGAACTCGCCGTCGCGGGACGAGACGTGCGCGATGCGTGACGACTGCACATACCCGCCGCGCTGGTAGACGAACGTACCTTCGTAGCTCTGCTGTTGCGCCGCCTGCTGGACGCGGTCGAGCCAGTCGGCGGCACCCTTGCGGGTCGCGACGGGATCGTCCGGTTGCTGGGCGCTGGCGGGAAGGGATTGAACGGACAACAGGGCGGCTGCGCAAAGCAGGAGGGCCGGCAGCCGCTTCCATCCGGAGATGGCGTGATTCAACTGCAATGTCCGCATCGGGTTTATTGGCCTGGCGTGGTGGTCACGGCAGCGCGGATCAGCGGCATCGAACCCGTGACGACGGGCTGCTGGGCGAATTGCTGGTGCGCTTCAAGGTATTGGTCGAGGCTGGCGTCGCGAATGATGTTGACGTCCTGCAGACCCGGCTGGGCCGATGCCTGCGCAACCGTCACGCGCTGCAGGTTGCCGTTCTGCGGCGCGCCCACCGATGCAACCTGGACGGCGCCCGGCGCACCGGCCGTCTGCATCTGCGGGACGACGATCCACGTCAGCGTGGCGGCCGCGGCGGCCACCGCGAATGCCGGCACGACACGGCGGCGCAGCGACAGCAGCTTGCGCGCGACCGGCGCGGCCGCCGGTGCCAGCAGGTGCGGCTCGCTTTCGAGCGCAGCCGACATGCGCGCGGTGAACGCGACACTCAGCGCGGGCGACAGCGCGAGCTCGTCCGAGCGCAGCGCATCGCCGATCAGGTGGTAATGGGCCCACACGGCGCGATCCGCGCGGTCGAGCTCAGCCAGAAACTGCCCGTGATCCGGGCCATCGAACATTTCGCCGTCGACCAGCGCGGAAAGGCGCTCGCCGCGCGAGCACGCTTGCGATTGCGTATTGACCGACCCCATGATGCTCCCCATCTTGCACACCCCGTCGTGACTTCACGACTCTATCCGTAACTAGACCCCGACCCGCGTCGTTCCGCCCGTCGCGCTTACCAGCGCTTGCCTTCGGGCGTATCGAGCAGCGGACGCAATTTGGCAGCGATTGCTTCGCGCGCGCGGAAGATCCGCGACCGGACCGTCCCGATCGGACAGCCCATCATTTCCGCGATCTCTTCGTAGCTCAGGCCCTCGATCTCGCGCAGCGTGATTGCCTGGCGCAGTTCCTCGGGCAGCAGAGCCATTGCAGCGTTGACCGTCTCGGCAATCTGCTTGCTCATCAACATCGACTCAGGCGTGTTGATATCCCTTAGTTGGTCTGCGTCCGAGAAAGTTTCCGCTTCCTCCGCATCGGCCTCGGTCGAGGTCGGCGCCCGGCGGCCTTGCGTCGCAAGGTAGTTCTTCGCCGTGTTGACGGCAATTCGGTACAACCACGTATAGAACGCCGATTCGCCGCGGAATTGCGGCAGCGCACGATACGCCTTGATGAACGCGTCCTGGGCCACATCCTCGACCTCGGCGGGATCCCGCACGAGGCGCGAGATCAGCCGAATGATCTTGCGGTGGTATTTGGAGACCAGGAGTTCGAACGCCGCCTTGTCGCCCTTCTGTACGCGCTCGACCAGAGCCTGATCGATTTCTTTTTCACTCACCTGACAAATCCGTTAACTAGGGATGCAACGCGGAGCGTTATTGTAGCGTTCCGGCGCCGGCCGCTGGTTACGGTCGGTAACCGCACCGCCGTCATGCCCGCCCCGCCGCCCCGGCCGTTCTCGCCAGTACCGACAGCGCGCTGAACGACGCGGCGTCGAGCGCGTCGGCCGGAATCAGCAGCGGCCGGGTCCGCCGGGCACCCTGCCCGACCGACAGCACCAGCAGCAGGCTGCTCCAGTGCGCATGGCCCGTCACACGGCCACGGGCCAGCAACCGCCCGGTGCGGCCAAACGCCGCAATCTCCCCGAAGGCATCGATCCGCAACTCGGCCGGCAGCCGGCGGGCGCAAGCGCGCGCCGCCCATACGGCCAGCAGTGCCGCCGTCGCGGCCGACACGCCTGCGCCGGCGGCAGCGCCCGCGCGCGGCGCCCAGAACAGGTACGCCGAGGCGGCAGCCGACGCGACGAACGCGGCCAGCACGAGATACGACACGGCCGAGGCCCGCAACGCAAAGCGCTGCGGACGCCCGGCCGGAGCATCGAATGGACTCGTCAAGCGATTCGACGTCAGACGCGCTTGAACACCAGCGTGCCGTTGGTGCCGCCGAAGCCGAAATTGTTCTTCACGGCTACGTCGATCTTCATGTCACGCGCGGTGTTCGCGCAGTAATCGAGATCGCACTCGGGGTCCTGGTTGAAGATGTTGATGGTCGGCGGCGACACGTTGTTGTGCAGCGCCAGCACCGTGAACACCGATTCGAGGCCGCCCGCGCCACCCAGCAGGTGGCCCGTCATCGACTTCGTCGAGTTGACCACCATCTTGTACGCGTGCTCGCCGAAGGCCGCCTTCACCGCATCGGACTCGTTCTTGTCGCCCAGCGGCGTCGACGTGCCATGCGCGTTCAGGTACTGCACCTCGTCGGCATTCAGGCCGGCGTCGCGCAGCGCCGCGACCATGCAGCGGCGCGGGCCGTCCATGTTCGGCGCGGTCATGTGGTACGCGTCGCCCGTCATGCCGAAACCCACGACTTCCGCGTAGATCTTCGCGCCGCGCGCCTTCGCGGCCTCGTACTCCTCGAGCACCATCACGCCGGAACCCTCGCCCAGCACGAAGCCGTCGCGGTCCTTGTCCCACGGACGCGACGCGGTAGCCGGATCGTCGTTGCGGGTCGACAGCGCGCGCGCGGCGGCGAACCCGCCGATGCCGAGCGGCGACACCGTCGATTCGGCACCGCCCGCGACCATCACGTCGGCGTCGCCGGCCTGGATCAGCCGCGCGGCGAGGCCGATGCTGTGCAGGCCGGTCGTGCAGGCCGTGACGGCCGCGAGGTTGGGGCCCTTCAGGCCGAACATGATGCTCAGGTGACCCGAGATCATGTTGATGATCGAACCCGGCACGAAGAACGGCGAGATCCGGCGCGCGCCGCGATCGACGTAGGTCTGGTGCGTATCTTCGATCATCGGCAGGCCGCCGATGCCGGAACCGACCAGCACGCCGATGCGTTCCGCGTTGGCTTCGGTCACTTCCAGCCCGCTGTCCCGGATGGCCTGGACGCCGGCGGCGATGCCGTAATGGATGAACGTATCCATGTTCCGGGCTTCCTTCGCCGGGATGTACTCCTCGGCGCTGAAACCCTTCACTTCGCCCGCGAAATGGCACGCGAGGTTCGACGCATCGAACTTCGTGACGGTGGCGATACCGGACTTGCCGGCGACGAGATTGGCCCAGCCGTCGGCAACACTATTGCCAACAGGCGAAATCAGCCCCAGGCCTGTAACGACAACACGACGGCGGCTCACGGTAACCTCTTTTCCATTATTGGATGACAAAAACAAAAGCCACAGTGGCCACAGGAACCAGCCCTGCGAGCCCTGTGGCTGTTAGTCCGTCCGGCGCGAAGCCGGCAGGATGGCGCGTCAATCGCGAAGATCGCGGCGACGTGGCGGACAAGCGCGAAAGGCGCTTACGCCTTGACGTTTGCGCGAGCGTAGTCGATCGCTTGCTGAACGGTCGTGATCTTCTCTGCTTCTTCGTCCGGGATTTCCATGCCGAACTCGTCTTCCAGAGCCATCACCAGTTCGACCGTGTCGAGCGAGTCCGCGCCCAGGTCGTTCACGAACGAAGCCTCGTTCTTGATCTCGGCTTCCGCGACGCCCAGTTGCTCAGCGACGATCTTCTTGACACGTTGTTCGATGTTGTCCATTACCCCTCCGAGGGAAAGTTCAGATTTACAAGTGCGCGCATTTTATCAGGTTTGCTGACGCCAAAACGCGCGTTGGCTTGATGGTCGATCAAGCGCCGGTCCGCCTGAAAAACGGGATACGGCGCGGATGGTAAACGAAAACCGTTACGACATGTACATGCCGCCGTTCACGTGCAGCGTCGTGCCGGTGATGTAACCGGCCTGCGGCGATGCGAGGAACGCGACGGCATGGGCGATGTCCTCCGGGCTGCCGAGGCGGCCGAGCGGAATCTGGGTCTTGAGCGCGGCCTGCTGTTCTTCCGGCAGCGTCTTCGTCATGTCGGTATCGATGAAGCCCGGCGCCACGCAGTTCACCGTGATGCCGCGGCTGCCGATTTCACGCGCGAGCGCACGCGTCATGCCCGCGACGCCGGCCTTCGCGGCCGCGTAGTTGACCTGACCCGGATTGCCGGCCGAGCCGACCACCGACGTGATGTTGATGATACGGCCGCCGCGCGCCTTCATCATCGGGCGCAGCACCGCGCGCGACAGACGGAACACCGACTTCAGGTTGGTGTCGATCACCGCGTCCCAGTCCTCGTCCTTCATCCGCATCGCGAGCTGGTCCTGCGTGATGCCCGCGTTGTTGACGAGCACGTTCAGCGCGCCGAATTCTTTCACGGTCGCATCGATCAGCGCCTCGGCGGCGGCCGCGTCGTTGACGTTCAGCACCGCGCCGCGGCCCGTGACGCCCGCTTCCGCGAACGCCGCGGTGATCGCGGCGGCGCCCGATTCGCTCGTCGCCGTGCCGATCACCGTCGCGCCCAGGCGCGCGAGTTCGAGGGCGATCGAACGGCCGATGCCGCGCGACGCGCCGGTCACGATCGCAACCTGTTTATCGAGAGTCTTGTCCATGAATCGAATATCCGTTGCTTGGGAAAAGGCGCCGCGTCAGGCGGTCGCGAGCTTGAGCGCTTCGTCGAGCGAAGCCGGATCGAACACCGAGGCGCCGACCAGATTGCCGTCGATGCGCTTCGTCAGGCCGGCGAGCACCTTGCCCGGACCGCATTCGATCACGTGCGTGACGCCCGTGCCGGCGATGTGCCGCACGCACTCGACCCAGCGCACCGGGCCCGCGGCCTGGCGCACCAGCGCATCCTTGATCGCGGCCGGATCGCTGACCACGGCGACGTCGATGTTGTTGACGACCGGAATCTGCGGCGCCTTCACGTCGACGTTCGCGAGATAGTCGCGCAACTGATCCGACGCCGGCTTGAGCAGCGACGAATGGAACGGCGCCGACACCGGCAGCGGCAGCGCGCGCTTCGCGCCCTTCGCCTTCGCGATTTCGCATGCCTTTTCGACCGCAGCCTTGCTGCCTGCGATCACGACCTGCGCGGGCGCATTGAAGTTCACCGCTTCGACGACGCCTGCTTCCGCGGCTTCGGCGCATACCGCGCGTACCGTTTCGTCGTCGAGGCCCAGGATCGCGGCCATGCCGCCCTGGCCCACCGGCACGGCCGTCTGCATGGCCTGCGCGCGGAAGCGCACGAGCGGCACCGCGTCCTTGAACGCGAGCGCGCCGGCCGCGACGAGCGCCGTGTATTCACCGAGGCTGTGGCCGGCGACGATCGACGGCGCCGGGCCGCCTGCCTGCTGCCACGCGCGGTAGCACGCGTACGCCGCGGCCAGCATCACGGGCTGCGTGTTGGTGGTCAGGTTCAGCTCTTCGGCCGGGCCTTCGGCGATCAGCTTGCCGAGATCCTGATTGAGTGCATCGGATGCTTCCTGGAGCGTCTCGCGCACGACGGCCAGATCGGCGAATGCGTCGAGCATTCCGATCGCCTGCGAACCCTGCCCCGGAAAAACGAATGCAAATTTCATATCGTCCCCAATTGAATCGATTCGGACGGCGCGCACGAACGGCGCGCCGATGGGACCCGCGCGCGGCAATGCGCGCCGCGGATCAGAAGCGGAAGACCGACGCGCCCCAGGTGAAGCCGCCGCCGACGCCTTCGATCAGCACGTGCTGGCCACGCTGGATACGGCCGTCGCGCACCGCGGCGTCGAGCGCCAGCGGGATCGACGCAGCCGACGTGTTGCCGTGCTGGTCGACCGTCACGACCATGCGCTCCTGCGGCAGGCCGAGCTTGCGGCAGGTGCTGGTCATGATGCGGATGTTGGCCTGGTGCGGAATCAGCCAGTCGATTTGCTCGGGCGCGAGATTCGCCTTCGCGAGCGCCTCGATCGCGACCTTTTCGAGCACGTTGACCGCGAGCTTGAACACGGCCTGCCCGTCCATGTGCAGGAACGCGCTGCCGTCGATCACGCCGCGATTGACGTTGCCCGGCGTGCACAGGATGTTCGAGTAGCTGCCGTCCGCGTGCAGCGCGCTGCCGAGCACGCCCGGCTCTTCCGACGCGGACAAGATCACCGCGCCCGCGCCGTCGCCGAACAGCACGCAGGTCGTGCGGTCCTTGAAGTCGAGAATGCGCGAGAACGTCTCCGCGCCGACGATCAGCGCGGTGCGGTGCTGGCCGCTGCGGATGAAGCTGTCGGCCGTCGCCATCGCGTATGCGAAGCCCGAACACACGGCCTGCACGTCGAATGCCGCGCCGCCGTTCTTGATGCCGAGCTTGTTCTGCAGCAGGCACGCGGTGCTCGGAAACACGAAATCGGGTGTCGAAGTCGCGACGATGATCAGGTCGATCGACTGCGGATCGACACCGGCCGCTTCGATCGCACGACGCGACGCCTCGAGCGCGAGATCGCTCGTCGTGACGTCCGGTGCGGCGAAATGGCGCGCATGGATGCCCGTGCGCGCCACGATCCATTCATCGCTCGTCTCGATGCCTTCCTTCGCAAGACGATCGGTCAGCTGCTGGTTCGTGACGCGGTCGGGCGGCAGGTAGCTGCCCGTGCCGAGCACGCGGGAGTAGAGAGTCGATTGGGCCATTTATGCTTTAGAGGATTGCGCAGCGGAAGGTTCGGCGTGATGGCCTGCGGCCGGGCTTGCCTGGCCCGCGCCGCCCGCGTCGTGTTCGCCGTCGCCGAGCGACACTGAATTATCCGCCATCGCGCGCGCGAGGCGCTCCAGCACCCCGTTTTTGACGGCATCATACCCGCGTTTGATCGCCCACTCAAACGCGTAGGCGTCGGCCGACCCGTGGCTCTTGATCACGAGGCTCTTCAGCCCCAGCAGCGCCGCGCCGTTGTACTGGCGGTGGTCGACGCGCTTCTTGAAACGCATCAGCACGGGCAGCGCGAGCAGCGCCATCAGCTTCGACATCAGCGAGCGGCCGAACTCCTCGCGGATGATGTCCGACAGCATCTGCGCGAGCCCTTCCGACGTCTTCAGCGCGACGTTGCCGACGAAGCCATCGCACACGATCACATCGACGGTGCCCTTGTAGATGTCGTTGCCTTCCACGTTGCCGCGGAAATTGAGCGTGCTGGCGCGCAGCAGCTCGCCTGCGCGCTTGATCGTCTCGTTGCCCTTGATGACCTCTTCGCCGATGTTCAGCAGGCCGATCGTCGGGCGCTCCTTGCCTTCGAGCGCGGCCACGAGCGCGTGCCCCATCTCCGCGAACTGCAGCAGGTGCTGCGGCTCGCAGTCGACGTTCGCGCCGAGGTCCAGCATCATCGTGTAGCCGGTCGGGTTCGGCAGCGCGAACGCGATCGCGGGCCGCTCGATGCCGGGCAGCGTCTTGAGTACGTAACGGGAAACCGCCATCAGCGCGCCGGTATTGCCGGCGGAGATGCAGGCCTGCGCCGCGCCTTCCTTGACGTGGTTGAGCGCGACGCGCATCGAAGAATCCTTCTTCTTGCGCAGCGCCACTTCGACAGGATCGTCCATCGCCACGACTTCGGTGGCGGGCACGATGGTCAACGCGGGATCGTCGAGGGCTTTCAGCTTCTTCAGCTGAGCGCGAATCGCGCTTTCGATGCCGACGAGCATCAGGTGCGCATCGGGATGCGCGCGGACGAACTTGACTGCCGCGGGAACGGTCACGGACGGGCCGTGGTCGCCTCCCATGCAATCGATTGTGAGCTTTACGGTCATGGAATGCGACGAATTTCAGGCACAAAAAAGCGGCAGTTGAATGCCGCCTTTTTGTTGAGCCAGGAAAGTGTCAAGCGAACCAGTTGTCACGCGAACGGCGAGCGTAGCGCGCAACGCGTGACTTGACGCTTAGTCGTTCTTCGTCTTGACGACTTTCTTGCCGCGATAGTAGCCGTTCGGGCTGACGTGGTGACGCAGGTGCACTTCACCCGTGCTCGGCTCGACTGCCAGCGGCGCTGCCGTCAGGAAATCGTGCGAACGATGCATGCCGCGCTTCGACGGCGACTTCTTGTTTTGCTGGACTGCCATGACTAACTCCTAAATAATTTTCCGGATTCTAACACAGCCCGATCCGGCGCTTAACTACCCTGGCCCAAAGCCCTTACGCCTTCCCGCGCCACAACTGCTTAGTGTTTCTTGGTGCCGTCACCGTCCTTCTTCAACGCTTGCAGCGCTGCGAACGGATTCGGCCGTTTGCCTTCGTCCCCGGCTTCGTCGGACTCTTCGTCCTCCTCTTCCGCGGGACCGCTCGCACCCGACACGAGGCTTTCGTGAACTGCCGGGCAAACCTCGTGCTTGGGCACGAGCGGCAACGAAAGCAGCAATTCCTCTTCGATCAAGTCGACGAGATCGAACTGGCGTGAGCCCACGATCACATCGGCTTCATCGTCGTCGAGCGGAAATTCTTCAGCTTCTTCTTCGGTCGCGACGACGCGGTACGTCATGTCCACGTCGAACGTCTGGTCGTACGGCGTCATGCAGCGCTGGCACGTGAGCCACGCGTGGCCATGCACCGCGAGGCGCAGATACGGCTGCTGCCCGTCGGCGCCGTCGTCCTGCAACTCCTTCTGCGTGAACCCTTCCGCCTGCCACGTGAAGACCGTGTCGCGATCTGGCGCGTCCGTCGGCACTTCGTTTAACATGCGCGGCAGTTGCGAGAGGTGTACCGCGCCAGCTGCCTGCCGCCCGCTGCGGGCGAACTCGAACAGGTCGACCGCGTGCGGATCGAGCGCCGCCGCAGGTTTGCCAGAAGAAGTGTTCATGTGCGCTCCTGCCTACAGGCTGACTTGCGGGATCCGGCTTGGCACCGCTCGCGTACGGCTCATCGAGGATGACGTACTTTACTTCCGAAGACCCGGCAGGCGCCACCACAACGGATGCCTGCCGACGAAAAGCGGGAAAGCATACCTGTTTTACCTTTTGCGGTCAATCACTTAAGCTTGCGTCCGCGCAACGCCGCGCCCCACCTGACGACTCACCGATCCAACCGACCATGCCGGATACCGTTTGCCGCCCGCCGCGGCTGATTCTTGCCTCCAGTTCCCGTTACCGCCGGGCGCTCCTCGAGCGCCTCGGCATACCGTTCGACGTCGTGTCACCCGATCTCGACGAAACCCCGCTGGCCGGCGAAACGCCGGCCGCGACCGCACTGCGCCTCGCCGGCGCGAAGGCGCGCGCCGTGGCCGCGACAATCGACGCGCCGGACGGCGTGCTTGTGATCGGGTCGGACCAGGTTGCGACCTTCGACGGCCACCAGATCGGCAAGCCCGGCACGCACGAGCGCGCGCTCGCGCAACTCGTGTCGATGCAGGGCCGCGAAGTCGAATTCCACAGCGCGCTCTGCCTGTACGACAGCCGGACGGACGACGCGCAGGTCGAAGACATCGTCACGCACGTGCGCTTCCGCTCGCTGCCCGAGGCCGAACTCGACGCGTACCTGCGCGCGGAAACGCCGTACGACGTGGCCGGCAGCGCGAAGTCCGAAGGACTTGGCATCGCCCTGCTCGATGCAATCGACTCGGACGACCCGACCGCGCTCGTTGGCCTGCCGCTGATCGCCCTCACGCGGATGCTGCGCACCACCGACTACCCGCTGTTTGCAACCACCCGTGGAGACCGCGCATGACCGCCGGCACGCTTTATCTCGTCCCGAACACGCTCGGCGAAGGCGACGAATCGATGCTCGCCGCCGTGCTGCCCGCCGCCGTGCAGGCGCGCGCCGGCACGCTCGGCTACTACATCGGCGAGAATGCGAAAACGACGCGCGCGTTTCTGAAGAAGATCGGCACGACGCGCCCGATCCAGGAAATCGAGATCAGCGAGCTGAACGTCAATACGCCGGCCGGCGCCATCGACCGGCTGCTCGCGCCCGTGCTGGCCGGCGCGGACGCCGGCCTCGTGTCGGAGGCCGGCTGCCCGGCCGTCGCCGATCCTGGCGCGCTGCTGGTACGCCGCGCGCACGAGCGTGGCGTGAAGGTCGTGCCGCTCGTCGGGCCGAGTTCGATCCTGCTCGCGCTGATGGCGTCGGGCCTGAACGGCCAGAGCTTCGCGTTCAACGGCTATCTGCCGGTCGATGCGGCCGCGCGCGCGAAACGCCTGCGCGAACTTGAGCAACTGTCGCGCAAGGCGCGCCAGACGCAGATCTTCATCGAAACGCCGTACCGGAATCACGCAATGCTCGACACGCTGGTCGCGACCTGCGCGCCGTCGACGCAAATCTGCGTCGCGGCCGATCTGACCCTCGCGACCGAGACGATCGCGAGCCGCACTGTGGCGGACTGGAAAAAGGCGCCTGCACCGAATCTGCACAAGCGCCCCGCGATCTTCCTGCTGCTCGCGAACTGATGCCGAGAACGGCGATCAGTTAACTGAAAGGCGGGCCGTCGCGGCCCGCCGATTGTCGCCGGTCGCCGGTCGCCGGTCGCCGGTCGCCGGTCGCCGGTCGCCGGTCGCCGGTCGCCGGTCGCCGGTCGCCGGTCGCCGGCCGTCAGCCGTCAGCCGTCAGCCGTCAGCGCAGGCTGACCGGCGCGCCGCCGGCCGTCAGCGCCTTCATCGCGGCGCCCCCGACGGCCGCGCCGAACTTGCGCGCGACGCGATTCGTCAGGCTTTCCTTCACCGTATAGTCGACCAGATCCGGCGCCTTCAGCACGTCACGCGCGACCGTGTCGGTCGTGCCGTAGCCGTCGGCGAGCCCGAGCTCGACGCTCTTCTCGCCGGTCCAGAACAGGCCCGAGAACATGTCGGGCGTCTCGTGCAGCCGCTTGCCACGACCATCCTTCACGGCCTTGATGAACTGCGCATGCACCTGGTCGAGCAGCGCCTGCGCGTGCGCGTCCATCTTCGGCGTTTCCGGCGAGAACGGATCGTAGAAGCCCTTGTTTTCGCCCGACGTATGCAGGCGCCGCTCGACCCCGAGCTTGCCCATCAGCCCGGTGAAGCCGAATCCGTCCATCAGCACGCCGATCGACCCGACGATGCTCGCCTTGTCGACGAAGATCTTGTCGGCCGCGGACGCGATGTAATAGCCGCCCGACGCACACATGTCGGTCACGACGACGTACAGCGGCTTGTCCGGATACTTGCCGCGCAACCGCCGGATCTCGTCGTAGACCATGCCGGCCTGCACGGGGCTGCCGCCCGGGCTGTTGATCCGCAGCACCACGCCGACCGTGCCGTCGTCGTCGAACGCGGCATCGAGCGCCGTGTTGATGTCGTCCGCGTTCGCGTTGACGCCGGCCGCGATCTCGCCGTCGATCGTCACGAGCGCCGTATGCCGCCCGCTCGACGAGAACTTCGAATCGCTGGAGAAATCGATCAGCGCGAACGCGAGCAGCACGAATACGCCGAGAAACGCGAAGCGGAAGAAGATCTTCCAGCGCCGTGCGGCACGCTGCTCCTTGACGGCCGCGAGCGCGATCCGCTCGAGCGCCGCGCGCTCCCAGCTCGGTTCACGGCTGTCGGGACGGGAGGAGGAATCCGGGGAATTCGGTTGGTCGGCCATGCAGTGATGTCGTCAGTCGGTCGTGGCGGGAGTGGCGGGATGCAGATCGGCATCGGGTACCCAGAATACCGCACGGCCGTCGGGCGTGTCGCGCTCGTCGACCTCGACCGGCCGCAGACGGCCGCCGCGGCACGGGCCGCCGACGCACTTGCCGGTATCCGGCGCGTAGATCGCGCCGTGCGTCGCGCACATCAGATAAAGGCCCGACGACTCGAAGAACTGCCCTTCGGCCCAGTCGAGCTCCATCGGCACATGCGCGCAGCGGTTCAGGTAGCCGTAAG
The DNA here is from genome assembly GCF_014211915.1 of Burkholderia cenocepacia. NCBI lineage: Bacteria > Pseudomonadati > Pseudomonadota > Betaproteobacteria > Burkholderiales > Burkholderiaceae > Burkholderia > Burkholderia cenocepacia. The sequence goes on along the minus strand of NZ_CP060039.1, from coordinate 1,645,635 downwards.
CGCGGCCGTCGTAGCGCACGAAGAACACGACGGCCTGCTCGCCGCGCAGCGTCGCGTCGACCCGCACGCCGGCTCCGCCGTCGGTCAGTGCGGCCGATGCGCACACGCGCACGGCGTCCGGCGCCGCGCTCACGCGTGCTCCCGCAGCCAGGCGGCCAGCGCGCCGACGTCCGGCGCGACGAAGCGCGGCGTGAGCGCCGCCAGCGCATCGGCCGTATGCGCGCCGTACGCGACGCCGACGCCGGCTGCGCCGGCGCTGGCGGCCATCTGCAGGTCGTGCGTGGTGTCGCCGATCATCACGGTGCGCGCCAGATCCTGCCCCAATTCCCGCGACAACTCGTGCAGCATCGCCGGATGCGGCTTCGAGAACGTCTCGTCCGCGCAGCGCGTCGCGTCGAACCAGCTCGTCAGCTTCGACTGGTCGAGCACGCGGTTCAGCCCGACCCGCCCCTTGCCGGTCGCGACGGCGAGCAGGTAGCCCGTGTCGCGCAGCTCGGCGAGCAGCTCGCGCACACCGGCGAACAGCTCGATGCGCTGGTCGTCGAGCAGATAGTGATAGCGGTAGCGCTCGGCCAGCCGCGCGTAGTCGGACGGATCGAGGGTCGGCGCCGTGATCTGCAGCGCATCGCGCAGGCCGAGGCCGATCACGTAACGGGAAGCCTCGTCGGACGGCGTGGGCAGGCCGAGATCGCGGCATGCCGCCTGGATGCTGTGCGCGATGTGCGCAGTCGAATCCATCAGCGTGCCGTCCCAGTCGAAGACGATCAGGTCAAATTGCTGTCGAGCCATGCGGTTCAGGCGGTATCGCGCAATGCGCTGAGTTGATCGAGGAAGCGCCGGCATTCGGCCGGCAGCGGCGCATCGAACTGCAGCGCCTCGCCGGTCAGCGGATGCGCGAGCTTGAGGCGGTGCGCATGCAGGAACATCCGTTTGAGCGACGGCTGCGCGTTCGCGCGCGCCAGCGCCTTGTTCAGTGCGAAATCGCCGTACTTGGCGTCGCCGGCGATCGGCAGGCCGAGATGCGCGAGGTGCACCCGGATCTGATGGGTCCGACCCGTTTTGAGTTCCGCTTCGACGAGCACATAGTCGGGCCACCGATCGACGAGATTGAACACCGTATGCGACGCCAGCCCGTCGTCCTGCACGCGCACCCGGCGCTCCCCTTCCGGGGTCGAATACTTGAACAGCGGCGCCTTCACCGCGCGGCGCCGGCCCCAGTCGGGCTGCCATTCGCCGTGCGCGCACGCGAAGTAGCGCTTGTCCATCCGGTTCTCGCGGATCTGCTCGTGCAGGCCCACGAGCGCCGTGCGCTTCTTCGCGAGCATCAGGATCCCGGACGTCTCGCGGTCGAGCCGGTGCACCAGTTCGAGGAATTTCGCGCGCGGGCGCGCCTGCCGCATCTGCTCGATCACGCCGAACGCGACGCCGCTGCCGCCATGGACCGCGACCCCGGCCGGCTTGTCGATGACGAGCATCGCATCGTCCTCGTACAGCACATCGAAATTCGCGGGCGGCACGACCGGCGTGTCGGCACGCGCGAGGTCGGCCGCCGCCACGCGCACCGGCGGCACGCGGACGAGGTCGCCCAGTTCGAGGCGGTACTGCGCGTCGATCCGACCCTTGTTGACTCGCACTTCGCCGCTGCGCAGGATCCGGTAAATATGGCTTTTCGGCACGCCTTTACAGACGCGCAACAGGAAATTGTCGATGCGCTGACCGGCCGAGTTTTCGTCGATCTCGATCATCGATACCTGGCCGCTTGCGACCGAATTCTGGGATATTTTGCCTAACTCATTCATACTGAATATAATTTTGCCCAGCCTGACGTTGTGGGTGGCCTGTTCGGCCGGCCCCGGCTGAATCGGGCAAGGCGCAAGCGCAAACTGCTATTTTACTTGCGCCGGGGGTCCGCTGCTCACCCCTAATCAAAGAGAAGCAGCAAGTTGCACGCACGGCGCCGCCCGTCGGCAAGGATCGCGCCCACAGGCGGATTCGGTCGGCAAGGCGCCGCGGTAACGGAAAGTTGGTTGAAAAGAATTTGATCGGCAGCCCGACGGCGCGAAGTGCGTCCGCAGGCTGCCGGTTGCGAAAATTACGGCGTTGCGCCCGATTTGGCCCGCGAAGCGTGCGGGGCTTGGCGACGTCAAACCAGGGAAGTACACCCCAAGCGGGAAAGTCGGGCTGGATTCGATACTCCCCGCTGCGGCCCAAGCCGCAGCATCTGCCGCCCGTCGGCGCGCGCGACGCATTGCGCGCGCCCGTGGCAATGCCCGGACAGGCTTAGCGCGCTTTTGCAGCGTGCGGTGTGTGAACGCCGTGCTTTGAAGCCGTATTCGCAGGTGCCCTATGGCCGCCGGCCCCGTCTTTCGGGCCCAAGCGCCTCTTCAGGCAATTCTCCCCGCCAGCATTCCCGCTCCAGCGTGCTCGTGACAACACAACAAGGTGCGGCCTGCCGTCGTTCCCGCCCTCGCGCCTGACAACCGCGAGGCGCCGGCAGCGGAGCCGCCTGGAGTCGTTCATGAAACGCATGCTGTTCAATGCGACGCAGCAGGAGGAGCTGCGCGTCGCCATCGTCGATGGGCAAAAGCTCATCGACATCGACATCGAAACCGCCGGGCGCGAACAGCGCAAAGGCAATATCTACAAAGGTGTCATCACCCGTATCGAGCCGTCGCTCGAAGCGTGCTTCGTCAACTACGGCGAAGACCGCCACGGCTTCCTGCCGTTCAAGGAAGTCGCCCGCCAGTACTTCAAGGAAGGCATCGACATGCGCTCCGCGCGCATCCAGGATGCCCTGCGCGAAGGCCAGGAGCTGATCGTCCAGGTCGAGAAGGAAGAGCGTGGCAACAAGGGCGCCGCCCTCACCACCTTCATCTCGCTCGCCGGCCGCTACCTCGTGCTGATGCCGAACAACCCGCGCGGCGGCGGCGTGTCGCGCCGGATCGAAGGCGACGAGCGCCAGGAACTGCGCGAAACGATGGCGCAACTGCAGATTCCGGACGGCATGAGCATGATCGCCCGTACCGCGGGCATCGGCCGCAGCGCCGAGGAACTGCAGTGGGACCTGAACTACCTGCTGCAACTGTGGCGCGCGATCGAGGCCGCCTCGCAAAGCGGCAACTCCGGCCAGCCGATGCTGATCTATCTGGAATCGAGCCTCGTGATCCGCGCGATCCGGGACTATTTCCAGCCGGATATCGGCGAAATTCTGATCGACACGAACGAAATCCACGATCAGGCCCGCGCGTTCATGGACATCGTGATGCCGGACAACGTCGCGAAGGTGAAGCGCTATCACGACGACGTGCCGCTGTTCTCCCGCTTCCAGATCGAGCACCAGATCGAAACCGCGTACTCGCGTACGGTCCCGCTGCCGTCCGGCGGCGCGATCGTGATCGACCACACCGAAGCGCTCGTCGCGATCGACGTGAACTCGGCACGCGCGACCAAGGGCGCGGACATCGAGGAAACGGCCACCCGCACGAACCTCGAAGCGGCGGACGAAGTCGCCCGCCAGTTGCGCCTGCGCGACCTCGGCGGCCTGATCGTGATCGATTTCATCGACATGGAATCGGCGAAGAGCCAGCGTGAAGTCGAGCAACGCCTGAAGGACGCGCTCAAGCACGACCGTGCGCGCGTGCAGATGGGCAAGATCTCCCGCTTCGGCCTGATGGAGCTGTCGCGCCAGCGCCTGCGTCCGGCGCTGTCGGAAGGCAGCCACGTGACGTGCCCGCGCTGCAACGGCACCGGCCACATCCGCGATACCGAATCGTCCGCGCTGCAGGTCCTGCGGATCATTCAGGAAGAAGCAATGAAGGAAAACACCGCGGCGATCCACTGCCAGGTGCCGGTCGAGGTGACCGCCTTCCTGCTGAACGAAAAGCGTCAGGAAATCAACAAGATCGAGTCGCGCTTCAAGGTCGGCATCGTGCTGATCCCGAACAAGCACCTCGATACGCCGCACTACAAGCTCGAGCGCCTGCGTCACGACGACGCGCGCCTCGACGATCCGCGCGCGTCCTGGAAGATGGCCGAGGAAGCAGCCCGCGAGCTCGAGTCGGAAACCGGCTACAGCAAGCGTGCCGCCGAAGTGAAGCCGAAGCAGGAAGCCGCGGTCAAGGGCATCACGCCCGAGCGTCCGGCACCGAGCGCGGCGCCGCAGCGTCCGGTCGAGCCCGTTGCCGCCCCCGCCCCTGCGCCCGTCGCAGCGGCAAGCGGCGGTTTCATCGGCTGGCTGAAGGGCCTGTTCGGCGTGTCGCCGGCACCGGCGCCCGCACCGGTTGCTCCGGCACCGGCGAAGGAGCAGGCAGCCCGTCCGGCTCGCGAACGCACCGAAAAGACCGAGCAACGCGGCGGCGATCGCAACCGCAACCGTCGCGGCGGCGCCCAGCAGGGGCAAGGCGGCCGCGACCAGGCAGCCGCAGGCCGTGGCCAGCCGCAACGCCAGGAACGCGAAGGCAAGGAAGTGCGCGAACCGCGTGAAGGCCGTGAGCCGCGCGAGGGCCGTGAGCTGCGTGAAGGTCGCGAGGGCCGCGAAAACCGCGAAGGCCGCGAGAACCGTGAAGGTCGCGAAGGTCGCGAGGGCCGTGGCCCGCGCGAAGGTCGCGAGCCGCGTGAAGGCCGTGAGCCGCGCGAACCGCGCGAAAATCGCGAGCCGCGCGAGCGTGCCGAACAGCCGGAAGGCGGCGACGCAGCCGGCCGGGGCGAGCGCCAGGAACGCGGCGAGCGTCGCGAGCGCGGCGAACGCCGCAAGCCGACCCAGCATGCGGCCACGCTCGAGACCGTCACCCGCGGTGAAAACCATCCGGAACCGGAAACCGACAAGGCTGTTGCAGAAGCCCTGCCCGGCGCGGAACTGGCAGCCGATGCGGAAGCCGGCGCACGTGACGGCGAAGAACGTCGCCGTCGCCGTCGCGGCCGCCGCGGCGGTCGTCGCGAGCGCGAGGAAGACGGTGCAATCGACCAGGCCGAGCAAGGCGTCGAAGTCGAAGGTGAAGTCGCGGCGCAAGCCGTGACGCCGGCCGCACCGGTCGCAGCCGAACCGGCCCACACGGCCGCACCGGCAGTCGTCGCGGCCGTGGCCAGCGCGGTCGCCGTCGAAGCCGTCGTCGAGCAGCATGCCGCACCGGCCGCTGTCGAAGCGCAGCCGGCACCGGCACGCGTCGAAGCGGCTCCGGCCGCCCCGGTCGAGCCCGCCGTCGCCGTCCAGGCAGCAGAACCGGCACCGGTCGCACCGGTGATCGCGGAAGCGGGCCCGGCTCCGGTCGCGGTGTCGCCGACCGACGCGTTCGAAGTGCCGGCAACCGCGCCGGCCGCTGTCGAGGCGCCGCAAGCCGCGCCGGTCGAGCAAGCCGCTCCGGCCGCCGTGGCGATCGAAACCGCGCCGGTGGCAGTCGAACCGGCACCGGTCGAAGCCGCACCGGCCGAGGCCGTCGCTGCACCGGCCCCGGTACCGACGCCGGCTCCCGCCCCCGCACAACCGGCAGCCGCGCCCGCTTCGGCGAGCCTGGATGTCGTGCTGGAGCAGGCCGGTCTCGTCTGGGTGAACACGGACGCCGACAAGTTCGCGGCCGCGCAGGAAGCCGCATCGCGGCTCCCGCGCCCGGCCCGCGTGCCGCGCGAACGCAAGGTGCTGCCGCCGGCCGATACGGCCCCGATGCAGCAGGTCGAAACGACGCACCACTGAACGGCGCATCGCACGACCAGGAAAAGCCCGCCTCCGGCGGGCTTTTTCATGTCCGCGCTGCGGGTTTCCGCCCACCGGCCCCGCCGGCCGGTTGCGGCTAAAATAGCGGTCTGGTTCGCACTTCTTCCAACATGTCCCGACGCATCATTCCTCTCGCCGACGTCAGCGGGATGCCGGACGTCTCCGGCGTCGCGCATGCCCCCGACGGCACGCTGGCCGACACGTTCGCCAGGCCGCTGCGCGACCTGCGCATTTCGGTGACGGACCGCTGCAACTTCCGTTGCGTGTACTGCATGCCGCGCGCGGTGTTCGACAAGGACTACCCGTTCCTGCCGCACAGCGCGCTGCTCACGCACGAGGAAATCGAGCGCGTGGCGCGGCTCTTCGTCGCGCACGGCGTCGAGAAGATCCGCATCACGGGCGGTGAACCGTTGCTGCGCAAGAACCTCGAATTCCTGATCGAGCGCCTCGCGCGCCTGACGACGCACGCCGGCCGCCCGCTCGACCTGACACTGACGACCAACGGCTCGCTGCTCGCACGCAAGGCGCGCGCGCTGAAGGACGCCGGGCTCACGCGCGTCACGGTCAGCCTCGATGCGCTCGACGACGCGCTGTTCAAGCGCATGAACGATGCCGAGTTCGCGAGCGCCGACGTGCTCGACGGCATCTTCGCCGCACAGGCCGCGGGCCTCGCGCCGGTCAAGGTCAACATGGTCGTGAAGCGCGGCACCAACGACAGCGAGATCCTGCCGATGGCCGAGCGCTTCCGCGGCACCGGCGTGATCCTGCGTTTCATCGAATACATGGACGTCGGCACGTCGAACGGCTGGAACATGACCGAGGTACTGCCGTCGGCGGACGTCGTCGCACGTATCGCCGAACATTTCCCGCTCGTGCCGCTCGAGCCGCACACGGCGTCCGAAACCGCGCAGCGCTGGGGCTATGCGGACGGCAGCGGCGAAATCGGCGTGATCTCGAGCGTCACGCAGGCCTTCTGCGGCGACTGCACGCGCGCGCGGCTGTCGACCGAAGGCAAGCTGTACCTGTGCCTGTTCGCGTCGACCGGCCACGACCTGCGCGCACTCGTGCGCGGCGGCGCGAGCGATGCCGAGATCGCGACCGCGATCGCCCGCATCTGGCAGGCGCGCACCGACCGCTATTCGCAGCTGCGCGGCAGCGCATCGGCCGATGCCGCGCCCGACGGCGCCGGCAAGCGCGTCGAAATGTCGTACATCGGCGGCTGACGCACGCCGCTCTGTCCACCCCTGCGCACGATGCCCGCCCCGCCTCCCCGTCGATCGCCGGCCTGCTGCTCGCAGGCGGGCGCGCCACCCGCATGGATGGTGTCGACAAGGGCCTGCAGCTGCTCGACGGTACGCCGCTCGCGCTGCACGTGCTGCGCCGGCTGGCGCCGCAGGTCGACGAGACGCTGATCAGCGCGAATCGCCATGCCGATCGCTATGCCGAGCTCGGTGCCCCGTTTGACGCGCGCATCATCGCGGATGAAACGCCCGACTTCCCCGGCCCGCTCGCGGGCCTGCTCGCCGGCATGCGCGCGGCGCGCGCACCGCTGGTCGCGTGCTCGCCGTGCGATACGCCCTATCTGCCCGTCGACCTCGTCGCACGGCTGCGGGCAGCGCTCGACGCGCAGCAGGCGGACATCGCGATGGCCGTCACCATCGACGCGCAGCAGGTGTGCTCGCCGCAGCCGACGTTCGCGCTGCTGCGCACGTCGCTGGCCGACGACCTGGCCGCCCGGCTCGCGGCCGGCGACCGCAAGGTGCGTGCGTGGTACGCACGCCACAAGACGGTCGAAGTCGAGTTTCGCGACGAGCGTGCGTTTTACAATGCCAACTCCTGGCAGGAACTCGCCGCGCTGGCCCGTCGCTGACGGCCCTGTGCCGTTCCTGCCCGGCGCCCGCCACACGCGAAACCCGCGCCCCGGCACCCTCCTCGCGCCACCGGCCACGAACCCGATACGCCTTGCGGCGCAGTCCGACTGATGATCACGCACTCCTCGCCCGCCTCCCGAACCGCACCCGACCCCGATGCCCCGCTGTCGCTCGCCGACGCGCAGGCGCTCGCGTGCCGCTTCGCGGTGCCCGTCGACGCGTGTGACACGGTGACGCTGCGCGAGGCGCTCGATCGCGTGCTCGCGGCCGACGTGAGCGCGCCGTTCGACATTCCCGCGTACGACAACTCGGCCATGGACGGCTATGCGTTCGACGGCGCCGCCGCGGCATTCGCATCGGCGCAGGGCGAGGTCGCGATGCCGGTCGCCGGCACCGCGTTCGCCGGCCATCCGTTCGACGGCGCCGTGGCGGCCGGTGCATGCGTGCGCATCATGACGGGCGCGCCGATGCCGGCCGGATGCGACACGGTGATTCCGCAGGAACGCGTGCGCGTCGACGGCGACACGATCCGCTTCGCCGCGCACGACGTCGCGCGCGGCGCGAACTGCCGCCGGGCCGGCGAGGATCTCGCGCGCGGCGCCTGTGCGCTCGCCGCGGGCCGCATCCTGCGGCCGTCCGATCTCGGCCTGCTCGCGTCGTTCGGCATCGCCGACGTCACGGTGCGCCGCCGCGTGCGCGTCGCGGTGTTCTCGACCGGCGACGAGTTGCGCGAGCCCGGCGAACCGCTCGGCCGCGGCGCGCTGTACGACAGCAATCGCGGCATGCTGATCGCGATGCTCGAACGGCTGCACGTCGACACGATCGACCTCGGCATCGTCCGCGACGACCCGGCCGCGCTCGAAACCGCGTTGCGCAACGCCATCGCCGCGCAAGCCGATGCGGTCATCACGTCGGGCGGCGTATCGGTCGGCGAAGCCGACTTCACGCGCGACGTGATGGCGCGGCTCGGCGACGTGACATTCGCGAGTCTCGCGCTGCGGCCCGGCCGGCCGCTCGCGTGCGGCACGCTCGCCCGCGCGGCCGACGGCGCCGGCCACGCGCTGTTCTTCGGGCTGCCCGGCAATCCTGTCGCGTCCGCCGTGACGTTCCTTGCGATCGTGCGTCCTGCGCTGCTCAAGCTGGCCGGCACGCAAACGCCGCCGCCGGCCATGTATACGGCGCTCAGTACGCAGCCGTTGAAGAAGCGTCCCGGCCGCACCGACTACCTGCGCGGCATCGCGACGCGCGCCGCCGACGGCCAATGGCACGTCGCGCCGACGGGATCGCAAAGCTCCGCGTCGCTGAGCGGTCTTGCCGCCGCCAACTGTTTCATCGTCCTGGGCCACGATACCGCGGCAGTCGACGCGGGCGCCCCGGTCGACATCCTGCCGCTCGACGGCCTGATCTGAATTCCAATCGGTATATTTCTACGGGGGCAATCCGCACATGAAGAAACAAATCTCGTCGATCGCCGCGGGGCAGACCGCAAAGGCGCTGATCCTCGTCTACCTGACGTTCAGCGTGCCGATCGTGCTGCTCGGCATTCTGGTCGCGTATATCCGCTACGGGATGGTCGAGTTGAGCACGATCCTGAGCGCACTGCTGCTGAACGCGATCCTCGGTTTCGTGCTGCTGTGGATCGCGTGCCATGCGTACAACTGGGTCGCATCGCGCTTCGGCGGCATCGAGATCGTGCTGTCCGATCCGCCGGAGGAAGCGTGAGCGGCACGCCGCTGATCCGCGCGGCCGACCCGCGCGACGTCGGCGCGATCCTCGCGCTGATGCGCGAGCTGGCCGAGTTCGAGAAGCTCACGCATCTGTTCGTCGCGACCGAAGCCGATCTCGCCGACGCGCTGTTCGGCGAGCACCCCGCTGCCGAAGCGCTGGTGGCCGAGCGCGACGGCGCGATCGTCGCGTATGCGCTGTTCTTCCACAACTACTCGACCTTCCTCGGCCGCCGCGGGCTCTATCTCGAGGATCTGTACGTGCAGCCGTCGCAGCGCGGCACGGGCCTCGGCACCGCGATGCTGCGTCATCTCGCGGCACTCGCCGTCGAGCGCCGTTGCGCGCGCTTCGAATGGTCGGTCCTCGACTGGAACCAGCCGGCAATCGATTTCTACGAGAAGATGGGCGCGTCCGTGCTGCCGGAGTGGCGCATCGTGCGCGTGACGGGCGACGCGCTGGACACGCTCGCCGCGCATTGAGGGCGAGCCGGCCGCGCCGGCGATCGCCACACAAGAAAACGGGCGCCGCGGCGCCCGTTTTTTCCGTCCGGCAGCGGCCGGCAACGCGCATCACGTGTCGTCCGCATCGGCGCCTTCGGCCCCGTCCGCGCCGAGCAGCCCGGCCGCCGTGTCGCCCGGCAGCGCCTCGACCTGCTTGAGCTTGCGACTCATCACCCGCGTGCGCTGCTCGGCAGACTCGATCGAACGCGTGACCGTTTCGAGCTGCGCCTTCGTGCGCGCGAGCACGTCGCCGAACTTGCCGAACTCCGTCTTGACCGCGCCGAGCACCTGCCACACCTCGCTCGAGCGCTGCTCGATCGCGAGCGTGCGGAACCCCATCTGCAGGCTGTTCAGTAGCGCGGTGAGCGTGGTCGGCCCGGCGACCGTCACGCGATAGTCGCGCTGGAGCAGGTCGGTCAGCCCCGGGCGGCGCAGGATCTCCGCATAGAGCCCCTCGGTCGGCAGGAACAGCAGCGCGAAATCGGTCGTGTGCGGCGGCGCGACGTACTTCTCGGCGATCGTGCGCGCTTCCATCCGCACCCGCGCCTCGAGCGCACGCGCCGCCTCCTCGACGGCCACCGCATCGGCGCGCTCCTGCGCGTCGATCAGCCGCTCGTAGTCTTCGCGCGGGAATTTCGCGTCGATCGGCAGCCACACCGGCGGCGCGTCGCGCGTGCCGGCATCGCGGCCCGGCAGCCGGATCGCGAATTCGACGCGCTCGGTGCTCTTCGGCACCGTCGCGACGTTCTTCGCGTACTGGTCGGCCGTCAGCATCTGTTCGAGCAGCGCTTCGAGCTGCACCTCGCCCCAGGTGCCGCGCGTCTTCACGTTGGTCAGCACCTTCTTCAGGTCGCCGACACCGGCCGCGAGCGTCTGCATCTCGCCGAGCCCGCGATGCACCTGCTCGAGCCGGTCCGACACGAGCTTGAACGATTCGCCGAGCCGCTGCTCGAGCGTCGCATGCAGCTTCTCGTCGACGGTGCGACGCATCTCCTCGAGCTTCGCTGCGTTGTTCGTCTCGATTTCCTTCAACCGCTGTTCGAGCGTCGCACGTACTTCCCCGATCCGGCGATCGTTCGCCTCGGTCAGTTGCGTGAGCTGCCGGTGCAACGTGTCGCCGAACAGCCGCAACGCGCCAGTCTGTTCCTCGCGCGCCTGCTGGGCCTGGCGCTGCAGGCTCTCGCGCATCGCGTCGAACTGCTGCGCGTTGCCGGCGACGAGCTTGCCGAGCTGCTGCGCGAACCCCTCGATCTGGTTGTTCTGCACGGTCGCCACGCTCGTCAGTTGCGCGGCGAGCGTCTGCTGCAACTGGACGAAGCTGCCGGCCAGCTCGGTACGCGAGCCGCGTGCGTTTTCGACGATCTCGCCGCGCAATTCGCGTTCGAGCCGCTCGACCGCGCGCGCCTGCGCATGCGCGGCGTCCTCGATCTGATCGCCGAGCACGGCCGCATCGTCGTGGCGGCCGCCGCGCACGAGCGCGACGATCGCCACCGCGAGCGCGACGGCCAGCACGACGACCGCCGCCAGCAACAACGTCATCGTCATGCGCGCGGCTTCCCGATCACGTCAGGGTTGATCGGATTCGGCGGCTGCCCCGCACGCGGTCCCTCGCCGAGCGCGGCGATCAGGTTGTCGGCAGCGAGATTCGCCATCGCGCGGCGGGTCTTTTCGGTCGCGCTCGCGATATGCGGCGTCAGCACGACGTTCGGCACCTCGAGCAGCGCCGGATGCACGCTCGGCTCGCCCTCGTACACGTCGAGGCCGGCCGCGGCGATCGTCCCGTCGCGCAGCGCGACGGCCAGCGCCGCATCGTCGACGATCCCGCCACGCGCGATATTGGTCAGCGTCGCCGTGGGTTTCATCTTCGCGAGCTCGGCCGCGCCGATCGTGTGATGGTTCTCCTTCGTGTACGGCAGCACGAGCACGACATGATCGGCGCGCGCGAGCAGCGCATCCTTCGACACGTATTCAGCATTCAGCTCGGCCTCGATCTCCGGCGCGACCCGCGACCGGTTGTGATAGATCACCTGCATCCCGAAGCCACGCGCGCGGCGCGCGAGCGCCTGGCCGATGCGGCCCATCCCGATCACGCCGAGCGTCGAGCCGTGGATGTCGGTGCCGAGGAAGCCGTCGTACGCCCACTTCTGCCAGTGACCGGCGCGCAGCCAGTGTTCGGATTCGGCGATCCGGCGCGCGGCGGCCATCATCAGCGCCCAGCCGAAATCGGCGGTCGACTCGTTCAGCACGTCTGGCGTGTTGGTGCCGAGCACGTTCGCCGCGTTGAACGCAGCCATGTCGAAGTTGTTGTAGCCGACCGCCATGTTCGCCACGACCCGCAGGCGCGGCGCCGCCGCGAGCGTGGCCGCGCCGACCGGGTCGCCGGCCGTCAGCGCGCCGTCCTTGTCGGCCAGACGCGCGGCGAGCGCGTCGGGCGCGAGTGCGTCGCCGTCGTTCCAGTCGACGTCGAAATACTGCTTGAGCCGTTCGATCACGTCCGGAAAGATCGGACGCGCGACCAGAATCTTCTGCATCGCCATCTCCGCATGCCGCGGACGGATCGCGGCGCGCCATGCGCCGCCGGAGCCGCCCGCTCGGGGTTGAAAAACGTCAGCTTACGCCGTGAAGAAAAGCCACGACGTCAGCAGGAATACCGGTATCAGCACGACGAGCGCCCAGCCAAGATACGCGAAGAAGCTCGGCATCTTCACGCCGCGCGATTCGGCGATCGCCTTCACCATGAAATTCGGCGCGTTGCCGATATAGCTGTTCGCGCCCATGAACACCGCGCCGGCGGAAATCGCGGCGAGCGTCGATGCGCCGGTCGTCATCAGCGTCTGCGCATCGCCGCCCGCAAGGTTGAAGAACACGAGATAGGTCGGTGCGTTGTCGAGGAACGACGACAGGATGCCCGTCGCCCAGAAGTACATCGCGTCGATCGGCCTGCCGTCGGGCCCGGTGACGAGATGCACGATCTGTGCGAACGCGCCGTCCGCGCCCGCGCGCAGGATCACGATTACCGGCGCAATCGTCACGAAGATGCCCGCGAACAGCTTCGCGACTTCCTCGATCGGCGCCCAGTTGAATGCGTTGCCCTCGCGCGCGGAACGCGGCGTCAGCGCGAGCGACGCGAGCGTCACCACCACGAGCGCGACGTCGCGCACGAGATTCTGCAGCGCGACGTGCGTACCCCACACGTCGAACGAGATGCCCGGCTTCCACACGCCGCTCATCAGCACGAGCGCGATCACGACCGCCAGCAGCACGAAGTTGATCTTGCCGTCGATCGACAGCGCCGCGCCGTCGGGCGTCGGATCGAGCGCGGCCGGCCGCTCCTCGCCGCCCTTCCGGTAGAAGTACGTATCGAGCACGAAGAACAGCGTCAGCAGCACCACGCAGATGAACAGCATCGGCAGCGCGAGATGGGTGGTCGTCCAGAAGAAGCTCACGCCGTTCAGGAAGCCGAGGAACAGCGGCGGATCGCCGAGCGGCGACAGCGAGCCGCCCGCATTCGCGACGAGGAAGATGAAGAAGATCACGACGTGCACGACATGCTTGCGGTTGTCGTTGGCGCGCAGCAGCGGCCGGATCAGCAGCATCGCGGCGCCCGTCGTACCCATCACGCTCGCGAGCAGCGTGCCGAGCGCGAGGATCGCGGTATTCAGCTTCGGCGAGCCATGCAGGTTGCCGTTCACGCAGATGCCGCCCGCGACCGTGTAGAGCGCGGTGAGCAGCACGATGAACGGAATGTATTCCTCGAGCAGCGCATGCACGAGCGTGCCGAACGCGGTGCCGGCGCCGAACGCGACCGCGAACGGCGCCAGGAACACGATCGCCCAGCCGGCGGCGATCTTGCCGAAGTGGTGATGCCAGAACACGGGGGCGACGAGCGGGAACAGCGCGATGGACAGCAGGATTCCCGCGAACGGGATGCCCCAGAGCGCGGACAGCGTGGCACCGTCGAGCGTGGCGGCCGATGCGAGCGCGGGAGCGGCGCCAAGCGCGATTCCCGACGCCATGCCCGCCCAGGCGGCGGCATGTCGTTTCATGCGGAACTTCCTTGTCGAGTAGGGGTGAATACAGCGGGCGCGTCAGGCGCCCCGTACGACGATCGCGTGCACGCGGTACGGGCCGTGCGCACCCAGAATGATCGTTTGCTCGATGTCGCCCGTGCGCGACGGGCCCGACACGAAATTGACCGCGCGCGGCAACTCGCCGCGCTCCGCGCGAATCAGTGCGAACGCGTCTTCATGACCGGCGACGATGCGTGACGCCGGCACGATCGCGATGTGGGTTTCCGGCAGCAGGCCGGCCGATGCGTAAGTGTCGGGGCCGGACAGCAACACCAGCGACCCCGTTTCGGCGGTCGCGCAGAAGCAGCCGGTCAGGCCGACGAGATCGCCGTCGCGCGGCTTGCGGCACTCGACCGACAGGCCGGCGCCGGCCCAGTCGAGATCGGCCAGCGTGCGCCATGCGACGGCCTGCGTCGGCAGACCATGAGCGGCAAGATAGCGGGCGGCGGCGGCGGGCACATCGGCCAGCGTCGCGACTTCGTCGACCGTGGTCGACAGGCGCCCCGCTTCGTCGACGAAAGCGGCGACGAGGTCGGCCGGCGCCGGCGGGCGCGGGCCCTCCGGATGACGGGCGAGATAGTCGGCGACGCCGTCGCGCTCCGCTGCATCGGGTTCGGCCGCGCGCCCCTGCGCCGCGCGGATGCGCGCGAGGATCTGGCGACGGGCAGCGGAAGTGTCCATGAACGGTCCTCGTGACGTTGGCGTGCAATACGTCGGATTATACCGGCCACCCCTGCCGCGACACACCTTCGGCCGAACGGCCGACGCCTACTTCGACGCGTCTTCCTCGACCGGCTGCGCGATGCCGAACACCTGCCGCAGGTACGCGAGATACGCCTTGTCGTCGCACATGCTCTTGCCCGGCGAATCGGACAGCTTCGCGACCGGCTGGCCGTTGCAGCGAACCATCTTGATCACGATCTGCAGCGGCACGTAGCCGAGATCGTTGGTGAGGTTGGTGCCGACGCCGAACGCGAGCTTGCAGCGGCCGCGGAACCGTTCGTACAGCTGCATGACCTTCGGGATGTCGAGCGCGTCCGAGAACACGAGCACCTTGGTGCGCGGGTCGCACCGGTTCGCCTCGTAATGGCGCAGCATCCGCTCGCCCCACTCGAACGGATCGCCCGAATCGTGGCGCGCGCCGTCGAACAGCTTGCAGAAGTACATGTCGAAGTCGTTCAGGAACGCGTCCATGCCGTAGACGTCCGACAGCGCGATCCCGAGGTCGCCGCGATATTCCTTCGCCCACATCTCGAAGCCGTAGATCTGCGAGTCGCGCAGCCGCGGGCCGAGCGCCTGGCACGCCTGCAGGTATTCGTGCGCCATCGTGCCGAGCGGCGTGATGTCGTGCTTCATCGCGTACAGCACGTTGCTCGTGCCCGCGAACTGCGGGCCGAGCCCGTCGCGCAGCGTGAGCGCGACTTCCTCGTGCCAGACCTTCGAGAAGCGCCGGCGCGTGCCGTAGTCGGCGATCTTGCAGTCGGCGAATTCGGGCTTCGCGCCGAGCAGCTTGATCTTCTCGCGCAGCCGCTCGCGCCCTTCGCGATAGTCGGGCTCGCGCTGCGTGTTGCGGAAATAGACTTCGTTGACGATCGCGAGCACGGGGATCTCGAACAGGATCGTATGCAGCCACGGCCCCTCGATCACGATGTCGATTTCGCCGTTGCCCTTCGGCGACGGCGTGATCGAGATGTACTTCTCGTTCAGGTGGAACAGCGCGAGGAAGTCGACGAAGTCGCTCTTGATGAAGCGCATCCGCCGCAGGTAGTCGAGTTCGACGTCGGCAAAGCGCAGCGAGCACAGGCCGCGCACCTCGTCGCGAATCTCGTCGATGTACGGCACGAGATCGACGCCGGGCGTGCGGCACCGGAAGCGGTATTCGACGTTTGCAGCCGGGAAGTGATGCAGGACGACCTGCATCATCGTGAACTTGTAGAGATCCGTGTCGAGCAGCGAAGTGATGATCATGATGACGGCAGCGCCAATATCGTGACCGGCCCCGGCGCACCGCGCGCCGCCCGGTCTGTCGGTCATGTTACCCGAATGCGGGACGGACCATCGTGAAACCGCCCCGCCGCCTTGCCGCATCGTGCCGGCGCCCGACGTGCGCGTACCCGTCTTGCACATCCCATAAACTAATCACGAAACGATATAAGCCGGATAGCCGACCTCGTCATGCGGGTTTTGCGCTTCAGTTACAATGCCGCTTTTGGCGCAAACGCCACCCCATATATACCGCCAAGCAGGAGCGTTTTAATGACTCACGTTGTGACCGAAGGCTGCATCAAGTGCAAATACACGGATTGCGTGGATGTGTGCCCGGTGGATTGCTTCCGTGAAGGTCCCAACTTTCTCGCCATCGATCCGGACGAGTGCATCGACTGCGCCGTGTGCGTCGCCGAATGCCCGACCAATGCGATCTATGCCGAAGAAGACGTTCCGGGCGACCAGCAGCAGTTCACCGAGCTGAATGCCGAGCTGGCGAAGAATTGGCCGTCGATCACGAAGACCAAGCCGGCGCCGGCCGACGCGGACGAGTGGAAGGACGTGCAGGACAAGCTGCACCTGCTCGAGCGCTGATCGCGCGGCGGCCGCAAAAAATTTTATGCGCCGCGGCCCCAAAGTGTTGACAGGTTAGCGAACACTCCATACAATCTCGTTTCTCTGCTGTTGCTTGTTTGTTCCCCGATAGCTCAGTCGGTAGAGCGCCGGACTGTTAATCCGTAGGTCCCTGGTTCGAGCCCAGGTCGGGGAGCCAAAAACGCAAAAGCCCGTTGAAAGTGGACGGGTTTTTTGTTGGAAAACACAGCACGCAGATGTACCGATTTATTCCCGATAGCTCAGTCGGTAGAGCGCCGGACTGTTAATCCGTAGGTCCCTGGTTCGAGCCCAGGTCGGGGAGCCAAATAGCGAAAGGCCCGTCATGCGACGGGCCTTTTGTTTTTCCGGCCACCGTTCCGTCTTTCTGCTTTTCGTGGCCCGGTCATGCGCATGCTAGAGTCTCTGTCCCGCATTCGCATCCGGTTCCGTCGATGAAGCATCGTCTCCTGCGCTCCGCGCCCCTCGCCCTCCTGCTCTCCGCCTTCGCCGCGGCACCGTTCGCGCATGCGGAGGAAGTCGGCAGCGTCAACACCCATTTCCGCGTCACGGGTTCCGACCGCGTGGTCGTCGAGGCCTATGACGATCCGGTCGTGACCGGCGTGACCTGCTACGTGTCGCGCGCCCGCACCGGCGGGATCAAGGGCACGCTCGGCGTGGCCGAGGACCCCAGCGAAGCGTCGATCGCGTGCCGGCAGGTCGGCCCGATCAGCTTCAAGGAACCGGTCAAGCAGCAGGCCGACGTCTTCAGCGAACGCATGTCGTTCATCTTCAAGACGCTGCACGTCGTGCGCGTGGTCGACAAGAAACGCAACACGATCGTCTATCTGACCTACAGCGACCGCATCGTCAGCGGCAGCCCGAAGAACGCCGTCACCGCGGTGCCGATGCCGGCCGGCACGACGATTCCGGTCAAGTAAGGCCGCACCCGCCGGGCGCGCGAGCGATACACTGTCGGTTCGACCGCTCGCGCCCGATCATGTCCACCACCCGCCTCCCCGATTCCGCACGCTACTGGCGTACGCCGCTCGTGCCGGACGCGGATCTGCTCACGGCCACCTATCGCGATCACGCGTTCGCGCCCCACTGGCACGACGCGTACACGATCCCCGTGATTCTCGAAGGCGCGGAACGCTTTACCTATCGCGGCACCGGCTACGTCGCCGAAACGGGCACCGTGCCCGTGATCAATCCCGGTGAAGTGCATACGGGCTCGCGTGCCGCCGACGAAGGCTGGTGCTATCGCGTCAGCTACATGCCGGTCGAATTCATCCACGAGCTCGCGAGTACGATCGCGGGCCGCCCGCAGGATGCGCCCTGGTTTGCCCCCGACGTGATCCGCGACGCCGATCTCGCGGCCCGGCTCACGCTCGCGCACCGGATGCTGGAAGCCGGCAGCGAGCGCGCGCTGTCGTCGCAGGCCGATGCGCCCGGACAGCCGGCCGGCGATCCGGCGGCCGGCGATTCGGCCACCGGCGCGCCGCGCATCTACGATCCGCTCGCCGCCGAAACCGCGATGCTCGACGCGCTGTCGACGCTGATCGTGCGCCACGCCGACGTGCGGCCGCAACCGGCGCCGCTCGCGGCCGACGAGCCACGCGTCGACGCGATGCGCGAGCGGCTCGCTGCCGACCTGACGTGCACGGTGACGCTCGACGACGTCGCGCAGACGGTCGGCCTGTCGCCATTTCACGCGGCGCGCCTGTTCACACGTACGACCGGCATGCCGCCGCATGCGTGGCGCAACCAGCTGCGGCTGCAGCGCGCGCTGGCGCCGTTGCGCGCGGGCGTGCCGGTCGCCGATGTCGCCGCGGCCAGCGGCTTCGTCGACCAGAGTCACTTCACGCGGCATTTCAAACGGATGTTCGGCGTGCCGCCCGGGCGCTGGCAGGCAAGCTGACGCCGGCTTCCCGCCATCGTCGGTCGCGCCGTGATCCGTGCCGGCCGGCACGTGAGCACCGGCCCCGCTCCGGCGGGCGCAAGAACATACAAGCCGGCTCGCCGCCGGCCCGCTATCCTCCCGCTCATGGAGGAGCGCTTCTTGAACAAGACACCCGCATCACCCCCGCGCCGCCCGCTCAACGAATGGCTCGATGGCGCGCGCGACACGATCCCGATGATGATCGGCGCCGCGCCGTTCGGCGTGATATTCGGCACGCTCGTCGGCGGCGGTCCGCTCGCCGCGTGGCACGGCGCACTGATGTCGCTTGCCGTGTTCGCGGGCTCCGCGCAATTCATCGCGCTCGGCCTGATCGCCGGCAGCGCCAGTTTCGTCGTCGTGCTCGCCACGACGCTGATCGTGAACCTGCGCCACCTGCTGTACAGCGCGACGCTCGCGCCCTATGTCGCCCACCTGCCGCTGCGCTGGCGCGCGACGCTCGGCGCGTTGATGACCGACGAGGTGTTCGCGGTCGCCTACGGCCACTACCGGCACTACCCGCCCGGTACGATCGGCCCCCACTACTTTTTCGGCTCCGGGCTCGCGATGTACCTGAACTGGCAGGTCTGGACGCTCGCGGGCATCGGCTTCGGCGCGGCGTTCCCGGGCCTGCAGTCGCTCGGCCTCGATTTCGCGATGGCAGCGACCTTCATCGCGATCGTCGTCCCGCAGCTCGGCACGCTGCGCTACTTCGCGGCGGCCGCCACGGCGGGCACGCTCGCGTACTTCTGGCAGGGCTGGCCGTACAAGCTCGGGCTGCTCGGCGCGGTCGCCGCCGGCGTCGCGATCGGCGTCGTGCTCACGCTGCGGCACGATCGCACGCACGCCAACGCTCGTTCGGGGGCCGCATCGTGAGCTACGCGCTGTTGATCCTCGGGATGGCCGTCATCACGTATGCGATCCGCTCGACGCTGTTCCTGTTCGGCGAGCGGCTGACGTTCCCGCCGCTCGTGCGGACCGCGCTCGCCTTCGTGCCGGTCACCGTGCTGACCGCGATCATCGTGCCGATGACCGTCTCGCCGCACGGCGGCACGGCCGAGCTGACCTGGCGCAATCCGCAGCTCGTCGGCGCACTCGCGGCCGTGCTCGTGTCGGCCGCGACCCGCCGCCCGCTCGTGACGATCGCGGCCGGGCTCGTGGTGTTCTTCGTGTGGCAAGGGGCCGTCCTCCCGCACTGGCCGGCTACCTGAGCGCACGCTCCATATCGCGCGCTCAAGTTTCCGCCCGGTGCGCCGATATAGGAGAGGAAGACCCGCCACCGGCCCCGGCGCGCACCGGTCAGTCGACGCTGCGCCCGCCCCGGTGCGCCGTGCCGACGCCGGCTTGCGCGGGCCCCCATCGAGACGATTCATGGGCCAGATCACCCTTTCCCTCAAGGACGACACGCTCGAGTCCCTGCGCAAGGACTACGACGCGTTCGTCCGCGTGTCGCTGAAACTCGACCCGCAATTCGCGACGCCGTCGTTCGAGGATTTCCTGCGCGCCAAGCTGCTCGACAACATGGTGCCGCTCACCGAGCACGCCGTGCAGCGGATGCTGCAGGGCGGCCAGTACGCGTGGGCCAAGCGCACGCTCGACAAGGAATTTCCGGACGTCGTCGCGATCCTGATGCGGCAGGCCGGCGAATTCGGCTTCGGCTTCGCGTCGCGCTCCGAATGGACGCCCGACGAACTCGCGAAGGCGTGCCGCGACTGGGCGAAGGCGATCGTCGCCGAAGCGCAGGGCGATGCGTCGCTGATCGACCCGCTCGCGTCGCAGATCAAGGGCGCCGCGCAGGACATCCAGACGCTCGAGGAACTGATGCAGACGCCTGCGTGGCGGCTCGCGGAATCGCTGCGACAGCGGATCTACGAGGCCAAGCTCGCGTGCGAGATGAGCGTCGGCAGCATTGCCCGCGACAAGCTCGGCGAATTGCGCGGACTGCTGCGGCTCGGGCTCGCGCACGGCTCGTTCCAGAAGCAGGAAGCGCAGCAGATCATGGAATACCTGCGGCTGCTGAAGCCGGAGATCTTCGTCGAGGAACCGTATGACGTCTTCGCGCGGCTCGCCGCGTGGCTGCGCAGCGTGTTCACCCCTGCTGCCGTGCGGCCGCCGCAGGGGCAGGGACAAGGGCAGCGCCGGCCGTAAGCGCGCGTCCCGCTGAACGCATCACCTGATGAAAATGGCCCGGTTCGCGCGGAGCGAACCGGGCCGCCGGACGATCGCCCGTCGCGACGCGCCGTCCGAAGACGAGCGTCGCGACAAGCCCCGGGCACCGCTTACTGCGTGGCGCCCTGGGCCGATGCACCGCCCTGCGCGCCGACCGATGCGCCGCCTTCGGTCGCGTCGTCGGCCTTCGCCTTGGCCGAACCCGCATGGCTCTTGGCCGACTTCGCCGCATGCTTCGTATGCTTCTTGGTCGAATGGACGGCCGACGACGTCGTATCCTTCGCGCCATCGGCTGCCGCGCCGACCGCATCGGTCGCACCGCCCGCCGCATTGCCCGACGCGTTCGCGCCGGCACCACCCTGCACGCCTGCACCGGCACCAGCGGCCGGCGTCTGCGCCTGCACGCCGGCACCGGCCGCGCCTTGCGCCGTCGTGCCCGTCTGGGCGAATGCGGCCGAAGTGGCGAACGCCGTCAGCGCGGCACCGATCAGCATCGTACGAATCTTGGACATGGCAATTCTCCTCAAGAAGTTGTGCGTCCGGTCCGCAGCGATGCGGTCCGTCGCGTTCCCCGCCGCAACACGCAACAGGTACGACAGAAGACCCGCGGCCCGCGCGGCCGGTTCGCGAATCTCTCAGACTGTTACCCACCGTTTCATTTGCTGACGAATCGCTCACAGTCCTTTACAACGTGCGCCGGCCGCCCGCGCTCGCGTGCCGGCCCCGGTGCCGTATGATGCGGAGCGTTTCCTCCCGCGCGTCGCGCACCTTCCTCGTCATGCCCAATCTGGATTTCACGCTGACCGGCGAATACGTCGAGCTGCACAACCTTCTCAAGATCACCGGCCTCGCGGACAGCGGCGGCACCGCGAAGCTGATCGTCGCGTCCGGCGCCGTGAAAGTGGACGGCGCGGTCGAGCTGCGCAAGACCTGCAAGATTCGCGCGGGCCAGGTCGTGCTGCTCGGCGACACGCGCATCGCGGTACGCGAGGCGTAGCGCCCGCCGGGGTTCCCCCTGCCCGCGACATGGCCATCGGCGCACGCGTTCGACACGGTACGAATAAAGCCGTAAGCTAGCCGTCTCTCAAAATAAATACATATAGCGCGGGCCCGCACCCGCGCGAGCGCCCATTCCATGTCGCATTCCGGTCTTACGCGGACGGCCGCCGCGCCGCCGTCCCTGTCCAGTCATGCCGCCGATACCGCGCGCCTCGCCGCACCGCTCGCGATCGCGCAACTCTCCCAGATGGCGATGAGCGTCACCGACACGGTGCTGCTCGGTTCGCTCGGCCCCGATTCGCTCGCGGCAGGCGGGCTCGGCGCGAACTTCTTCTTCGTGATCGTGACGATCCTGCAAGGCGTGCTGTCGTCGGTCAGCGTGAGCGTCGCGCACGCGCGCGGCGCGCAGGCCGAGGATCGCGTGCCGCACATCTACTGGACGGGCTTCGCGCTGTCCGTGCTGCTCGCGATTCCGGCAATCGTCGCGCTGTCGCTGGCCGAACCGATCCTGCTGATGTTCCACGAGCCGCCGCTGCTCGCGCATCACGTCGGCGAATACACGGGCATCCTGCGCTACGCGGCGCTCGGCAGCCTGATCGGCGTCGGGCTGATGCGCGCGTTCCTGCCCGCGATCGGCGCCGCGCGCCGCCTCCTGTGGGTGTCGATCGGCGGCGTTGGCGTGAACGGCGTGCTGAACTACGGGCTGATCCACGGCGCATTCGGGCTGCCGCGCTTGGGCTTTCTCGGCTCGGCCGTCGCGACGTCGATCACGATCTGGCTCACCGCGCTCGCCCTCATCTGGCTGCTGCACGGCCGGCAGCGCTTCCGCCATTTCGTGACCGCCGCGCGCCCGAAGCTGCCCGTGATGGGCGAGCTGATCGGCGTCGGCTGGCCGGTGGCGATCACGTACGGGGTCGAATCGACGCTGTTCCTCGCCACCGGCCTCACGGTCGGCGTGCTGGGCGCGACGTCGCTCGCCGCGCACCAGATCGCGCTGAACGTCGCGTCGGTGTCGTTCATGGTGCCGCTTGCGATCGGCCAGGCAGCCAACGTGCGCGTCGGCTACTGGATCGGCGCGGGCTCGCCCGTCGCCGCGCGGCACGCGGGCTTCGTCGCGCTGGCGCTCGGCGTCGGCTTCATGTCGCTGTCGGGCCTCGTGATGATCGTCGCGCCGCACACGATCGTCGGCCTGTACCTGCATCTCGACGATCCGGCCAACGCGGCCACGGTATCGCTCGCCGCGTCGCTGCTCGGCATCGCCGCGGTGTTCCAGATCGTCGACGGCATGCAGACCGTCGCGTCGGGTGCGCTGCGCGGCCTGAAGGACACGCGTATCCCGATGCTCGCCGCGACCTTCGGCTACTGGGGCATCGGCTTCCCGACCGGCTACTGGTTCGCGTTCCACGCGGGCCTCGGCGCGCGCGGCCTGTGGTGGGGGCTCGCGGCCGGGCTCGCGAGCGTCGCCGCGCTGATGGCCTGGCGCTTTCACCGCAAGACCACTTCGCTGATCGCGACGGCCCGCTAGGGGCTGGTTACGCTCGTCACGAGCTTGCGCCGCCCCCAGGCGCGACACGACGCAAAATCGCGACCGGCGCTATGCTTATCGGTTGAACCCCTCGAGACGCCGCGCTAGCGGCGCGACTGCCTCACGATACGTCTGATTACGCCTGACGCCGCGCGACGACGCGCGGCCTTTCCCCTTTCCCGGAGGAGTGCATCATGAATGAAGCAGTTCGGATGGAACGCGACACGTTCGGCGAGATCGCCGTGCCGGCCGACCGGCTCTGGGGCGCGCAGACCGAGCGCTCGCTGCAGAATTTCCGGATCTCGACCGAGAAGCAGTCACCCGAGCTGATCCACGCGCTCGCGATCGTCAAGCGCGCCGCGGCGGCCGTCAACCAGTCGCTCGGCGTGCTCGCCGACGACAAGGCACACGCGATCATCGAAGCCGCCGACGAGATCATCGCCGGCAAGCATCCGCGCGAATTCCCGCTGGCGGTATGGCAGACCGGCTCCGGCACGCAGACCAACATGAACCTCAACGAGGTGATCGCGAATCGCGCGAGCGAGCTGCTGGGCGGCGAGCGCGGCGAAGCGCGCAAGGTTCATCCGAACGACGACGTGAACCGCGGCCAGTCGTCGAACGACGTGTTCCCGACCGCGATGCACATCGCGGCCGCGTATGCGATCGTCAATCACCTGCTGCCGGCGCTGCGCACGCTGCGCGCGACGCTCGACGCGAAGTCGAAGGCGTTTGCCGACATCGTCAAGATCGGCCGCACCCACCTGCAGGACGCCACGCCGCTCACGCTCGGCCAGGAGTTCTCCGGCTACGTCGCGCAGCTCGACCAGGGCATCCGTCACGTCGAATCGGCGCTGCCGCACCTGTACGAGCTCGCGCTCGGCGGCACCGCGGTCGGCACGGGGCTGAACGCGCATCCGGAGTTCGCGGTGCGCGTGGCCGACGAGATCGGCCGGCTCGCGAAGCTGCCGTTCGTGACGGCGCCGAGCAAGTTCGAGGTGATGGCGGCCGCCGACGCGCTGGTGTTCGCGCACGGCGCGCTGAAAACGGTCGCGGCCAGCCTGATGAAGATCGCGAACGACGTGCGCTGGCTCGCGAGCGGGCCGCGCTGCGGGCTCGGCGAGCTGTCGATTCCGGAAAACGAGCCGGGCAGCTCGATCATGCCGGGCAAGGTGAACCCGACGCAGTCGGAAGCCGTGACGATGCTGTGCTGCCAGGTGTTCGGCAACGACGTCGCGGTCAACGTCGGCGGCGCGAGCGGCAACTTCGAGCTGAACGTGTTCCGGCCGATGATCGCGCACAACGTGCTGCAGTCGGTGCGGCTGCTCGCCGACGGCGCGCAGAGCTTCAACGATCACTGCGCGGTGGGCATCGAGCCGAACCGCTCGCGCATCGACCTGTTGCTGAACGAATCGCTGATGCTCGTGACGGCGCTCAATCCGCACATCGGCTACGACAAGTCCGCGCAGATCGCGAAGAAGGCGCACAAGGAAGGCACGACGCTGAAGGCGGCCGCGCTCGCACTCGGCTACCTGACCGAGGCGGAATTCGATGCATGGGTGCGCCCCGAGCAGATGATCGGGACGCGGTAACGGCAGGACGGCGGGCGCGGCGCACCGAGCGCGGCGCCCGCGGCACTCAGACGGTGCCCTTCGCGACTTCTTCCGGCTTCATCTCGACGATCTTGTCGAGCGCGGCCCGCACGTCGGCCGCATATTTCGCGAGCACCCGCTGCTCGTCGGTTTCGGGACGAACGGCGGCACCGGCACCGGGTTGCCGTTCTCGTCGACCGCGACGAACACGACGAGGCAGTCGGTCGTCTGGCGCAGCACGCCGCCCTTCGGATCGCCGGCGTGCACCGACACATGGATGTGCATGCTGGTCCGGCCCGTCGCGACGACGCGCGCCTTCAGCTCGACCAGATTGCCGACCAGGATCGGGCGCTGGAAACGGATGTTGCCGACGCTGACCGTCACGCAATAGCGGCTCGACCAGACGGCCGCGCACGCATACGCGACCTCGTCGATCCACTTCATCAGCGCGCCGCCATGCACCTTGCCGCCGAAGTTCACGGACGAAGGCTCGGCAAGGAAGCGGAATACGGTTTCGGTGCGGTCGAGGGCGGCCGGCACGGGGGACGGTTGGGGCATTGTTGTGGCTCCAGGCGGCAGGGGCGCTGTGATCGGGCCATTATACGTTGCGCTGCGGCAACGCGGCGCGGCCAGCCCCGCGTGGCGGGGCTCCAGCGGCTATTCCGGCTCGCGCCCGAACCGGCGCCGATCAGCGGCGCACCGTGATGCCCTGGTCGATCGTCCCGTACATCTCGATACTGCCGCCGCGCTCGCCGGTCGCACCCGCGCCACCCTGCGCACAGGCCGCGCAGACGAGCGCGGCCGCCAACATGCAGAAAATCGTCTTCATCGTTGCATCGCGTCACATGCGGCGGCCCGTTGCCGCCGCGTCCGGCCATTCTACGCGTGGCCCGCGACGGCCCGCGGTCCGGCCGGCCACGGCGTCAAAACCGCTGCATCCGACATTTCATCCGGAAGCGAAACATCGAATGCGCGCACGAACTACACTGCCCGTCATCCCGCTCGACGAGACACGACGATGACTGACCAAGACGACCACCATTTTCCGGGCCTGAGCCGCATCGGCGCGCTGATCGCCGATCCGGGCCGCGCCGCGATGCTGTGGGTGCTGATGGACGGCAGCGCACGGCCGGCCGGCGAGCTGACGATGATCGCGGGGCTGTCGCCGTCCGCGGCCAGCGCGCACCTCGCGCGCCTGACCGAAGGCGGCCTGCTGGCCCTCGACGTGCGCGGCCGGCATCGCTACTACCGCATTGCGTCGGCCGACATCGCGGCCTCGCTCGAAGCGCTGGCGAACGTCGCCCGCGCGGCCGCGCCGCATCGCCCGGTTCCGCCGCCGTCGCGCGCGGTCCCGGCCGAACTGCGCTACGCACGTACCTGCTACGACCACATGGCCGGCGAACTCGCGGTACGCATCTTCGACGGCCTCACCGCGCGCGGCTGGCTGCTCGCCAACGGCGACGCGATCGACACCACCGAGCTCGGCACGCAGGCACTCGCGCAATGGGGCATCGACGTCGCGCAGCAACGCGCGCGCCGACGCCGCTTCGCGTGCGGCTGTCTCGACTGGAGCGAACGGCGCTCGCATCTCGGCGGCGCCCTCGGCGCGGCGCTGCTCGACAGCTTCTGCGCCCACGGCTGGATCGAACGCGCTGCCCGCCCGCGCGTGCTGCACGTCACGGTGCCCGGGCAGCAGGTTTTCGACGCGTGGCTTACGTCCGCTTGACGCCGGCATTGCAGCTGCACGACAACGGCGCGCGATGGACAGGTTTTGTTACATCGCGTGCCATTCGATTTACAAAACACCGTGCCTTGAAACAGGCCAAGCGGATATCGTGAACTGGACGGCACGAATCGACGCGCCGCGATCACAACGATGACGCTCACCATGGCCCCCCTGTTCACGCTCAAGCGCACCGCCCGCTACACGCTGCTCGCGTTCGTCGCGCTGGCGGCGCTGCCGCCCGCCTTCGCGCAATCGGCCGATGCACCGCCGAATATGGCCGCGGCACGGCAACCGGGCGGCGATCCGCCCGGGCGCGTCGCGCGGCTCAATTACCTGTCGGGCGCCGTGACGACCGAACCGGCCGGCACCGACGCGTGGTCGTATGCGGCGGTGAACCGCCCGCTGACGACGGGCGACCAGCTGTGGAACGATGCCGGCGCGCGCTCGGAACTGCACATCGGCTCGACGGCGGTGCGGCTCGGCGAATCGACCAGCCTGTCGGTGCTGAACCTCGACGACACGACGACGCAATTGAAGGTGGGGCTCGGCACCGTGTCGACGCACGTGCGCGATCTGCCGGCCGGCGGATCATACGAAATCGACACGCCGAACCTCGCGCTCGGCATCACCGGCCCCGGCGACTATCGCGTCGATGTCGCGCCGAACGGCGCGAGCACGACGGTGACGGTGCGCAGCGGCAGCGCGACCGTCTACGGCAGCAACGGGCAGTATCCGCTGTCGCCCGGCCAGCAGGTCGTGTTCACCGGCACCGACCTGCAGGTCGCGCAGCAATCGGCCGCACCGGGCCCCGACGCGCTCGACCAGTGGGCCGCCAGCCGCGACGCGGCCGAAGCGCGCTCGGTATCGGCCCGCTACGTGTCCCGCGACATTCCCGGCTACCAGGATCTCGACGCGAACGGCACGTGGCGCGAAACCCCGAATTACGGCGCGGTATGGGTGCCGAACGACACGCCGGCCGACTGGGCGCCGTACCACGACGGCCACTGGATCTGGCAGGCGCCGTGGGGCTGGACCTGGGTCGACGACGCACCGTGGGGCTTCGCGCCGTATCACTACGGCCGCTGGGCGTACGTGGACGACAGCTGGGCATGGGTACCCGGCCCGATGGCAGTGAGCCAGCCGCCCGTCTATGCGCCGGCGCTCGTCGCGTTCGTGGGCGGCGGGGGCGGCGGCGGTTCCGATTGGAATGTGGCGCTGACGGTCGGCGGCGTCGCCACGGCCGGCTGCGCATGGTTCGCGCTCGGCCCGGGCGAGCCGTGGCATCCGGGCTGGGGCGGCTGGAGCCCGCACTACTACGACCGCGTCAACCGCAACATCGTGGTGAACAACGTCAACGTGAACAAGACCGTGAACGTGACGAACATCACCAATATCACCAACATCAACAAGACGTACGTGAACTTCCGCGCGCCGCACGCGATCACGGCCGTGCCGGCCGCCGCGTTCGTGCACGGCCAGCCGGTCGCGCACTTCTCGCAGCACGTCGATCCGCAACAATGGCGCAACGCGCACGTCACGCCGGGCACGCCCGGCATCGCGCCGGTGCGCCAGAGCTTCACCGGCGGGCTGCGCAATGCCAGCTACCGTCCGCCGGCGGCGCTCGCGCAACACCCGTACGTCGCGACGCGCAATCCGGCCGTGCCGCCTGCGTACCGCGATCAGGCCGCCGCCCACCTCGCGCAGCAAGGCGGGCGCGTGCCGGGTGCCGGCGCGCCCGTCGTGAAGACGAACGTGCCGGCCGACTATACGGCTCGCCCGGTCCGCGTGCCGGGCAAGCCGGGCGGCGGCGCCTGGGCGATGCACAACGTGCAGCTCGTGAATCCGCACGGCCCCGTCGTCCAGCCGGCCCGCGCGCCGCGCGAGGGCCAGCCGGCCGGCGTGCAGGCCGGACGGCCGGGCGCACCGGTGCCCGGCATGCCGAATGTCGCACGGCCGGCGAACGGCGAAACGCCCAACGCACCGCGTTTCGCCAACGGCGGCACGCCGCAGGCGCCCGGCAACCCGATCCCGCATCAGGCGTTCGCGCCCGGCAACGGCGTTCCGCATCCGCCCGAAGCGAACCACGCCCCGCCGGGGACCGGTAACGCGCACGCAGCCAACACGCCGTCGCCTGCGTGGATGCAGCCGCACACGCCGATGGAGCGTCAGCGCGCGGCTCCGCCCACCGCGCTGCACGCGGCAGGACAGAACGCGCTGCCGCCCGTGCGCAGCGCTGCGGTGCCGCATCCGGACGGCGTGCCGGCGCCGCAGGGCGTACCGCCCGGCGGCCGCAACGAAGCGCCGCGCACGCAGCCGCAGCCGCAGCCGCAGCCGCAGCCGCAACCGCAACCGCAACCCGACCATACCGCGCAGATTCCGCAACCGCGTCCGCGCCCCGATTTCCCGACGCCGGCCCGCCATGCGCAGCCGCAACCGGAACGGGCCGCCCCCGCGCCGCAACCGCGTCCGGACTTCGCTCAACCCACGCCGCATCGCGAAGTCGCGCCGCCGCGCGTGAACGAATACCGTCCGCCGGCACCTGTCGTCCATGACGTGCCGCGGCCGCAGCCGCAGGCGCCGCGTATGGAGCCGCGACCGCAGCCGCAGCCCGCGCCCCGCATGGAGCCGCGCCCGTCGATGCCGCCCCCCGGATGGAACCATGGCCGCAGCCGGCGCCGCACGTCGAAGCGCCGCATCCGGGCAATCCGCCGCCGCAGGGCGGCCACGAGGAGCGGCATCGCCAGTAAGTGCAGCAAACCTGAAACAAAAAGGCTCGACCGGCGGATACCGGTCGAGCCTTTTTGCAGGATGCGGCTCGATGCAGCCGCGCGGCCCCGGCCGCGCGATCAGACCGCCATCGGCGCGGTCAACGGCTCATGGTGCCGATAGCCGACGAGCGAGAAATCGGACGGCTCGACCTGCTCCAGCCATTCCGGCGCATAGACGCCCGTCTTCGCGTACTCGGGCACGCGCTCGGCAATCTCGAGCCGCGGGCTTTCGTACGGCTCGCGCGTGAGCTGCTGCTGCAGCATGTCGAGCTGGTTCTCGTAGATGTGCGCGTCGCCGATGAAATACGTGAACCAGCGCGGCGTATAGCCCGTCAGCCGGCCGACGAGCGACAGCAGCGCGGCCCCTTCCGTCAGGTTGAACGGCGTGCCGAGGCCGACGTCGTTGCTGCGGATGTACAGGCACAGCGAGATCTCGCGCTTCGTCGCGTTCGGCAGGAACTGGTACAGCAAATGGCACGCGGGCAGCGCGATCTGGTCGAGCACGGCCGGATTCCACGCGTGAAACAGGATGCGGCGATCGGACGGGTTCTCCATGATCGTGTCCAGGCACTGGCGCAGCTGGTCGATCGCCTTGTACAGCAGCACCTTCGGCGCGCCGTCTTCGTCGAAACGCGTGACGATCCGGAAGCCGCGGCGCGTCGCATCGGCGATCTGCGCGTCGGCGTTCGCATCGAGCACCTTGTAGCCCGGCCACTGGCGCCATTGCACACCGTAGACGTCGCCCAGATCGTCGACGCCCTGGCGATACGGGTTCGCGAGCCACTGCGCGTTCTCGTTCGCGTTCGCATCCCACACCTTGCAGCCGAGCGCGCGGAAATCGGCCGCGCTGCGCGACGCACGCAGGAAGCCGACCAGCTCGCCGATCGCGGACTTGAACGCGAGCTTCTTGGTCGTCACGGCCGGGAAGCCTTGCTGCAGGTCGAAGCGCAGCATCGCGCCCGGCATGCTGATGGTGCGGATTCCCGTGCGGTTCTCCTGCCAGGTGCCGGTATCGAGAATGGTACGAACGAGATCGAGATACTGTTTCATGCGGGTTCCTTCGGCCGCGAGGGGCGGCCGTACCCGCCAATTTTAGCAAGCGTGACGCGGAAGCTCCGGCAACGGTGCCGAAAACCCTCCCAGCGTGTCGCCGCGGTCGCGCATGCCGTGCGCGCACATCAGCCGGTAGAGCGTGACGCGCGACACGCCGAGCTCACGCGCGGCATCGGCAAAACGGCCGCGATGGCGCAGCAGCGCCTGCTCGATCGCCTGCCGCTCGGCCGCCTCGCGCGCCTCCAGCAGCGATACCGGCGCGAGCATCGCATAGTCGTTCAGTTCGAGATCGGCCGCGGTGATCATTCGGCCTTCCGACATCACGATCGCGCGGCGTACGCGATTGATCAGCTCGCGCACGTTGCCCGGCCACGAATAGCCGTACAGCGATGCGACCGCGTCAGGCGAAAAACCGCGCAGGCGGCGATGCGCATCGCCCTTGAAGCGATCGAGCATGTGACGCGCGAGCACCTCGATGTCCTTGCCGCGCGCGCGCAACGGCGGCTCCTCGATCTTCAGCACGCACAGCCGGTGAAACAGATCCTCGCGGAAGCGCCCTTCGCGCAGCGCCGCTTCCATGTCCACGTGCGTCGCGCAAATCACGCGTACGTCGACCGGCACCGACACGTGCGCGCCGAGCCGCTCGATCTTGCCTTCCTGCAGGAAGCGCAACAGGCTCGCCTGGCTTTCGAGCGGCAAATCGCCGATCTCGTCGAGAAACAGCGTGCCGCCGTTGGCGGCCTCGACGCGGCCGATCTTGCGCTGGTTCGCGCCGGTAAACGCGCCGCGTTCATAGCCGAACAGTTCGGCCTGCAGCAGCGTCGACGGTATCGCCCCGCAATTGATCGCGATGAACGGCGCCTGCGCGCGCGACGAACGCTCGTGAATCGCGACCGCCGTCAACTCCTTGCCCGTGCCCGACTCGCCGGAGATGAACACCGGCGCATCGGTTGCCGCGACACGACGGATCGTCCGGAACAGCCCGAGCATCGCATCGCAGGTGCCAACCATCTCGCCTTCGCTGCGCCCGGCGCCGACGGGTGGCGCAACGGGATCGGTCAGGGCGACCATGCCGTGCGCATGACCGACGGTCTCGACGATCCGCGCCGTTTCGTACGGCATCGTCACGTAGTCGAAGCAATAGTCGCGAATGAGATGGCGCAGCGTCGCGTCCTGCAACTGGCCGCGTCGCGTCGCCGCGATCCAGCCGATGTGCTGGATGCTCAGGCAGGATTCGAGTTCGCGCAGGTCCGACGGCTTGAAGCCCGGCGAGAAATCGAGCAGGCCGGCGGTTGCCACGCCGTGCTGCACGACGCGCCGCACATCGCGCACGGTCTCGGCGAGATCGACGCGCCAGCCGCATTCGTCGAAATGGCCGCGCAACGCGTCGTTCGGTTCGCGCGAATAGTAGATCACGTGCCGCTGATCGGCTCCCATATCCTCACCCCGTTCATCAACCGTCTAACGATTGCCGCACACGTAGATCACGTGCAAAAGGATCGAATCGGGTCAGCCAGAGGTGGCTCGATTCGCCATGCCGATGCGCGGCAACGACAAGGCCTCGCATGATGGCGCTTATCTCGCGTCCAATAATTTTGATCAAGACAGCTAGGTTATAGGCACCGAATACGACAAACCCGTTTCAGTACCGACGGCGATGCGGCCCAATCGCTCGAGAGGTCGACGCAGGTCAATCATCTGCACATAGCGCATGTGCAGAAGGACTCCGTCATCAACACACGCGCCGATTTTCATCCTTGAAGCGTGTCGATTGAATCAGCAGTATTCCCGAGCCCCATCGTTTCAGGCCTGAAACATTTTCAGGCGTTTTCGGCCACCATTCGCAACACTCGAGCGCGAATCGCAATGACGGCAATGGTCCCGGTACGGTGGCATGTATTTCGCTGAATACGGAAACGACCGGAGACAGTCGCCATGCGAAAACATCTTTTACTTTCTTTCGTGCCGATGACGCTCGCGCTCTCGGCCGCCGGCCCGCCTGCACCGGCATGCGCGGATGAAGGCATGCAGCCGGATCGCACCGCGCTGCTCGCCGAAAGCATGCCGCGCGTCGCGTACGGCAACGGGTTCGGTATCGTGGCCGTGTCGGCGCCGCAACCGTTGCCGGCCGCCCAGGCCTCCGTGACGCTGTGGGACGAACTCCCGCCGCCGCCCCTGTTGCCGATGCCGCTACCGGCGCCGCAATCGGGCGACATCCGGCATGCTCTGGAAGGCAACGCGCGAGGCAATACGCATCCCTGAATATTCGCCGCCTCAGTTCAATCAGGATGACATATTGAACTGACGATCCGGTCGAACGGGATGCCATCGAGCGGAACCGGTATCGCCGATCTCGCGACATAAAACGTTTTTGTGCTCCGTCCCCGGCGGGCACTCTTTTTATTCGGACGGTCGTCGCGACGCGAGGACATCACGCGTCGCGACGCACGACGCATCGCACAAGAAGCGCCGACGCCCATGTGGATGCGGGAAATCCGGTGCGCGCCACCGTTCCGGTAAAATCGGCCCCATTCCGTTTCCCCTCTTCCCCGACCTTCATGACGACGTTGACCCTGATCGTCGCGCGTGCCCGCAACGGCATCATCGGCCGCGACAACGAGTTGCCCTGGAAACTTCCGGAGGATCTCGCGTTCTTCAAGCGCACGACGATGGGCGCGCCGATCGTGATGGGCCGCAAGACCCACGAGTCGATCGGCCGTCCGCTGCCGGGCCGCCGCAACATCGTCGTCACGCGCGACGCCACGCGCCGTTTCGAAGGCTGCGACACGGTCACGTCGCTCGCCGATGCGCTGGCGCTCGCCGCGCGCGACGGGGTGCCCGAGGCATTCCTGATCGGCGGTGCGCAACTCTATGCGGAAGGTCTCATGCTCGCCGACAAGCTGATCGTCACCGAGATCGACGCCGACTTCGACGGCGACGCATCGTTCCCGGCGCCCGATACCGCGCACTGGCAGGAAATCTCGCGCGACGCGCATCAGGCTGCCGCGCCCAACACGTTCGGCTATGCGTTCGTCGTCTACACGCGCAAGCGCGACTGACGACTTCTTCGCACGATGAAAAAAGCCCGACCGGCTCGCGCCGGTCGGGCTTTGTCGTTTCCTGGCGGCCTGCGCCGCGTGCGGCTTACTGCCCTGCGATCGTCATCTGCTCGATCAGCACCGAGCCGGTTTCCTTCGTGCCGCGCACGAGCGAATCCGCACCGATCGCGACGATATGGCGGAACATCTCCTGCAGCGTGCTGGCAACGGTGATTTCCTCGACCGGATACTGGATCACGCCGTTCTCCACCCAGAAGCCCGCCGCGCCGCGCGAATAGTCGCCCGTCACGTAGTTCACGCCCTGCCCCATCAGCTCGGTCAGCAGCAGGCCCGTGCCGAGCTTCTTCAGCATCGCGTCGAAATCGTCGCCCGCCTGCGTGTTCGAGCTGCGCAGCGCGAGGTTGTGCGAGCCGCCCGCGTTGCCGGTGGTTTGCGTGCCGAGCTTGCGTGCCGAATAGGTCGACAGGAAATAGCCTTCGACGACACCGTCCTTCACGACGCTGCGCGCCCGCGTGCGCACGCCTTCCTCGTCGAACGGCGCGCTGCCCATCGCGCGCGGCACATGCGGATCCTCGACGACCTGGATGTGCGGCGCGAACACCGGCTTGCCGAGGCTGTCGACGAGGAACGACGTCTTGCGATACAGCGCGCCGCCGCTCACCGCCTGCACGAATGCGCCGAGCAGGCCGGCCGCGAGCGGCGCCTCGAACAGCACGGGCACCTTGCGCGTGTCGAGACGGCGCGCGCCCATCCGCGCAAGCGCGCGTTCGGCCGCGTAACGGCCCACCGCTTCGGGCGCGGCGAGATCGATCGCGCTGCGCTTCGACGAATACCAGTCGTCGCGCTGCATGTGACGGCCGCTACCCGCGATCGGCGCGCATGCGATGTAGTGGCGCGAGTACGGATAGCCGGCAAGGAAGCCGCGCGACGTCGCCAGCACGAACTGCGAGTGCTGCGCCGACACGCTCGCGCCTTCCGAATTGCGAATCTGCGGGCTGACCGCGAACGCGGCGTCTTCCGCGCGGCGGGCGAGCTCGACGGCCTCGTCGGCGCTCAGCGCCCACGGGTGGTACAGGTCGAGGTCGCGCGGGTCGGTTTCGAGCAACTCGGCCTCGGCGAGGCCGGCCGCTTCGTCCTCGGCCGTGAAGCGCGCGATGTTGTACGCGGCCGCGACGGTATCCTTGATCGCGGCCGGCGAGAAGTCCGACGTGCTCGCGTTGCCGCGCTTCTTGCCGATGAACACGGTGACGCCGACCATCTTGTCGCGGTTGTGCTCGATCGTTTCGACTTCGCCGCGGCGCACCGACACCGACAGGCCGTCGCCCTCGGAGATTTCGGTCGCGGCGTCGGTCGCGCCGAGCGCCTTCGCATGGCGAAGGATGTCCGACGCGATTTCCTTGAGCTGGTCCTGCGTGTGCGGGAAATAGCGCGCTTGTACATCGAGATTGGCTGCCATCGTCTTGGTATCCGGTGGCGGGCGGGCGCCCGCATGGTCAAAATGTTGCGTATCCCGCGATCATAGCAAGGTCCGGGGCCGGACACAGACAAGCTTGGGGTGTCCGCGCCGCGATACAATGCCGCCCATGACACGCAAAACCCGAATCCAGCCGATCGAGCCTGTCGCCGAAGAAGACGACAACGGCTACGATCGCCCCAGCAAATCCCAGTTGAAGCGCGAAATGCACGAGCTGCAGGTGCTCGGCCAGGCGCTCGTCGACCTGCCGAAAGACGCACTGAAGCGCATGCCGATGCCCGAAAGTCTCGGGGACGCCGTGCGCGAGGCCCGCCGGATCACCGATCACGAAGGCAAGCGCCGCCAGCTTCAGTACGTCGGCCGCGTGATGCGCTCGCTGACCGACGACGAAACGGCCGCGCTGCGCACCGCGCTCGACGCGCAACGCGGCGTGAACAAGGCCGCCACCGCCCGCCTGCACTGGATCGAGCGCACGCGCGAGCAACTGCTCGCGAGCGACGACGCGCTGACCGAATTCCTGCGCCAGCACCCCGACGCCGACATCCAGGAAGGCCGCACGCTGATCCGCAACGCGCGCAAGGAAGCGCAGCAAGGCAAGCCGCCGCGCTATTTCCGCGAGCTGTTCCAGTGGATCAAGGCCGCGGGCGGCGCGTCCGACAGCGACGACGAAGCGGCCGACGACGCCGGAGACGACCATGACGACGAAGCGTAACCATCCGGACGAGCTCGTGGTCGGCTTCGTGTCGATCAGCGACCGCGCGAGTACGGGGGTCTACGAAGACAAGGGCATTCCGGCGCTGCAGGAATGGCTCGCCGGCACGCTGGTTTCGCCGTGGCGCGCCGAAACGCGCCTGATCCAGGACGATGCGCCGACGATCTCGGCCACGCTGACCGAACTCGTCGACGTCGCCGGCTGCGACCTCGTACTGACGACGGGCGGCACCGGCCCCGCGCGCCGCGACGTGACGCCCGAGGCCACGCTGGCCGTGGCGACGAAGGAAATGCCGGGATTCGGCGAGCAGATGCGGCAGATCAGCCTGAACTTCGTGCCGACCGCGATCCTGTCGCGGCAGGTCGCGGTGATCCGCGAAACGGCCGACCATGCGGCGCTGATCATCAACCTGCCCGGCCAGCCGAAGTCGATCCGGGAAACGCTCGAAGGGCTGCGCGATGCCGACGGCAAGTCGACCGTGCCCGGCATCTTCGCCGCGGTGCCGTACTGCATCGACCTGCTCGGCGGCCCGTATATCGAGACCGACGCCGCGGTGGTCGCGGCGTTCCGGCCGAAAAGCGCGCGGCGCTGAGCGTTGGCCGAGCGCGGTGCGCGTGCCGGCCCGCTCAGGCGGCCGGCGCGGACTCGCCTGCCGACACCGACGCGGCCGGAATCAGAAAATGCTCGCGGTAGTACTTCAGCTCGTCGATCGACTCGTGGATGTCCGCGAGCGCCGTGTGCATCGCCCGCTTCTGGAAACCCTTGTAGATGGCCGGCTGCCAGCGGCGGCACAGCTCCTTGAGCGTGCTGACGTCGAGGTTGCGGTAGTGGAAGAATCGCTCGAATTCCGGCATCCAGCGCGCCATGAAGCGGCGGTCCTGGCAAATCGAGTTGCCGCACATCGGCGACTTGCCGGGCGACACGTACTGCGCGAGGAACGCCTGCAACTGCGCGGCGGCTTCCGCCTCGGTCACGGTCGATGCGCGCACGCGGTCGATCAGGCCCGAGCGGCCGTGCGTCGACTTGTTCCAGTCGTCCATCTTCGCGAGCGTCTCGTCGCTCTGGTGGATCGCGAACACCGGCCCCTCGACGGCGATGTCGAGCGTGGAATTGGTCACGACGACCGCGATCTCGATGATGCGGTCGTTATCCGGGTCGAGGCCCGTCATCTCCATGTCGAGCCAGACGAGGTTCAACTCGTTGCGCACGAGCGCGGGCTGGCTGGCGGAAGCGGCGGTATCGGTCATGATTCATCCTGGCAAATGGCGGACCGGGCCTCGCCGATGCAGCGCCGCCCGGGCGGCCGGCATCGCATCAGCGGGGCCGGTCCGCAAGAACATATAATTCTCGCATAGAACCCTTTGGCGCCTTCGATGTCACCCTTTTCGTTCACCCTGCTGTTCGCGATCGCCGTACTCGCGATGGTCGTCACCAAGCTGTGGCTCGCGTCGCGGCAGATCCGCTTCGTCGCCGCGCACCGCAACGGCGTGCCCGCGCAGTTCAGCGCCACCATCCCGCTGACCGCCCACCAGCGCGCGGCCGACTACACGGTCGAGCGCACCCGGCTGACGATGCTCGAGATCGTCGTCAGCGCGGCCGTGCTGGTCGGCCTCACGCTGCTCGGCGGCGTCGGCGCGCTCGACACGCTGCTGACCGGCTGGCTTGGCCGCGGCTACGGGCAGCAGGTCGCGCTGGTCGCCGCGGTGCTCGTGATCACGGGCGTGATCGACGTGCCGTTCGAGTATTACCGCCAGTTCGGCATCGAGCAGCGTTTCGGCTTCAACCGGATGACGAAGCGGCTGTTCTTCACCGACATGCTGAAGAATTCGCTGCTCGGCGCCGTGCTCGGCCTGCCGCTGCTGTTCGTCGTGCTGTGGCTGATGAACCAGGCCGGCAGCCTGTGGTGGCTGTGGACCTGGATCGTGTGGGTCGCGTTCCAGATGCTCGTGCTGCTGATCTACCCGACCTTCATCGCGCCGCTTTTCAACAAGTTCGAGCCGCTGAAGGACGACGCGCTGCGCGCGCGCATCGAGTCGCTGATGAAGCGCTGCGGCTTTGCGGCCAAGGGGCTGTTCGTGATGGACGGCAGCCGCCGCTCCGCGCACGGCAACGCGTATTTCACGGGCTTCGGCGCATCGAAGCGGATCGTGTTCTTCGACACGCTGCTCGCGCGCCTGTCCGGCCAGGAGATCGAAGCCGTACTCGCGCACGAACTCGGCCACTTCAAGCGCCGCCACGTGATGAAACGGATGCTCGTGTCGTTCGTGCTGAGCCTCGTGCTGCTCGCGCTGCTCGGCTGGCTCGCGCAACGCACGTGGTTCTACACGGGGCTCGGCGTCACGCCATCGCTCGACACCAGCAACGCAGGCGCCGCGCTCATCCTGTTCTTCCTCGCGATTCCGGTATTCCTGTTCTTCGCGACGCCGTTCAGCAGCCTGACGTCGCGCAAGCATGAATTCGAGGCCGACGCGTTCGCGGCCAGCCAGACCGACGCGCAGGATCTCGTCAGCGCGCTCGTGAAGCTCTACGAGGACAACGCATCGACGCTGACGCCCGACCCCGTCTACACGGCCTTCTACTACTCGCATCCGCCCGCGTCGCAGCGGATCGATCGCCTGCTGCAGCACGCATGAGCCGGCCGACTTCCCGCAAGCCGGCCCCGCGCGCATCGGGCGCGCAACGGGCCGAAGGCCGCGTGATCGCGGCGCACGGCCGCCACTACATCGTCGCCCCCGACGACGGCGGCCCGATGCTGCAATGCTTCCCGCGCGGCAAGAAGAGCGACATCGCGGTCGGCGACCGCGTCGCATACGAACTCGCGTCGGCCGACCAGGGCGTGATCGTGGAGATCGGCGAACGGCGTAACCTGCTGTACCGCTCCGACCAGTTCAAGTCGAAGCTGTTCGCGGCAAACCTCGACCAGTTGCTGATCGTGCTCGCGACCGAGCCCTATTTCAGCGAGGATCTGCTCGGCCGTGCGCTGATCGCCGCCGAAGCGAACGAGCTGAAGCCGCTCGTCGTGCTGAACAAGATCGACGTCGAGACCGCGCTGCCGGTCGCGCGAGAGCGTCTTGCGCCGTACCGCGCGCTCGGCTACGACGCGCTCGAGCTGTCGGTGAAAGGTGCGCCGGACGATGCACGCGCGCAGTTGATGCCGCACCTGGCCGGCCATTCGACGATCCTGCTCGGCCAGTCCGGGATGGGCAAATCCACGCTCGTGAACCTGCTCGTACCCGATGCCGAAGCCGCGACCCGCGAGATTTCGGCCGCGCTCAACAGCGGCCGTCACACGACGACGTTCACGCGCCTGTACCCGCTGGAAGGCGGCGGTGCGCTGATCGATTCGCCGGGCTTCCAGGAATTCGGCCTCTACCACTTGACGGAAGGCCGCCTCGAACGCGCGTTTCCGGAATTCCGGCCGCTGCTCGCGGACTGCCGTTTCTATAATTGTCATCATCTGCACGAGCCCGGCTGCGCGATCCTCGAAGCCGTCGCCGACGGCCGCATCGCGCCGTCGCGGCACGCGCTTTACGCGCAGCTCGTGCACGAGGCGAGCCAGATCGTCCGCTGACCGCGCGACGTGTGCGACGGCCGGCTGGCGGCAGGCCTTCATCGACAGGAGCCGCGATGCGTTTCAAGGCACCCGACCTCGCGACCGCGCAGCATTGGGCCAACGTGCTTCAGGTGGCCGGCATCGGTTGCGAGCTGCACAACTGCTACGCGACCGGCGCGCTCGGCGGCCTGCCCGCCGATGCATGCACGCCCGAGCTGTGGCTCGACGACGAACGTGACGACGCGCTCGCCCGCCGGCTGCTCGATGCCGCGTCGCACGGCCCGTCGGCGGGCGCGGCGCCCTGGCGCTGCCGGCAATGCGGCGAAGCGCTCGAAGCGCAATTCACCGCGTGCTGGCAATGCGGCGCCGTGCGCGACCCGCTCGATGACTGAACGTACTCTCCTGGCGCACAGCGAAAAGGCCGGCATCGAGCCG
The DNA here is from genome assembly GCF_014211915.1 of Burkholderia cenocepacia. Lineage (NCBI taxonomy): Bacteria > Pseudomonadati > Pseudomonadota > Betaproteobacteria > Burkholderiales > Burkholderiaceae > Burkholderia > Burkholderia cenocepacia. The sequence continues at coordinate 1,606,184 of NZ_CP060039.1, read as the reverse complement.
GCCTTTTCATTTCGTCGCGCGCTGCGCTAGCGCGTCACGATACCCAGACGGCCAGCGTCAGCATCAACAGCAGGATCATCCACAGAATCACCGCTCGCCATACGAGACCAACCGCCGACTGCAGCGTGCGCGGCGTGCAATCGTCACCGACCGTCAACGGACCGCTGTCGCCGACCGCCAGCGCATCGAGGCTCGACGGTTCCGCGAGCGGCCCCGCGAGACGCGCGCCGAGCGCCCCGCTGCCGGCGGCCAGCAATACGCCGTCGTTCGGGTCGGGCCACTGGCGCGTATGGTTGCGCCACGCGTAGATCGCATCCTCGAAATTGCCGACGATCGCGAAACCGAGCGCCGTCAGTCGGGACGGAATCCAGTCGATCACGAAGAACGCGCGCTGCGCGAACGTCGAGAACGCGACCGTGCGGTCCTCGCCCGGCGTCGCCCAGCTGCGCGCGAGGTATTCGGAAATCCGGTACAGCACGGCGCCGGCCGGGCCGAGTGGCAGCACGTACCAGAAGAACACGCCGAAGACGTGGCGATGCGACGCGACGACCGCATGGATCAGCGTATGGCGGACGATTTCACCGACCGGCATGTCGACCGTGTCGATACCCGTCCACTCGTGCAGGATTTCGCGCGCGCGCGGTACGTCGTCGTTGTTGAGCGCGAGATGGATATCGGTGAAGTAGTGGCTGAACTGACGGAAGCCGAGCGTGAAATACACGACGGCGACGTTCCACAGGAACGCGAGCACGAAGCTCACCTTGTACAGCAGGAAATAGATCAGCGCGACGATCAGCACCCACGGCAGCACGACCGCGAGCCATGCGAGAAGCCCGTGTTTCTGCTTGCCGGCGTCGAGGCCATGCGCGACGGTTTCCGCATGAAACTGGAACAGCGCGAACACCGGATTGCTCGGCGACAACGCGCGGACCTGTTCGATGATGAGAGCGAGGAGAACCGAAAAGAAAGTCATGCGTGGCGCCGTCTTCGGAGTTATGTCATTTTTTGCATAACGATAGCACAGCGTCAGCCGCGCATGGCTGCCGGTGCAGTGGCCCGACGGCAGCTCGCACGCGCCAGCCGGCACGCCCGCCTAGCCGGCGGCCAAGAAGCGATACAGATTGCGAAACATGGCGGCAGTTGCGCCCCAGATGAAGTAATGCCCGCCCGACTCGCCGTTCGGATAGGGCATGGCAAAAAAACGACGCTCGCCGCCTTCCCACCGGAACACGCGGACCTGATGGTTCGCGGGATTCATCACGAACGCGAGCGGCACTTCGAAAATCTCGGCGACTTCGAAGGTGTCGGCCTGCACCGTGAACGGCGGATGCACGAGGCCGACGACCGGCGTCACGCAGAAACCCGTGCCGGTGAGGTAGTCGGGCAGCACACCGAGAATCTCGACGCGTTCGGCGTCCAGTCCGATCTCTTCCTTCGCCTCGCGCAGTGCGGTGGCGGTCGCATCGCGGTCGAACGGCTCGCGCCGGCCGCCGGGAAAACTGATTTGCCCGGCGTGGTCGTTCAGGTGATCGGCGCGCTGCGTCAGCAGCACGGTGAGGCCCGACTCGCGGACGACGAGCGGCACGAGAACGGCCGCGCTACGTGGATCGACGCCCTCCTGCAGCCTCGCCTCGCCGGGCTCGACGCTCCATTCGAGCGTGCGTGCGAAACGTTCGCGCAGGCCGGACGGCGTCAGCAACCGGGAATCGATGACAGGCAGGCCGGCACCGGTGCCTTCGACCGGCAAGACTTCGGGATCGATGATGGGGCGGCGATTCAATGGGGCTCTCGGGTTCGTGTCGTATCGAGCATATTGTCGCGCCAGAATGAAAAAAGCACCCGGGTGGGTGCTTTTTCCTTACAGCTCTTACTCTTGGGAAGCTGCTGCGGCGCGATCCTTCGACACCAGCTTTTCCTTGATACGAGCCGACTTGCCCGAACGCTCGCGCAGGTAGTACAGCTTCGCACGACGCACATCACCGCGACGCTTCACGACGATGCTTGCCAGCAGCGGCGAGTACGTCTGGAACGTACGCTCGACGCCTTCGCCCGACGAGATCTTGCGGACGATGAAGTTCGAGTTCAGACCACGATTGCGAATCGCGATCACGACGCCTTCGTAAGCCTGAACGCGCTTGCGGTTACCTTCAACCACGTTCACGTTCACGATCACCGTGTCGCCCGGGGCGAAATCGGGGATGGTCTTGCCGGCGAGCGCGCGCTCGATTTCTTCCTGCTCAAGTTTTGCGATCAGATTCATTACTGACTCCTTATGCCATCGTGTCGGCGTTGACACCCGCCTGCTTCCAGGCCTGGCCCCGATAGAGGATGGATTCACATCAGGCGCCGCACACGCATGTACGGCACCGCCAATTCCCGCTCGCGCAGCCGCCTCAGGAGGCGTCCTTCGCTTCGCGTGCGAGGTTCGCGAGCCAGGCCTCGTCGGCCCGGCTCAACAACTTTTCGCGGCGCGCCCGGACGATCAGGTCCGGCCGCTTCCGCAACGTATTCCTCAATGCTTCCTGGCGCCGCCACTTCTCGATCTCGGCATGATGCCCGCCGAGCAGCACGTCCGGCACGCGTACACCGTCGTATTCCTCGGGGCGCGTGTAGTGCGGACAATCGAGCAGGCCATCGGCGAAGCTGTCCTGCACGGCCGACAACGAATCGTTCAGCACGCCGGGCAGCAACCGCACGACTGCATCCATCATCGCCATCGCCGGCAGCTCGCCGCCCGACAGCACGAAATCGCCGAGGCTGATTTCCTCGTCGACGCAACGGTCGAGCAGGCGCTGGTCGATCGCCTCGTAGCGACCGCACAGCACGACGACGCCGGGTTCCTGCGCCATCCGCACCGCGCGATCGTGCGTGAGCGGCGCGCCTTGCGGCGACATCATCACGACGCGCGTGCTCGCGATACCCTGCTCCGCCTGCGCCGCTTTCGCGGCGTCGATTGCGGCTTCGAGCGGCCTGGCCAGCATCACCATGCCCGGACCACCGCCGTACGGACGATCGTCGACCGTGCGGTAGTTGTCCGTCGTGAAATCACGCGGGTTCCAGGTGCGCAACCCGAAGCGCCCCTGCTTGACGGCCCGGCTGGTGATTCCCCAGTCGGTCAGTGCACGGAACATCTCGGGAAAGAGCGTGACGACGTCGAACTGCACCGCGCTCTCGGTAACCTGGTTCATTTCAGTAATCGGCTTCCCAGTCGACGACGATGCGACGCGCCGCCTGATCCACCGTTTTGACGTAGACGCCGACGAACGGAATCAACCGCTCGTCGGTGGTCGGCTGACCGTCTTTGCCGGTTGCCGGATACTCGACACGCATGATCGAATGCACGCCGTTGTCGATCATCCCGCTCACCTTCCCGAGCGCCACCGATTGCTCGTTGACGACCTCGAGACCGATCAGGTCGACCCAATAGAATTCGTCCGCGGCGAGTGCCGGGAAATCTTCCCGGCGCACGAACACGCGAAAACCGCGCATGGACAGCGCAGCATCGCGGTCGCTGACGCCCGCGGGTTGCGCAACGACAGTGTCGCTGTGCGTCTTCGACTGCATGATGCGGACGGAAAGCCGCTCCGCACCGCGTTCCAGCCACCAGCGACGCGCGTTGAGCAGCGCGTCGCCGCCGCGACCGGCATCGGCATGCGTCGCCACCTTGACCCAGCCCTTCAGGCCGTAGGCGTCGACCACCGCCCCGACCTCGACGGCATCGTCGGGCCAGGCCTGCGTCGCTTCGGGACTGCCTTGTTCGACAGCCTGACCGGCGTTCGCGACCGAGTCGCGCTCGACCGGCTTGCGGACGAATGCGCCGAATGACGCACGCCCGCGCCTTGCATTACCGGAATCGTGACCCGCCATCAATGCACCTCACAGCCGGCACGACCGGCACACCGTGCCATGTTAGGCAGCCGGTTGCGCCTTTTGCGCTTCCTTCACGAGACGCTGGACGGTCGGCGACAGTTGCGCGCCAACGCCTTGCCAGTACGTCAGGCGATCCTGAGCGATACGCAGCGATTCGCCCTTCGTGGCGACCGGGTTGTAGAAGCCGACGCGCTCGATGAAGCGGCCGTCACGACGGTTGCGCGAATCGGTAGCAACGATGTTGTAGAACGGGCGCTTCTTCGAGCCGCCACGAGCCAGACGGATGATAACCATATGATGTCCTTCGGGAAAACCGGGTTCGAAACTACTGAAACACGCGATTATAGCCGGAAACCAGAGGTACAACAAACACTTACGCGTAAAAAACCGCGGACGGCCCGTCCGCCGGGCATACAATCGTCGTGTCCAGGACGTTCCCGACCGTCATGCCGCCCCTTCGCGCCACCCCGATGCACCGCGTCCAGCGCCAAGTCGCGGCGCTGCTGGCCGGCCTTGCCTGCCTCGCGTCCGCACGGGCGTTTGCCGCGCCGCTGCCGGTGAGCGAACTCGTCGTGCCGCCCGGCTTCCATATAGACGTGCTGACCGACGCCGTCCCGGCCGCGCGCGAAATGGCGTGGTCGCCACGCGGCATCCTGTATGTCGGCTCGCGGGACGGCCGCGTCCACGCGTTCGTCATGCACGAGGGCCGGATCAATGCGCACTATGTCGTCGCGTCCGGGCTCGACCTGCCCGTCGGCGTCGCCTACCGCGACGGCGCCCTCTATATATCCGCCGTCTCGCGCATCCTGCGCCTCGATCATATCGACGACCGGCTCGCAAAACCGCCCGCCCCCGTCGTCGTGACCGACGCGCTGCCGACCGACCACCATCACGGCTGGAAATTCATCGCGTTCGGCCCCGACGGCAAGCTGTACGTGCCGACCGGCGCGCCGTGCAATGTCTGCCTCCCCGATCGCAATCGCTACGCGATCATCGCGCGGATGAATGCCGACGGCAGCGGGCGCGAAGTGGTCGCCCGCGGCATACGCAATACGGTCGGCTTTGCATGGCACCCGGAGTCGGGCGAGCTGTGGTTCACCGACAACGGGCGCGACATGATGGGTGACGACGTACCGGACGACAAGCTGAACCGCGCGCCGCGCGCCGGCCTCGATTTCGGCTTTCCATACTGCCACGGCGGCGATACGCCCGACCCCGAATTCGGCAGCGCCGACGTCTGCCGACGTTATGTGCCGCCCGTCCTGAAACTCGGCGCGCACGTCGCGGCGCTCGGGATGCGCTTCTACACCGGGCCGATGTTTCCGGCGTCGTATCGCAATAATGTCTTCATTGCCGAACACGGCTCGTGGAATCGCAGCACGAAGGTCGGCTACCGCGTGATGCGCGTGGTCGTCTCGGCGGACGGCAGCCACGCTCAGCAGACACCGTTCGTCACGGGGTGGCTGCGGCCCGACGGCACGGTATGGGGACGCCCGGCCGATGTATTGCCGCTGCCCGACGGATCGCTGCTCGTCAGCGACGATTACGCGGGCGCGATCTACCGCGTGACTTATGCGGCACCTTGACGCAGCCGAGGGGTGACCGGGCCCGACCGGGCATCGTAGAATGCGTGCCGGGCCGCGCGCCCGCGCCGGCCTGCCGGCCCCGCCCATGCCAACGACAACACGCCGCCATCCATGTCCAGCAGCACCGCATCGCCCCGCCGCTTCCGCTCCAAGACGCTCACCGCCGCCCTCGCGTTCCTGCTCGGGTCGATCGGCGCGCACCGCTTCTATCTGTACGGCTTTCGCGACGTGTACGGCTGGGCCCACTTGCTCGCCACGATCGTCGGCATCCCGGGCTTCCTGCTGCTCGCCGCAACCCAACGCAGCGCCGGCCTCGGCTGGTGGCTCGCGGTACCCGGCGCCATCTCGCTGCTGGCGGCGTTCCTCGCCGCACTCGTCTACGGGCTGCGCCCCGACGAAAAATGGGATGCGCAATTCAACGCGGACACCGGCAAGCACAGTCAGTCGGGCTGGACGGTGATCTTCGTCGTGATTTTCTCGCTGCTGATCGGCGCGTTCCTGTTGATGACCGCGCTCGCGCTGTCGTTCCAAACATACTTCGAATCGCAGGTCGAAGCAGCCAAGCAGATTTCGCAGTAAGCACGACCAATACGGTCGATACGGCTCGCCGCCAACTGCGTTGCCTGCCGGTCAGAACAGGTTCAACTGCATGTCGTCGCGCGACTTCGCGCCCGCTGAACGAACCGCGACACGCGGCGTCGGCCCCCCTGCAGCCGGCGCACTGCTGAACCGCGACAGATCGAGAATGCCGTTCGTGCGTTCGTTCAACCCGAGCCGCTTGACCGCCTGACGGAAGCGCTGCCGCAACAGGTCGGCCCAGATCCCCTCCCCCTTCATCCGTTTCGAGAAATCCGAGTCGTAATCCTTGCCGCCGCGCATGTCGCGCACGCGGTTCATCACGCGCTCCGCACGATCGGGAAAATGCGCGGCAAGCCACTGCTTGAACAGCGGCGCGACCTCCCACGGCAACCTCAGGATGATGTAGCTCGCATGCGTCGCGCCGGCTTCCGCGCAGGCCTCCAGCACGCGCTCCATGTCGGGCTCGGTCACGAACGGGATCACCGGTGCGATGCTCACGCCGACCGGCACGCCCGCATCGCGCAGTGCGCGGATCGTGCGCAACCGCCGCGCCGGGGTCGCCGCGCGCGGCTCGAGCGTGCGCGCGAGCTCGGCATCGAGCGTCGTGATCGTGACCGCCGCCATCACCTGCCCGCGTTCGGCCATCGGCGCGAGCAGGTCGAGATCGCGCTCGATCAGCGACGACTTCGTGATCGCCGCGAACGGCAGCCCGCGATCGTGCATCACCTGGATCACGCTGCGCGTGATGCGCAGGTCGCGCTCGACCGGCTGGTACGCGTCGGTATTGACGCCGAGCGCGATCGGTTCCGGCACGTAGCGCTTGCGCGAAATCTCGCGCTCGAGCAGTTCAGCCGCGTTCACCTTCGCATAGATGCGGCTTTCGAAATCGAGCCCCGGCGACAGCCCGAGGTAGCTGTGCGTCGGCCGCGCAAAGCAGTAGATACAACCGTGCTCGCAGCCGCGATACGGATTGAGCGACACGCTGAACGGAATATCGGGCGACTGGTTACGCGTCAGGATGCTCTTCGCCCGCTCCTCGAATACCTGCGTGCGCAGCGGCGCGGGGAAATCGGCATCGTCGGACGCGTGCGTCCAGCCGTCGTCCACGGCCTCGCGCTGCGCGATTTCATACCGCCCCTGCAGGTTGTCGACCGCACCGCGCCCCTTGCGGGGCACGGGCGGCGCTATCGGAAATTCGTTGTCGGACCGATCGTCCATGTGCCCACCCATTCGCCTGCGCCCAATACTGTACATTTATACAGTATTGCGTGCAGCATGCCAAGGGCGGGATAAAGGGCCCGACGGCGAACCGCCGTCGCGTCACTCGCCGACGGCGATCGTCAACGTTTCCTTGATTTCCTCCATCACGACATAGCTCTTCGACTGCACGGCGCCCGGCAACTGCAGCAGGATGTCGCCCAGCAGTTTCCGGTAGTCGGCCATCTCGCCGATCCGCGCCTTGATCAGGTAGTCGAAATCGCCGGAGACGAGATGGCATTCGAGCACCTCGTCGATCTTCATCACTTCCCGGCGGAATTGCTCGAACATGTTGCCGCCCTTGTGGCCGAGCGTGATCTCCACGAACACCAGCAGCGCGGCCCCCAACTGGCCCGGATCGACCCGCGCGTGATAGCCGGTGATCACGCCGTCGCGCTCCATGCGCCGCACGCGCTCGATGCACGGCGTGACGGTCAGGCCGACCTGTTCCGCGAGGTCTTTCATCGCCATCCGGCCGTCGTCCTGGAGCAATTTCAGGATGCGTCGGTCGAGCTTGTCGAGCGAGCGTACGGGCTGACGTTGCGTTCTCATTTGTTTATGCTGAAAACCAGAAAAATACAATAACAAAAACTGCACATTCGACAATACCATAGCGCAAAAAACTAGATCAGCTAGAGGTTACACGGAGCCGCAGGTGCGCCCGGCCTCGACCTGATTCCTTCGATCTGGAGCAGCTATGCGAGTCGTCATTCTGGGCAGCGGTGTAGTGGGCGTGGCAAGCGCGTATTACCTCGCGCGCGCCGGCCATGAAGTCACGGTGATCGACCGGGAAGCCGGCCCGGCGCTGGAGACCAGTTTCGCGAACGCAGGCCAGATCTCGCCCGGCTATGCGGCGCCGTGGGCCGCACCCGGCGTGCCGCTGAAGGCCGTCAAATGGATGTTCGAAAAGCATGCGCCGCTCGCGATCCGCCTCGACGGCACGCGCTTCCAGCTCCAGTGGATGGTTCAGATGCTGCGCAACTGCACGGCCGAGCGCTATGCAGTCAACAAGGGCCGGATGGTCCGTCTCGCCGAATACAGCCGCGACTGCCTGCAGGCGCTGCGCGCCGATACCGGCATCCAGTACGAAGGCCGCACGGGCGGCACGCTGCAACTGTTCCGCACGCAGCAGCAGCTCGACGGCGCGGCGAAGGACATCGCCGTGCTGCAGGAAGCGAACGTGCCGTTCGAACTGCTGTCGCCGGCCGAACTGAAGCATGCCGAACCGGCGCTCGCCGCCGTCTCGCACAAGCTGACGGGCGGCCTGCGCCTGCCGGGCGACGAAACGGGCGATTGCCAGCTGTTCACGACGCGCCTCGCCGCGCTCGCCGAATCGCTCGGCGTCAAGTTCCGCTACAACACGCCGATCGATGCGCTCGCGATCGCGGGCGGCAAGATCGCCGGCGTGCAGTGCGGCAGCGAGACGGTGCGCGCGGATGCGTATGTCGTCGCGCTCGGCTCGTACTCGACGAACTTCATCTCGAACCTGATGAAGATCCCCGTCTATCCGCTGAAGGGCTATTCGATCACCGCGCCGATCGTCGACGCAGCGGCCGCGCCCGTGTCCACAGTGCTCGACGAGACCTACAAGATCGCGATCACGCGCTTCGACCAGCGCATCCGCGTCGGCGGCATGGCGGAAATCGTCGGCTTCGACAAGACGCTGCGCGCGGCGCGCCGCGAGACACTCGAGATGTGCGTAAACGACCTCTTCCCGGGCGGCGGCGACACGTCGAAGGCCACGTTCTGGACGGGCCTGCGCCCGATGACCCCGGACGGCACGCCGATCGTCGGCCGCACGCCGGTGTCGAACCTGTTCCTGAACACCGGCCACGGCACGCTCGGCTGGACGATGTCGTGCGGCTCGGGCCAACTGCTCGCCGACCTGATCTCCGGGAAGAAGCCGGCAATCCAGGCCGACGACCTGTCGGTGCATCGTTACCTGAAGGACGCGCCGGGCCAGACGCGCCCGGCCTACGCGTAAATCGGAACGGCCCGCGGCGATGCGGGCTCGTTGCATCAGCGAAAAAGGCGCTCTCGGGCGCTTTTTTCGTTTCGGCCACTGCGCGTGCGAGCGCCCGCTCGGCACGAGGCTTCGGTCGACGCGTGCAGGACGCTTGTCGCGCGTCGAGCGAATCGACGCTGCCGGACGGACGTACGTGCACAACGATGCGTTCCGCTCGGCACCGGGCAATCGCGGATCGTCCGGGCGAACGACGCGCACACCTCTTCAGCGAGGACACAACAAAAAGGGGCGCTCATCGCGCCCCTCGTGCTACATGCTTACCGCCGAAGCGTCCCGCCGCATCAGCCGAGCTCGGTCACGAGCTCCGGCACGAGCGAGAACAGATCGCCGACGAGGCCGTAATCGGCCACGCTGAAGATCGGTGCTTCCGGATCCTTGTTGATCGCGACGATCACCTTCGAATCCTTCATGCCGGCCAGATGCTGGATCGCACCCGAGATGCCGACCGCGATGTACAGCTGCGGCGCGACGATCTTGCCGGTCTGGCCGACCTGGTAGTCGTTCGGCACGTAGCCGGCGTCGACTGCCGCGCGCGATGCGCCGAGCGCTGCCGACAACTTGTCGGCCAGCGGCTCCAGCACCTTCGTGTAGTTTTCACCGCTGCCCAGACCGCGGCCGCCCGACACGATGATGCTCGCCGACGTCAGTTCCGGACGGTCCAGCTTCGTTACCTCACGGCTCACGAACTGCGACTTGCCGGCGTCTGCCGCTGCTTCGATCTTGTCGACCGATGCGCTGCCGCCTTCCGCTGCCACCGAATCGAAACCCGTCGCACGCACCGTGATGACCTTGATCGGGTCGCTCGACTGCACCGTCGCGATCGCGTTGCCCGCGTAGATCGGGCGCTCGAACGTGTCGGCCGAATCGACTGCCGTGATGTCCGAGATCTGCGCGACGTCCAGCTTCGCGGCGATGCGCGGCGCGATGTTCTTGCCGTAGGCCGTGGCCGGCGCGAGGATGTGCGAGTAGTCCTTCGCGATGTTCAGCGCGGTCGCCTCGACGTTTTCCGCCAGGCCTTCGGCCAGCTGCGGCGCGTCGGCCAGCAGCACCTTCGACACCCCTGCGATCTTCGCTGCCGCGTCGGCAGCCGCTTGCGCGTTGTGGCCCGCGACCAGCACGTGGATGTCGCCGCCAATCTTCGCGGCCGCCGCCACCGTGTTCAACGTCGCGGCCTTGATCGACGCGTTGTCGTGTTCTGCAATCACCAGAATCGTCATTTCTTTCCGCTCCCTCTTACAGCACCTTGGCTTCGGTCTTCAGCTTCTCGACCAGCGTCTTCACGTCCGGCACCTTCACGCCGGCTGCGCGCTTCGGCGGCTCGACCACCTTCAGCGTCTTCAGACGCGGTGCGACGTCCACACCGAGGTCTTCCGGCTTCACGGTTTCCAGCGGCTTCTTCTTTGCCTTCATGATGTTCGGCAGCGTCACGTAGCGCGGCTCGTTCAGGCGCAGGTCGGTCGTCACGACCGCCGGCAGCGTCAGCGACAGCGTTTCCGCGCCGCCGTCGACTTCGCGTGCGACCGTTGCCTTGCCGTCGGCCACCGTCACCTTCGACGCGAACGTCGCTTGCGGCAGACCTGCCAGCGCAGCCAGCATCTGGCCCGTCTGGTTCGAATCGTCGTCGATCGCCTGCTTGCCGAGGATCACCAGCTGCGGCTGTTCCTTGTCGACCAGCGCTTTCAGGATCTTCGCGACGGCCAGCGGCTCGACGCTGTCGTTCGACTCGACGAGGATCGCGCGATCCGCGCCAATCGCCAGCGCCGTGCGCAGCGTTTCCTGCGCTTGCGTGACGCCCACCGACACCGCGATCACTTCGGTCGCGACGCCTGCTTCCTTGAGGCGCACCGCTTCTTCCACCGCGATTTCGTCGAACGGGTTCATCGACATCTTCACGTTCGCGATGTCGACGCCCGTGTTGTCCGACTTCACGCGGACCTTCACGTTGTAATCGACCACTCTTTTCACTGGCACCAGGATTTTCATGCACACGCTCCAAAGTTACGAATACGACCAGAGGCCATTTTATAGCGAGGCCTCATGACTGCGCGGCCAGGCGGACCCAACCATGATGGTTGTCGAGGATACCGCTTCTTGGCGACGCGCCAATGATAGCGAACGGTCGTTCTATTTTAAAAGAGAAAAAACCCGGACGCAAAGCCCGGGTTTTCGATCATCGACTCTAATCCCGCCGGGCGTCCCGTGCTCCGCCCCGTTACCAGGCGGCGATGACCGCGCCGCCGAACTTGCCTTCGATGAACTGCTTCACGTCGGCCGAGTGATACGCCGCAATCAGCTTGGCGACCCACGGCTTGTTCCGGTCCCCCTCACGGATCGCAAGGATGTTCGCGTACGGGCCGCTCGGGCCCTCGATCGCGATCGCGTCCTGCTTCGGTTTCAACCCCGCTTCCATCGCGTAATTGGTATTGATCGCGGCCGCGTCGACGTCGCCGAGCGAGCGCGGAATCTGCGCCGCGTCGAGTTCGACGATCTTCAGCTTGCGCGGATTGTCGACGAT